>CAZXNA010000157.1:0-6553 GCA_964641295.1 uncultured Thermoanaerobaculia bacterium
ATCGCCACAGGCGAATTCCACGCGGAGAGGGCGGCGCCCGGCTTACGGCCACCCGATCGAAACCGCTCCCAATCCCCAAGGCAAGGTTCGCGAAGCGAACGAGCTCCCACGGCGCCCCGGAGCATTCGATCGAACACGGCTCCGGCACGACCTTGGCAACTCAGCTACGAGGCCAATACCGTCCACTTTCACCAACCTGCTCACCAACCTGCTCACCATCGAAGCGCGCAGGAGAAACCGCCCGGCGGGGACTCGTCCGTCCCGAGAGGCAGCGGCCCGTGGCCGTTGCCGGGGGGGTCGTAGCGTGGAAATCGCCACAGGCGAATTCCACGCGGAGAGGGCGGCGCCCGGCTTACGGCCACCCGCTGGCTCCGGGGCGCGAGTCCCTTCGGCCCCGCCACGAAGACGCGAAAGAGCCGCCCAAAAGGGCGGCTCGCATGGTGTCGAAGTGGCGGGGCCGAAGGGACTCGAACCCTCGACCTCCGGCGTGACAGGCCGGCGTTCTAACCAACTGAACTACGACCCCGCAGTCGTTCGCTCTCGGGTGGGAGGTGGGGGATTTGAACCCACGACCCCCTGCGTGTAAGGCAGGTGCTCTTCCGCTGAGCTAACCTCCCAAACGGTTCAACCGTTGGGAGCGTCATCCTAGTAAGAGCCCCGCCCCTTGTCAAGACCGGGCTGAAGCTGCCATATTTGGAAGGATGACACCGTGAAGGAGGTGCAACATGGCCAGTCCACTCCCGTCTCTGATCTTGGTACCCGTCGATCTGGGGGACTTGCGGAGGCGGCCCTTCGACATGGCCGTGGAACTCGCCCGCCTCAATGGTGCGCGAGTGATCCTTCTGGCTGTCATCGATGATAGCTTCCCCTATCCGGACATCTTTTCCTTCCACTCTCCCAACGAGGACTATTACAAGACCATTCGGGATCAGGCGATGGAGGCCATGACGAAGCTCGTGGAGGAGTCCCCGGCGGAAGTCCAGGTGGAGATCATGGTCTCGCGCGGGAAGCCGTGGAGAGTCATCGTCGAGGTGGCCGAGCAGGAGGGCTGTGAACTCATCATCATGAAGACGCGGGGCAGCCGGGGGCTCGAGCACGCCTTCCTCGGCAGCGTCACGGACAAGGTGCTGCGGTCAACTCCCGTTCCGGTCCTCGTTGTTCCCATGAGGAAGAACCCCGATGTCACGGGGGAGAACACCGAGCGGTGAATTCCGCTCCAGAATCGGCTAAAGTGGTTCCATGAGCGACGCGCAGTGGATCTGGCGTTTCGGGCGTTGGGTGGCCGAACGGCCGCACGGATCGGCCACGTTGAGCTGGTCTGGTGGGAGCCTGACCCTCAAGGTGGCCGCGGGCCGGGTCGTCGGCGTGGAAGGCCTCGACGTCGGTTCCATTCCGGGCGCCTCGGGATCTCCTGATGTTCTGCAGGAAGCCGTTGCCACGGCCCGGAGGCGGGGGTTGCCCGAGACCGAAGGGGTCGCCGCTGTCAAGGAGGCGCTGGAAGAAGCCCTGGACGGTTGGTTCTCGGATCCCGAACGGAAGTTGGACACCATCGAGGAGGCGCCGCCCCAGGCGACGGGACCCACCATCTCACTGAGCCATGCCATCGTCGAGGGGATCCTCGTGCGGGGCGGCGATGAGCTGCCCAGGGCCATCCTGCCGGACCTGCAGGTGATGCTCCGCCGGGCCCCGGGCTTCCTCGAACGGTACGCATCCTTGCAGCTGAGTGAAGAGGCCGACCTGATCGCCGCGAAGATCACGGGCCAGAGGACCGCGGAGCAGATCATCCAGAGGACACCCCACGACCGGGAAGAGGTCTTCCGCCTGCTGGCAGCCCTGGTGGCCGCCGGCCTCCTGGAACCCGTGCCCGTCGCAACACCCGAGGAGGACCTGGCCGACGACATCCTGTTCACGGCGCCGACCATGGAAGGGACGAACGCCCGCCGGTTACCGGTCCGCTGGATCATCGCCGGAGCCCTCGTGCTCCTGGCGATCCTCGCAGGCACCGCCGTCCTCCTTTCCAGGGCCGGGAAGACCTCAGAAAGCCCTCCGAGAGCCTGGGGCGTCGTCGTCGATCGTGGATGCGAGCCCCAGGACCTCCAACGAATCCTCAACAAGGCGGGACGGTTCCCCGACTCCGTTCGGGCCGAGCGGACGGACGCCGGACAGGGCGAACCGTGCTGGGAGCTGATCTGGGGCCATTTCAACTCCAGGGAAGAGGCCCTCAAGGCCCTTCCCAACGCTCCCAGGACACTGCGTCACGACGGCATCGATCCCAAGGTGGTGCCGCTGGAGGAGGTCCCGGAGACCCGAGCAGATGGAAAGGAAGCGGACGGTGCCGAACACTGACGGTGGAAAGTTGAACCTCCGCCGCTCGCGGCCCCTGCCCGACCTCATGGCCAGCGTGGCCTCGCGGCGCAGCACGGGCATTCTCGCGGCCGTATGCGGCAAGGCCCAGCGTGAGCTGATCTTCGTCGATGGAGAGCTCAGGGCGGCCCGGTCCAACGTCGAGGAGGAGAAGCTGGGATCCTGGCTGGTGGAGCGGGGCATCATCGACGAGAATGACAAGGCCCTGACCTTGCTGGTTGGTCAAGGTTCCACCGACGCCCCGCCCCTTGGCCACCTTCTGGTGACCCGTGGACACCTGGACCAGGGAACCCTGGAGCGGGAGCTGGCCGAGCTCGCCACCACCATCATCTGTCGTGCCGCCGAGGCGCCGAACTCCTTTTCCGAGTTCGTCGAAGGCACAACGGAAGGCCAGCCGGACACACTTCCCGGGCTGACCACCATGGAGCTGATCCTCCTGGCCGCCCGGAGCTACCCCAACCTGGAGGACAAGAGGGCGCGCCTCGGCTCCATGGGCCAGGTGGCGTGGCCCAGCGTGACGCTGGATACGCTGCTCGACGAGCTCCCGCTGACGCCGACCGAGGCGTTTTTCCTCAGTCGCCTGGACGGTACGCGGCGCCTCGACGAGCTGGTCTCAATCGGTTCGGTCTCCGAGGAGGAGGCCATCGCCATCATCTATGCCCTGTACACGGCTGGCATCATCTCCATCGGTGACGCTCCGGCAGCCTCCCTGGCACCCATGCCCAGCATCGGGAGCCAAACCACCGAGAGCAGTCAGAAGTTCGCCACCGTCGACGAGGCCGCCCTGAGCCCGGACGAGCTCGCCGAACGGGAACGGATCATCCATCTGGCCGGTGAGGCGACCCGCATGGATCACTACCGGGCCCTGGGAATCCGCAGGAATGCCAGCTCCGAGGAGGTGGAATCGGCGTGGCGCCAGGCCCAGAAGCGCTTTTCCCCAAACCGGAGCAGCGAGCATCACCTCAAAGATCTGCGGCGTCAGTTCCAGATCATCCTGGACCGGGCCAACGAGGCCCACGAGGTCCTCTCCGACCCCGCTTCCAAGCAACGCTATGACCAGGTGCTCCGGTCTCTGGAAACGGAAAAGGAGACGCAGCTCGAGCAGGCAAAGGCCAAGAACAAGATCAGTGCGGATGCGCGCAGCCAGCTGGTGGAGGCCAACCTCAAGAGGGCCAACGAGCTGATTCACGAGGGTGAGCCCTACCTGGCCCTCCAGCTCCTCGAGCAGGCCTGCAAGCTGGACCCACGCCCGGCCGAGCTCGTCAAGCTGGCCCGCTTGCAGCTTCGCAACCCCCTCTGGAAGGACCGTGCTCTCAAGACCTTGCGTTGGGCCCTGGAGGTGGACTCCAAGTTCGTCGACGCGTGGCTCGAGCTCTCCGAGTTCTGGCGCCGGCGCAACAACCCCGAACGCCAGCGAAAGGCCCTGGAGCGGGCGCTGGCCGCCGATCCCGATCATCCCAAGGCGATGCAGATGTACCGGCAGCTCGTCGGCCAGCGTGATCTCGAGCGGCTGATCCGGCGCGCCCGCAGCCGCCAGCGATGAGCACCCTGGCCGCCGTCCTGGGACTGGCGTCCGCTGCAGGGCTCAACGCCTACGCCACCCTCCTCGTCTTCGGTCTCTGCGTCCGGTTCGACCTCGTCCACTTTGACTCGTCGGCGGCCCATTTCTTCGCCGGCACCCCGGCCCTGATCGTCCTGGCCGTTCTGTACGTGGTCGAGTTCTTCGCAGACAAGATCCCGGCGGTGGATCACGCCTGGGATGTCCTCCACACCTTCATCCGCCCCCTGGCCGGCGCCGCGGTCGCCGTCGCCGTCGTCGGCGGTCACCGGGAAGGGTGGGTCGTCCTGGCCGCCGTGGTGGCCGGAGCGACCTCCCTGCTCTTCCACGGCGCCAAGGCGACGGGCCGGGTCGCGGTCAGTGCCACGACCCTCGGCACTGGAAACTGGGTCGTCTCCCTGTTGGAGGACGCCCTCGCCTTCACGGGCTCCCTCCTGGCCCTGTTCCTCCCCGTGGCCGCGCTGGTCCTCGTTCTCGGCTTGCTGTTGCTTGCCGCATGGCTCTGGAGACGTCGACGTGCCGCTGCTCGTTGACGGCAACAACCTGGCCTTCCGGCTGGTGGGACGCGCCGATCGGGCCACGGTCCGCAAGAGTGTCCTCGACCTCGTCCGCCGCCAACGGACGTCCATAACCATCGTTTTCGACGGCCCACCCCCGAAGGGGAGCCCCACCCGCGAGGCGTTGGGCCGCGTGATGGTTCTCTACAGCGGGGGGCGCACCGCCGACGATCTGATCGTCCAGCAGATCCCGAAAGGCAGAGCTGCGTGCAACTTCACCGTTGTCACGGACGACCGCGGCCTCGCCCGCCGGGTCCAGGATGCGGGCGCCCGCGTGATCCCGGCGTCGGACTGGATCTCCAGGCTGCGCCGCCGGGCCAGTCAACCGGACAAGCCACCAGTCGAGTCACCCCTCTCCCCCTCCACGATTGCCGAATGGGAGGCGTACTTCTCCCGGAGCCCCGAAGAGGATGACGAGGCCTGAGCAGGCCCCAGCCGGATCCGGGCAGGGGCTCACACCGGACCACCCGCTGCGGTCAATGGGTTCCAATACCTCCGGCAGGGGGACGATTCGGCAGTTTTCCGGTGCCAAAACGGGGACCGCCGGCCCGATTGGTGGTACACTCCCGCCGCAATGTGAACAACGACGAGGAGGTCCCCATGAGCGACATCGAACAACTGCTTGAGAGTCTTGGAATCAAGGCCGTCAACCCCGGCGCCTACGCCGGAGAGTGGATCGAGACGGCGGATGGCCGGAAGCTGACCTCGGTCAATCCGACCACCGGCGAACCCATCGCCAGTGTCATCCAGGCCGGTGAGGAGGCCTACGAGAAGGTCGTGGAGCGGGCCGAAGAGGCATTCAAGACCTGGCGCATGATGCCGGCCCCCCAGCGCGGCCTGATCGTCCGTGAGATCGGCGACGCCCTGCGGGAGAACAAGGACGCCCTGGGCCGGCTGGTGACCCTTGAGATGGGCAAGATCCTCTCCGAGGGGCTCGGAGAGGTCCAGGAGATGATCGACATGTGCGATTTCGCCGTCGGCCTCTCCCGGCAGCTCTACGGGCTGACCATGCACTCGGAACGCCCCCGTCACCGCATGTACGAGCAGTGGCACCCCCTGGGCACCATCGGCATCATCACCTCGTTCAACTTCCCCGTCGCCGTGTGGGCGTGGAACGCCGCCGTGGCCGCCGCCTGCGGCGACACCATGGTGTGGAAGCCCTCCTCCTCGACCCCGCTGACGGCCATCGCCGTCCAGAACATCGTCAACCCCATCGCCGAGCGGCACGGGATCCCGGGGGTCTTCAACCTGATCATCGGCTCGGGCTCCGTGGTCGGCGAACGCATGATCAATGACAAGCGCATCCCGCTGATCTCCTTCACCGGTTCCACCGAGATGGGCCGGCACGTGGGCGAGGCGGTGGCCCGTCACTTCGGCCGCTCCATCCTGGAACTCGGTGGCAACAACGGCATCATCGTCATGGACGACGCCGACCAGGACCTGGCGCTCCGCGCCATCCTCTTCGCCGCCGCCGGCACCGCAGGCCAGCGCTGCACGACCCTGCGCCGCCTCTTCCTCCAGAAGGGCATCGCGCCGGCCATGATCGAGCGGCTCAAGAAGGCCTACGCCAGCATCACCATCGGCGACCCCCTGGACGAGGGCACCCTCATGGGACCGCTGGTGGACGAGGCCGCGGTGCAGGCCTACCTCGGGGCCCTGGACAAGGTCCGCGCCGACGGCACGGCCGAGATCCTCTACGGCGGCAACCGGATCGACCGCCCCGGCTTCTTCGTCGAGCCGACCCTGGTCAAGGCCCATCCCGACCTGGAGATCGCCAGGGAGGAGACCTTCGCCCCCATCCTCTACATCTACGAGTTCGAGGAGCTCGAGGAGGCCATTGCCCTCCACAACAGCGTGGACCAGGGGCTTTCCTCGGCCATCTTCACCTCCAACCTCTACTCGGCCGAGACCTTCCTCTCCCACGAGGGCTCCGACTGTGGCATCGCCAACGTCAACATCGGCACATCCGGTGCCGAGATCGGCGGCGCCTTCGGCGGCGAGAAGGAAACGGGCGGCGGCCGCGAGGCCGGTTCCGACGCCTGGAAGGCCTACATGCGCCGCCAGACCTGCACCA
>CAZXNA010000158.1:0-6475 GCA_964641295.1 uncultured Thermoanaerobaculia bacterium
GATCCCCATTCTCTTGGATCTCGGCCCATTTTGCAGAACTTGACATACACAACTCTTGAGACTATCCTCCCGGAGCGAAAACCAGGGCCGTGGTCGAGAGTGGTGGGACCCCTTCCCTCGTTCTCCTTTCCTGTCAGGTGATTAGAGTATTCCTGCACATTCATTTAGAAATGTGTAACACTGTACACATTCGCACTATGACATAAGCTTGACAATGTATATTGAGATGGTTAGCTTGTGAATATGGGTACAAGATCCCATCTGACGCACCCTCGATCGCCGTTCCGCTGAGGCCACAGCGGAGGCCGCCCCGTGGGGGCGGCGAGGCGATCGTGCGGCAGGGGTTGCCGCTGTCCTCCCCCTCTTTTATCGGCACAGATTTCTTGAGCGACTTATTTTTTCCGGAAGCAAGGAGGGAACGATCATGAAAGCACGAGTGCTACTGGCTCTGGCCGCGGCGATCTGCCTCGTGGCCTGGCCAGTGCTCGCGGATGAGGGGCCGACCTGCGCCGACTGCCACGACGAGGTGGCGGCTGCCATGACCCAGAACGTGCACATGCAGATCAAGTCCTTCGAAGTCCAGGGAAAGACGGTGGGCTGCCAAGCCTGCCACGGCGACGGCACGAAGCACATGGAGGAGGGCGATCCATCCCTCATCCGCACCTTCGCCGAGCCCACCGCCCAGGACGAGCAGGCCTGCCTGACATGCCACCACGACAAGGGGTTGGCCGAATGGGACGCCTCGACCCATGCGGCGGAGGGCGTCACCTGCTTCGACTGCCACTCCATCCACAAGGCGTCCAACCCCCTCGACAGCTGCAAGAGCTGCCATGCGGACACTGAGGCGCAAATGCAGCTCCCCTCGCACCACCCGGTGCGGGAGGGCAAGATGAGCTGCGTCAGCTGCCACGATCCCCATGCGGCAACCGAAAGCGCCCTGAAGACCCACATGCGGGTCAACGATCTCTGTTTCACCTGCCACCAGGACAAGGAAGGCCCGTTCGTCTTCGAGCACGAGCCCGTCGAGGAGAACTGCCTGATCTGTCACAACCCCCACGGGACGGTGGCCAATAACCTTCTCGTCGCCAACGAGCCCATGCTCTGCCTCCAGTGCCACGAGTTCCACTTCCACGCAGGTCTCGTCAGCCCCGACGGACCGGTCGACGTGGGCGGCACGGAACGAGAGAACCCACTGGGCCGTTACAGCATGAACGCCGCCATGACCACCAAGTGCACGACCTGTCACCCGCGGGTCCACGGCAGCGACCTGCCCTCGCAGACCCTGCCGAGCAGTGGCCGCGGACTGACGCGGTGAGGAAGGAGGAATGACGATGAAAACACTGCTTCGCATCGTCCTGATCGGCGTGCTGGTCAGCCTGCCTCTCCTCGCCGCCGCCGGCGATGACGGTTCGGGCGCGACCGGCAGCTTCAGTCTTGGAGCCTGGGGAACCGACGCCACGGACTCCCCCGACATGGTCAGCGAATACGAGCCGGACGATGGAGGGCCTGCCCTCAAGCTCGACCTGGCCTCCCACGGCAAGGTGGGGAGCCTCTTTATCGAGTCCGATATCCGGCACTCCAATGACGCCGTGACGACTGTGGACTTCGACATCTACCGGATGGTCCGCTCCCACACCAGCTACACCAAGCTGTTGCACCGGCTGGGCCACGACCCCATGACCAACATGGAGGCCACGTCCATCAACGGCAAGGTCGTGTTCAACACCGACCACAATCCGGACACGGACTACGACCTGACCTTCGCCGTTCTCCACAACCGGACGGAGTTCCAGTTCCCCGGCGCGGAGATGCTGACCTTCGCCGTCGAGGTCCGGGATCAGCACCGGGAAGGGCACCGGCAGACCTTTGCCGTGTCCCACTGCGACACATGCCACGTTCACAGCATGAGCCATCCCCTCAACGAACACACGACCGACGGTGTGCTCGAGATCAAGGGTTCGTGGAACAGCGGCAGCCTGACCGGCCGGTACACGGCCCGTCAACACCGCCAGAACTTCCAGGCTCTCTCCATGACCTACGACGATGCCCTGCATCCCGAGCTGCGCTCCCCCGTCTTTGACGACCGTCTCCAGTACGACTCCGCCGAGGGCCAGCTGCCGATCGACCTGTGGCCGGATATCGACAAGAACATCGCCCGTCTCGATCTCCAGCAATCCCTCGGAGGCACCTTCCACCTGACGGCCACGGGCGTCTGGTCGGAAACGGAAAACAAGTTCACCGGTCTCAAGGCCAATTACAACGGTTACCTGGCCACGGTGGCCGGCAGGCTCTCCAAGTCCTGGAGACTCCGTTGGAGGGGACGGGTCTACAGCCTGGACAACGACGATTTCTTCGTCCAGCCCAACCAGCGGGTCGGCATCGCCGGTCCGGCGACTGGCAGCACATTCGCCGAGATGTACGACTTCGACCCCGACTTCACGAGGCAATCTGCCCTCAACCGGACGGTCATCCAGTCGGCAGCCGATGTCAGCTACCGGCTCGGCCACCGGGCCGGCACCCTGAAATTCACCTGGAACTACACCACACGGGACCGCGACAACTTCGCCGTGACGGACAACGGGGATACCAAAACCACCGAGAACGTGCTGGGAATCTCCTGGCGCGCCCATCTGGCCAAGATCTGGCACCTGGACGCCCGGTACCTCCACGGGTCGGTGGATCACCCCTTCATGTCCCTCAACCAGCAGGCCTCGACCCTGGAGTCGCCTCCCGCAGCCAACCCCTGGGTGGCCGACCAGTACTACCAGTTCCAAGATGCCCGCATCGGCGACGGAACGGCCTCCCCTTCGAGCTGGGATCGACTCAAGCTCGCGGCGACGGTCTTCCTCGGCCAGGCCTCGAACCTCACCGCCAGCTACAACTGGTGGAGCGGTGACAACTCCGACGGCAACCTGACCGACTGGTCGCGGACCAACCAGAACTTCACCATCATGTTCTCCAACACCCCCGCGACCCAGTGGACGTGGTTCGCCGGTTACGCCTGGAACGACAGCTCGTTGGATGCGCCAACAACCATACCCATCTTTGATGGGTGAGCCGGCGGCATTCTTGGTGGCCAGGATGGCTACTCGCGTGACCGGCTCAGCTACGACTCCACGAGCAACACCTTCATGGGCGGCGTCCGGTTCAGCCCCAACGATCACTGGGACCTGGGCCTCAACCTGACGTGGACCTCGTCCGACGCGGAGATGAAACCCTTCGAGCTCCCGGGGGACGACTACGCTGCGACGCACGCGTCGACGGTGTGGGACTTCTCCCAGACGCCCGAGTTCTCCAAGATCGACGTCTCCCGGGTTGACGTGGACTTCACCCTCAATTACCACATCAACAAGATCTTCTTCGTCGGTGGACGCTACCGCTACGCCAAGTACGACGACAACCACCCCTACCTCTACGACACCACCGGCTCCATCAACATCCTTTACGGGTATCTCGGCTGGACCTTCTAGACCGAGGCCTGCAAGCAGAGCTCAACGCCCCGCCGGATGGCGGGGCGTTTTTCGTGTGCTCCAGACATGATGCGAGCCGAAACAAACGAAGATCGCCCCCGCCTTCGTGGCGGGGGCGATGGTTGCTTCAGCCATTGATGGCGGCTTCAGGCGATGGTGACGTCCTCGCAAAGGTAGACGTCCTGGACGGCATTGAGGATCTCCACGCCGTCCTTCATGGGCTTCTGGAAGGCCTTCCGCCCGGTGATGAGCCCCATGCCGCCGGCGCGCTTGTTGATGACCGCCGTCAGGACGGCCTGGGCCACGTCGTTGGCGCCAGAGGGGCCGCCGGAATTGATCAGGCCGGCGCGGCCCATGTAGCAGTTGGCCACCTGCCAGCGGGTCCACTCGATGGGGTTGTCGGGAACGAGCTTCTCGTAGACCAGCTTGTGGGTCCGCCCAAAGTTGAGCGCCGTGTAGCCACCGTTGCGGTCCGGCTGCTTCTGCTTGACGATGTCGGCCTCGATGGTGACGCCCAGATGGTTGGCCTGGCCCGTCAGATCGGCCGAAGCGTGGTAGTCCACGCCGTCCTTCTTGAAGGCCGAGTTCCTCAGGTAGCACCACAGGACCGTGAACATGCCCAGCTCGTGGGCCTGCTGGAAGGCGTCCGAGATCTCCTGGATCTGCCGCCTCGAGTCCTCCGATCCGAAGTAAACGGTCGCGCCGATGCCCGCGGCCCCGAGCTCGAAGGCCTGCTCCACGGAGGCGAAGAGGGTCTGGTCGTAAATGGGCGGGTAGGTCAACAGCTCGTTGTGGTTGATCTTGACGATGAAGGGGATCTTGTGGGCGTACTTTCTCGAAACCGCACCGAGAACACCCAGCGTCGACGCCACACCGTTGCAGCCCCCTTCGACGGCCAGCTTGACGATGTTTTCCGGATCGAAGTAGATGGGGTTGGGCGCGAAGGAGGCCGCCCCCGAGTGCTCAATCCCCTGGTCCACCGGCAGGATCGACACGTAACCCGTTCCCGCCAGCCGTCCAGTGTTGAACAGCCAGTTGAGATTCCGCATGACGACGGGAGACCGGTCGGAGCTCGCCACCACACGGTCGATGAAATCCGGTCCGGGCAGGTGAAGCATGCCCTTGTCGATTCCCGTGCAGCGGTACTCCAGCAGGTCGGACCGTTCACCGAGATACTCGCGAATCTTGTCAATCATGGTCATCACCTCCTGTGGGCCAGATTGTACAGCGTTTTCCCCGGCACGTGTACGACACTTCCCCACCCTTTCCGCCTCGCCCCCCCCAATCTCGATGGTGATGTTCGCGGAGCGAATGGCGCCTGGACGAACGTCGATCTGGCCCATCGTTGTCGAAGCAACAAGGAAGCTCGAGCCGTCTGCTGAAGCCGGCCTTCCAGGCATCGAAGTGCTTCACGAGAGACGGTCCGGCGGTGGGCAGGGGGCTTTCCATCGACCCCCCCGTACGGGGCGCCACATCACGGACCTCTCCAGCCCGTGATGTGGCGTGCGCCCGAGACGAAGAACCCTCTCTCCGCGAGAGGACGCTGTGTTCAATCCCCTTCCCGCTGTGCCCCCTCCTTGACGATGCAGGCCGCTCCGCGTAGGCTCGCAGCCCGGAGGAGCGGAAGCCCATGTACCGAAAGACACTCAACCTACCCGGCACCAGCTTCCCCATGAGGGCCCAGCTTCCGAAACGCGAGCCCGAGATGCTCGAACACTGGAAGCAGATGGAGTTGTACCATCGGATCCGCCAGGAGCGCGCGGGGAAGCCGGTTTTCATTCTGCACGACGGCCCCCCCTACGCCAACGGCCACATTCACATGGGCCACGCCCTCAACAAGATCCTCAAGGACATCATCGTCAAGTCCCGCACCATGATGGGTTTCGACGCCCCCTACATTCCCGGCTGGGACTGCCACGGTCTTCCCATCGAGCACCAGGTCGACAAGAAGCTAGGCTCGAAGAAGCGCGAGATGTCCATCGGCGAGATCCGGCGAACCTGCCGCGAGTACGCGGCGAGTTTCGTCGACGTCCAGCGTGAGGAGTTCGAGCGTCTCGGCGTTCTGGGCCTGTGGGAAGACCCGTACCTGACCATGGACTACAGCTACGAGGCCGAGATCGCCTCGGCGCTCCACGGCTTCATGATGGCTGGACTTGTGGAACGCGGCTTCAAGCCGGTTCACTGGTGCACCTCGTGCCGCACGGCGCTGGCCGAGGCCGAGGTCGAGTACGAGGACGAGAGCAGTCCGTCCATCACCGTGGCCTTCGAGCTGTTGGACGACGCCCGGGCAGCCCTGGAGATCCCCGAGGGCACGACGGCCGCGGCCGTCATCTGGACGACGACTCCCTGGACCCTCCCCTCCAACCTGGCCATCGCCCTTCACCCCCTCTTCGAGTACGCCCTGGTCGAGCACGACGGCGCCCTTTTCATCGTGGCGGCCGAACTGGCCGAGGCGACGGCCCATGCGGCGGGCTGGGACTCCTGGGAGATCCTCAGGACCTTCAACGCCAGGGTGCTGGAGCGGACGCACTACCGGCACCCCCTCGTCGACCGGGACGGGCTCTTCATCCTCGGCGACCACGTCACCCTTGACGCCGGCACCGGCCTCGTCCATACGGCCCCGGGCCACGGCGCCGAGGACTACGTGGTCGGCCAGCTCTACGGGCTGGAGCCCTATGCGCCCGTGGACGACGCCGGCCGCTTCACGTCGGACGTTCCACTCTGGCAAGGGCAGCACGTCTTCCAGGCCAATCCCGAGATCGTCGAGGCCCTCCGGGAGAAGGGTGTTCTGCTGTCCTCGGAGGAGTTGAGCCACTCCTACCCCCACTGCTGGCGTTGCAAGAAGCCTGTCATCTTCCGGGCGACCCCCCAGTGGTTCATCCGCATGGACCGTAACGACCTCCGCCAGCGGGCGCTGACCGGCATCGAGAGCGTCGAGTGGATCCCCAGGTGGGGGCAGGCCCGTATCGAGGGCATGGTGGAGAGCCGCCCGGACTGGTGCATCT
>CAZXNA010000159.1:0-6416 GCA_964641295.1 uncultured Thermoanaerobaculia bacterium
TTGCGCCCGTCTGGCCTGTGGGTTGCGTCCCCCGGGGCGTGTCGCGCCCACTCCGCCGGCCTCCACCACCGCGTTGCGGGCCGCCCTCCGGGAGTCGCTGGCAACGGGCGCCCTCCCGGCCCCGCGCCGCGGCGGCCTGTTCGCCTACCCGGATCCCGAGCTCCGACGGCTGGCCATCCGTGTGCTCGAGGTCGCGGGGAACCCCCGGGACGTCGCCAACCTGGCCCGTTTCGTCCAGGATCGCGACCCCACCGTCCAGTACGAGGTCATGATTGCTGCGGCTCGCATCGGGAAGCCCGCGGCGGGCCTGATCCGGAGCGGTCTCGTCTCGCGCTCTCCCCTGGTGCGGGACGGCGCCGTCTGGGCGGCGGCCCAGCTGGGGGATGAGCTCGCCGGACCCCTCATGGAGGCCATGGAGAGGGAGAAGGTCGAGCCGGTCCTCGAGCTGGGCCTGGCCAATCTGTGGAGACTGCCCGCCGGACGGTGGGAGTCCTTCGTCACCGGTCACGCTGGCGACAGGGACCCGCTCCTGCGGCGGGCCGCCGCCTACTCCCTGGCGCGGAGCAGCGCTCCGTCCGTTCGGCCGGCCCTGCGGGCGCTGGCGTCCGATGCCGAGCCGGTCATCCGCGCCACGGCCATCCGGGGGCTGGCCCGGGGCGTCCTGACACCCGAGGACCGTGCCGTCGTCCGGAAGGCCCTCGGGGACCGGGACTGGCGGGTCCGGACGGCGGCGTGCGGCGTCCTGGCCGTCGACCCGGCGCCCCTGCCCCCCAGCGGGCATGCCGCCCTCCTGGACTGTGCGCGATCGAGCCGGTCGACACTCCGGGTGGAGGCCATCCGGGCCCTGGGCGCCCATCCCGAGGTTCAGGACGACGGCCTTCTGACCGAGGCGGTGGAGGGGCCGGAGCCCTGGCCGGCCTCCCGTGCCCTGGCGGCCATGGCCCGCCGCGGGTTGAAGGGTACGGCCGACCGTGTTGCCGCCTGGCTGGGTTCCGAGGATCGCTGGCGCCGCCGGGCTGCCGCGCGGGCCGTTCCGTGGATCGACGGTGCGGCGGCAAAGGGGTTGGAGGCGAAGGTGGTGGCGGGAGACGACGAGGCCGTCCTGGCCTGGCTCGAGGCCTCGGATGCGGCCAACCGTCTTCCGGCCCCCGGGCAGCTCCGCCCCCTTCTCCAGCGCAAGGACGCGGCGGTCCGGGCCCAGGTCCTGGATCTGCTCTCCAGGCAGAAGGCTGCACCCAAACCTCTGGAGCTCGTGAAGCTGGCCGAACGGTGGGTCGGGGACGGGCTGCCCGATGCCCGGGCCACGGCCCTGCGCCTGGCCCTCGAGAAGAGCCCGGCGGCCGAGCGGGAGGCCATCCTCTCCGCCGCCCTAAAGGACCCGGACTGGGCGGTGCAGGCCCAGGTGGTGCAGGCTGCCCGCGGTCTGGGCCTCGAGGCGGCCCTGCCGGCGCGGGAGGCCCGGCATAACCGGCGCTGGTACGCCGATCTCGTGGAGTGGATGAAGGAGCCTCACTGGGTCGACCTGGTGACGGTGCGGGGCATCCTGCGCCTGAAGCTGGACACCGAGAACGCCCCCATCACGGCCCGGGAGGTTTGGGACCTGGCGCGGGAGGGTTTCTACGACGGGTTGACGATCCACCGGGTCGTGCCCAATTTCGTCGTTCAGGGGGGCGATCCCCGCGGCGACGGCTGGGGAGGCCCGGGCTTCGTTCTGGCCGACGAGGTCTCCCTGATGCCCTTCGATTCGTGGCGGGCCGGGATCGCCACCTCGGGGCCCGACACGGGCGGCTGTCAGTTTTTCGTGACCCTGATGCCGGCCGACCACCTGACGGGTCACTACACGAACTTCGCCGCCCTGGTGCGGGGCCACCAGGTGGCCGAAAGGCTGCAGGTTGGCGATGTCATCCGCAAGGTCAGGACGGCCAGCGGGAGCGAGCCGCCGCCGCCGGTTCCCTACCTGGTGGGCAAGCTCGGCTGGAAGGAGCTGGAGGCCGTGCCGGGCTGGAAGGAGTCCTACGAGTCCTACGACCCCAACCCCGAGACCATCGAGAAGCTCCAGGCGACCGCAGGCTCCTACAGGATCGTGGTGGTCCTGGGCTCGTGGTGCTCCGACTCGGAGCGCGAGGTGCCCCGGCTCAAGAAGGTCCTGGACCTCGTCGGGGGGGAACGTTTCAGCCTGGAGCTCGTCGGCGTCGACCGGACCCTCATCGCCGGCAGGGGTCTGCTTCCCGAGGGCGTGCTCCGGGACCGCAGGGCGGAACGGGTGCCGACCATCGTCGTCCTGGACGCCGACGGCCAGGAGCTGGGACGCGTGGTCGAGACGGCCGAGATGCCCCTTGAGGAGCTCCTGATGGAGTTCCTCGCGCCTGTGGAGGGCTGGTGAAACCGAAGGTCGAGATCGCCGTGACCTCCCCCCTGCCGGGGGGCGCCCTGGAGCGGCTGGGCCGGCGTTGGCCGCTTCGGGTCCGGGAGACGGACGGGGTGCTCCATGGGGCCGCGCTGGCGCGTTTCATCGGGGAAGCGACGGCTGCCATCACGCTTCTTGCCGACCCCGTAACCGCCGAGGTCCTGGAGGGCTGCCCGCACCTGCGGGTGGTGGCCAACTACGCCGTCGGCTACGACAACATCGATCTGGAGGCCGCACGGCGGCTGGGCATCTGGGTGACCAACACCCCGGACGTGCTGACCGAGGCCACGGCCGACCTGACTTGGGCCCTGATCCTCGCCGTGACGCGGCGTGTGGTCGAGGGGGATGCCATGGTGCGTGCCGGCCGTTTTGGGGGCTGGAAGCCCGATCTGCTCCTGGGCCGCGGTCTCCAGGGCAAGACCCTGGGCATCCTGGGCTACGGACGCATCGGCCGGGCCGTGACGCGGAGGGCGGCGGCCTTCGGTCTGGAGGTGCTCTTCACCAGCCGCCGGGAGGCGGCCGAAGGTCCGGGACGGCAGGTGGATCTGGAGACGCTCCTGAGCTCGGCCGACATCCTCAGCATCCACTGTCCCCTGACGCCGGAGACGGACCATCTCCTGGACGAGAGCCGGCTGCGGCTCTTGCCCCGTGGGGCGTACCTGATCAACACGGCCCGCGGCCCCATCGTCGACGAGGCCGCCCTGGCCCGCCTTCTGGCCGAGGGTCATCTGGCCGGGGCGGGCCTGGACGTCTTCGAGCACGAGCCCCTGGTCCATCCCGATCTCGTGGGACTGGAGAACGTCGTCCTGCTTCCCCACGTGGGTTCGGCGACGGTGGAGACCCGGAGCGCCATGGCCGATCTGGTCGCCGCCAACGTGGAGGCCGTGCTGGACGGACGGGAGCCGCCCTCCCCGGTCGTGCGCGGACGCTCCTGATACAATCGGCCCGTGGAAGCGAACACCCCGACCGCCACGGATTCGCCCTCTCCCGGAGGCGAGCCCATCCCCGAGCTTTCGGCGGTCATGCCCGCCTACAACGAGGAGGAGATCCTCCCCATCGCCATCGAGGAGGCCGTCGAGGCGCTGGAGGCCCAGTGCCGCCTGTGGGAGCTGATCGTCGTCGACGACGGCTCCACCGACCGGACGCCCGAGATCATCGCCCGGTGGCACGAGCGGGATTCCCGGGTGTGGGCAGCGACCCAGCGACCCAACCAGGGCTACACCAAGGCGCTCATCCGGGGGTTTTCCGAGGCGCGGTACGAGGCGATCTTCTACACCGATGCCGATGCCCAGTTCGATCTTAACGAGATCTCGAAGCTCTATCCGCTGCTGGCCGACCACGACATGGTGGCCGGCTACCGGGTCGCCCGCCAGGATCCGTGGATCCGTCTGCTGACATCCGCCACCTACAACAGGCTCCAGTCATGGGTGCTCGGCGTCAGGATGCGCGACGTCAACTGCGCCTTCAAGCTGTTCCGGCGATCGTTTTTCGACACGGTCCATCTCTCGTCGGACGGCTTCCTCATCGATGCCGAGCTCTACGCCAGGGCCAAGCGAGCGGGTCTCACGTGGGCGCAGGTGGGTGTGACCCATCGTCCGCGGGAGAAGGGGAGCACCACCGTCAAGCTCTCCACCATCACGGAGACCCTGAGGGAGCTGTGGCGGCTGAGGCGCACCCTCGAGCAGTAATGGAGATGCAGGCGCCCCGGCGCTGGTTCTGGCTCGTTCTGCTGGCCTTCCTGGTGCTTCACGTCATCCTGGCCGTCTCTCTGCCGCTCTCCGGCGACGAGGCCTACTACTGGGACTGCTCGCGCCACCTGGACTGGTCCTACTTCGATCAGCCTCCCCTGGTCATCTGGGCCATGGTCCCCTTCAGGATGGTCTTGGGAGAGACCCGCCTGGCCGTGCGTGGGCCGGCCGTCCTTTCGAGCCTGCTGGCGGGGCTCTTCCTCCTCGGGTTGATCCGGCGGCTCGGGGGGGGCGAACGGGAGGCCGCCTGGGCCTACGTGGCGCTTCATGCCATGCCCCTTTTCTTCGTCGGCGCCTTCTACACCTCGACGGACATCGCCATGGCGACGGCCTACCTGGCGGCCACCTGGGCCGCCGTCGCCCTGGCCCAGGGGGAGCGTACGGCATGGTGGGGCTTCGGCGTGGCCGTCGGCCTGGGCTTTCTGGCCAAGTTCCCAGCCGTCCTCGTGCTTCCGGCCCTGCTTCCGGCCCTGTGGAACCGTTCGACGCGGCGCCAGCTCCGTACGCCGGCGCCGTGGCTGGCCGGCGCACTGTCGCTGGTGCTGACGATGCCCGTCTGGATCTGGGGTGCCCGGCACGGCTGGGACAACATCACCTTTCAGCTGGAGGGGCGCCACCAGGTGCACTCCTTTGGTCTCCACTACATCCTCGAGTTCCTCGGCGCCAACCTGCTGCTGGCGACGCCCTTCATCGCCATCGCCCTGGCCATCGCCTGGTGGCGGGGCTGGCGGCGGCGGGATGCCGCCTGGACGGCGGCGCTGATCGCCACGGCCATGCCCTTCCTCGCCTTTGGAACCGTGGCACTGAGGGAGCGGGTCGGCGCCCACTGGGGCGGACCGGGGCTCGTGGTGGCGGCGGCCCTCCTGGCGCTGACGCCCTTTCGCGGGCGGCGGACCCTGCTGATCGCCGGCCTGGCCATGGGCATCGGCATCTCCCTGGCGGCCGGATGGGTCCTGGCCAACCCCGAACGGCTCTTGGCCGTCCAGTGGTCCTACCGTGGCCGTCCGGCCCGGATCTCCACGAAGAAGCTGGCCGAGGTCATCGGCAACCGCGAGGTGACCGAGAGGATCATGGAACGCCTGACGCCCGGGGAGATGATGGCCTCGGAGAGCTACACCAAGGTCCACCTCTTCTCCTTCCTCTCGGGGGGCGCCATGCCGACCCGGCTGGCCCACATCCGCGGCGGCAAGCACGGCCTGGCCTCCCTCTACTGGTACCCGCCGGAGGAGTTGCGCGGCAGGGACTTCCTCTTCGTCACCTCCAAGCACGGCGTCCTGGAGCCCCTGCGCGGGATGTTCCGGGAGGTCGAGGAGGAGGAGCCCATCGAGATCGTCCGGAACGGGGAGGTGGTTCGCCGGCTCCGGGTCCTCCGCTGCCGGGATCTCGAGCGGCCGGAGGGTGTGTTCACACGGCTTGGGGGAGAAAAGGGTGGGGAGTGAGGGGTGATGCGGATCGCCGAGACCTTCACCAGCCTCCAGGGCGAGGGGATCCTGGCCGGAGTGCCCTCCTTCTTCATCAGGACGACGGGATGCAACCTGCGCTGCGCCTGGTGCGACACGCCCTACACCTCCTGGAATCCCGAGGGGTTCCATCGGCGGGTCCCGGAGCTGGCGGCCGAGGCCGTGGAGTCCGGTGCGCGCCACGTGGTCCTGACGGGGGGAGAACCGTTGCTGCAACGGGAGCTCGGTGCGCTGTGCCAGGCGCTGAGGGCCGCGGGGCTCCACCTGACCGTGGAGACGGCGGGGACCCTTGCGCCGGAATTCGTCTGTGACCTGCTCTCGATCTCGCCCAAGACCTCCAACTCGGATCCCGGCGGGCCCTGGCGGGAGCGCCACCGCAGGGCCCGGAGCGACTGGACCGCGCTCCGCTCTCTGCTGGGCCGCTTTCCGGAGCACCAGCTCAAGTTCGTCGTGCGGGGCGCCGCGGATCTCCCGGAGATCCTGGAGCTTCTGGGGGAGCTTCCCGAAGCCAGGCGGGACCGTGTTCTCCTGATGCCGGAGGCCAGGACCCGGCAGGAGCTGACCCGCCGCGGCCCCGAAGTGGCCGCCCTCTGTCTGGAGCACGGCTTCCGCTTCGGCCCCCGCCTGCACCTGGAGCTCTTCGGCGGCGGCCGGGGGGTTTAGCCCGCTCTTCCTCTGCCCGGAAACCCAACCGCAGAAGACCCAGCCCAGCGATCATCACCCTACGTTTCCCTGTCAAATCTAAGAATCTTGGTGCCTTCTATGAGTAGGCCGCGGAAGTCAAGGGGTAAATCCTGAGGC
>CAZXNA010000160.1:0-6242 GCA_964641295.1 uncultured Thermoanaerobaculia bacterium
GCTTAGCGCTACGCCGAAACAAAGGAGGCCGGCCTACTCATCCCATCTGGCACCGCCTGTGGCACCGCCTGGCACCGGCTTTTGGGAACATCGATCGCAGCAGGTGCTCTCCGTGCGTGGAAGGAGGCGGCACATGACGGGCACTCCCGGCCCGTGATGTGGCGGGCGCCGGAGATGGCAAAGCCGGGGAATCACCAGTAGTGCTGGCGGCGGACCAAGGCCAGGAACTCCTCGCGGACCTTCCGGTCGGCAAAACAACCTCGCAATGCCGAGGTCGTCGTCAGGGCCCCGGGCTTTTTCACACCCCGCATCTCCACGCAGAGGTGCCGGGCCTCGATGACGACCATGACGCCCAGGGGCTTCAGTTTCGCCCAGAGGAACTCCGCAACCTGCTCCGTCAGGCGTTCCTGGAGCTGGGGCCGCTTGGCGTAGAACTCCAGAATCCGGGGGAGCTTGGAGAGCCCGACGATACGTGACTGGGGGATGTAGGCGATGTGCGCGTGACCGTAGAAGGGAACGAAATGATGGGCGCACATCGAGTAGAAGGGGATCTCCCGCTCGATGACCATGTGGTGATAGTGCTCGTCGTTCGGGAAGGTCGTGACCTTGGGCTCGGCACCCTCGAAGATGCCGTGGAACATCTCCATGTACATCTTGGCCACGCGCTCCGGCGTGTGGACGAAATTGGGGTCCTCCAGGTCGAGGTTGAGCTCGCGCATGATGCCGGCCACGTGGCCCGCCAGGCGCTGGACGAGGTCTTCACCGGCTTCCCTGGAGACCAGGTTGCCGTTGCGCTCGTGGATCGGTTCCTGGGATTCGTCCGGTTTCTCTTTGATGTTCTGCATGCTGTCGCCTCCCGGGTGTCACATTACCCACACCTTCCAGAATACGCCTCCCGTCGCCACCATTCCACGGGCGGCTCGAAGGGAGGCTGGAAAGCCCGGGAATCCCATCCGCTGGGGTGTGCCCGGCATTTCATTATGGGAGAAGGTCGCCGGGAGTGAAACGTCCAGAGTAGAATGGCCGCCCATGAGCGTATTTCGCCGATTCCTCGCCCTAGCCCGCAGATCTCGCCGTCTTCCAGCTGCGACTGCGGACACGCCCGCCGTTGCGACGTTTCTCGCGGCGGCTACACCTGCAGCGTGCCTCGAGCACACCTCGACGCCTCGGTCGAGACCCCGCGCTGACAGGCGTCTCCGCGGTCTCGCGACAAAGGCCCGCAAGATATGCGGGCTCGGCCTCCTCGTCTTCCTCGCCGTTCCGGCCGGGGCGGAGGTGCCGGAGATCCGGGACCTGGCCTCCGTTTCCCCCGGGAGCCGGGGCGTCTGCATCACGGAGATGCCGGGAGGGGAGCTCGTCCGCATTCCCGTGACCGTCCTGGCGTACCAGGCGGGGGCGACTCCCGGCGGCGACATGTTCCTCGTACGCCTGGACGATCCACGTTTCGAGGACACGGGGATTCTCGCCGGCATGAGCGGGTCTCCCGTCTATGTCGGCGACCAGCTCCTGGGCGCCCTGGCCTTTGCCTGGCAGTTCGCCAAGGAACCCATCGCCGGTGTCACCCCCTTCGTTCGCATGCTGACCGTCGGTCGAGGTGAAGGTGGCGCAACCCGTACCGGCGGCCCGGCGCAGGTACGGCCACCCTTCCGTGAGCTGGTCCAGGCATGGAACGAATCCCGCCTCGGTCAGTGGCTCCTCGACTGGCTGGCGCCGGGCCGTCCGCAGGGCGGAGCGGTGCCCTTCCTGGCCGTCTCCCTCGGGGCTGGTCCGGTGGACGGCTGGCTGTCCGGGGCCTGGGACCGCATGGGGTGGACGACGTCCGCCACCGTGGGGAGGGCGACGGCCGCTGCACGCGAAGCCGACCTGATGCCTGGGGGAATGATCGCCGCCGTTCTCGTGGATGGTGATGCGACGGTGGCCGCCGGGGGAACGATCACCGAGATCCGCGGCACCCAGGTCTGGGCCCTCGGTCATCCATTTCTGGGGACGGGCCGGGTCCGGATTCCCATGGCCAGGGCCCGCGTGACGGCCCTGCTGCCCAGCCTGGCCACATCGTTCAAGTTCTTTTCCACGGGTCCCGAGATCGGCGTGGTGGAGGCCGACCGTTCCCGGGGTGTTTGGGGACGTCTCGGCGAGAAGGCATCCATGCTCCCGGTGCAGGTCGAGGTTGATGGGGAAGGCTACGAGTACCGGATCGTACCCGACCGCACCCTGGCCCCCCTGCTGGCGGCCTATGTGACCCAGACCTCCATCACGGCCCGGGGACGCACGGTGGGGGATCAGACCCTGCACGTGAGCATCAGGCTGGACTACGGGAAGGGTGGCCGGGCGACTTTCCGCGAGAGCTTCGTCCGCCCCGACGCCCCGGCGAAGGCGGCCGCCCTGGCGGCGGCCGTGCTCGGGTACATGGAGGCCTCCCCCTTCCCGAAACCGCCCATGCGGAAGCTCGATATCTCGGTGCGAACCGAGGAGGCGGTACGAAAGATCGACATACTCGAAGCGGTGCCGGATCGGTGGGTGGTCCGGCCGGGAGAGACGGTCCGGGTCCGCCTTCGCCTGCGCCGCTTCGGCCGGGACGACCAGTGGCGGACCGAGGAGATTCGGGTGCCTGCCGGGACCCGGCCGGGCGCCATGGACCTGGTCGTCGGGGACGGTGATGCCTGGACCCTGTACGACCTTGGAGCACGCCCCTTCCGGCCAGCCTCGTTCGACGACGACCTGCGATTCCTTGATCGTTACCTGCCGGCCAGCTCGCTTGTCCTCGCCCTGGAGCGCCGGGATGTCGGGGTCGTCCTGGACGGCGGGACGGTGGCCGTTCCTCCGAGCGTGGCGCTGTCGCTCGCCGCCGGCCGCGGCGGCGAGGTGAAGAACGTCTCCCACCGGGTGGTGGCCTGGAAGGTCGTCGACCTGGGGGAGCCGGCCTCTGGCGGGTTCCGGATCGGTCTGAAGGTGCGTGAGGACGGGCTCGGGAAGTTGGGGCGGGAGGGTTCATGAAGCGAATCGTGACGATACTCGGTGTGGCCGTTCTCGTTGCGGGTGGCGTGGCCGCCTCGCAGACGAAGCGGTGGGTTTCGGATACCTCGGCGGATCTCGCCGGCGGCAAGGGCGAAGGTGTGGCCATCACCACGGACGGCCGCCTGGTACCGGTGGCGCGGTGGCGGACGGCTCTGACTCTGGAAGAGCCGACGGCACTGGCGGCCGTCGTTGTCCCCGACGGGGGCGTCATTGTCGGGACGGGTCATCCGGCCCGGCTCGTTGCCGTCAGGCGGCAGTCGCGGACGCTCGTTGCCGAGGTGCCCGCCGAGCAGGTGACGGCCTTGCTGCGTCTGTCCGACGGCGATCTCTTGGTGGCCACAGTGGGCCCGGCGGTCATCTTTCGCCTCCACGAGGGCACACTGAAGGAGGTCGGCCGGCTCGGGGAGGGCGGCGTGTGGGACCTGGTCCTCTTCGAAGGAGTGCCCATCGCTGCCGCCGGACCGCCGGCGACACTCTATCGGATCACGCCGCGAGGCCTCGAGCGGTGGGTCGAGCTCCCCGACACCCACGCACGAAGCCTGGCCGTGGACGGGAACTCGCTGATCGTCGGGACTTCGGGCAAGGGCTACCTGCTCCGGGTGGATGGGAAGGGGAGCGTCGGCGTCGTGGCCGATACACTCTTCACCGAGATCGCCTCCGTGGTGACGACGCCGAAGGGCGTGGTTTGGGCTGCAGCGGTGGTCGGGGAGCCCGATGAGGCTCCCGACGATGGGGCGAGGCCGGAAGATGCCCCGGGCAAGAAGACGGGGAAAAAAGGGAAAAAGGTCAGCACCAAGGGAACCGACCTCAAGCTGCCCAAGGTCAACGGGAAGACGGCGGCCTCGGAGCTGATCCGGGTGACTCCGGACGGTGTTGTGCTGTCCGTTCATCGCTTCGTCGATCAGGTGGTCTCGGCCCTTGCATGGGACGGGAGTGGCGTGCTGGCCGGCACGGGTTGGGAAGGCGAAGTCTGGCGCTTCGAGCCCGAGGGCCGCGGCGCCCGCCTGGCCGTGGTCGACGCCGTCCAGGTCGTCGCCTTCGCCGGAGACGGGAGGGTCGCGTTGACCCAGGGACCGGCCTCGGTGCTGGTCCGGGATACATCCATGCCGGGCGGGGGGACCTTTCGCAGTCACGTCAAACGCTTCAAGCTGCCGGCCCGGTTCGGAAGATACCGCGTCGAACCCCAGCAGCGGGGCGTAAGGATCCGCTTCCGGTCGGGTTTGACGGTCCGGCCCGACCAGAGCTGGTTGCCATGGAGCGACTGGCTCCCGGCGGGATCGGGTTCCGTTCCCCTTCCGCCGGCGCCTTCCCTGCAGTGGGAGGTGGAGATCCCCTCCACCATGCCTGGCGGAATCGATCTGGTGGAGGTCTCCTACCGTGAGCTCAACGCGCCGCCGCAAATCCTCAGTGTCAAGGTGGCCGATCCGGGAGCCGTCTGGCTGGCGGCCCCACCACCGACGGGACAGTACATCCAGGTGGATCACCCCGACGAGAACGGCTTTTTCACGGTGCTCTCGGTGGGCAAGAAGACCCCATCGACCATCCGGCAGGGCAAAAAGTACTGGAGGGTCGGCTACCGGACGGTGGCGTGGAAGGCCAAGGACCCCAACGATGACCCGTTGTTGTTCACCGTCGATATGGAACGGCAGGACGGCTTTGTCCTACCCGTTCGCAAAGACCTGGACAGAAGCCAGCTCGCCATCGACATGACAGCCGTTCCCGACGGACGCTACAGGTTCCGGGTGGGTGCCACGGATCGTGTCCGGAATCCAGAGGATGCTCTGGAGACCATGGCCCTCAGCCGCTGGTTCACCGTGGACAACACGCCGCCGGTCATCAGCTTCCGGCGTGAGGGTGAGACCTGGATCGTCGAGGTCCGGGATGTGGGGAGCGCCGTGGCACGGGCCGAGTACTCCAGGGACGGAAAGAAATGGAAGACCCTGGCGCCGGAAGACGGTATGCTCGATGGAGCGGTGGAGCGTTTCTCCATGCCGGTGGCCCAGGGGCGCCATCTGCTCGTCGTACGGGCCATGGACCGGCACCACAACCGGGCCACCGCAAGCGTGACGGAGGAGTGAGCACCATGCGAGAGACAGCGGCGCTGGCGGTCTACCCGGGTTCCTTCGATCCCCTGCACCTGGGTCACGTGGACATCATCGACCGTGCGGTCCAGATCTTCCCCAGGGTGGTCGTCGGGATCCTGGAGAACACTTCCAAGGATTCTCTGTTCACGCCCGCCGAACGCGTGGAGATGATCCGGCAGCTCTTTGCGGACGTTCCCTCGGTGGAGGTCCGGAGCTTCCGAGGGCTCCTGGTCAGCTTCCTCAAGGAGCTGGACGCCACCATCATCATCCGCGGCATGCGGGCGGTCTCGGACTTCGAGTACGAGTTCCAGATGGCCCTGATGAACCGCCGGCTCTATCCCAACGCGGAGACCGTCTTCCTGACACCCAAGGAGGAGTACACCTACCTCTCCTCCCGGCTGGTCAAGGAGGTCATCGGCTTGGGGGGCGATGTCTCGGGTCTCGTGCCGCGGCCGATCCTCGGTCATCTGGAGGCGCGGTACCGGAAGGCCACGCATCCGCCGACACGCTAGTGCGTCTTCTCGTCCTCGGCCCCGGACATCCTTTTCGTGGCGGCATCGCCAGGACAACGACCGACCTGGTGCTGGCCCTGAGAGAGCGGGGCCACCAGGTGGGTTTCTTCACCCCGTACCGGCAGTATCCCGGCTGGCTCTACCCGGGCATCGGCGACCAGGATCCGGGAGCCTGCCCCCGCGTGGAGGGAGCCCGGCCGGTCCTGGCGCCCCTTTCGCCCCTGGCGTGGGCCGGCCTTCGGCGTCAGGCGCGGGACGCCAGGGTACAGGCCTGGGTTCTGCCCTACTGGACCTGGGCGTGGGCACCGTGGTGGCGCTTCCTGCTGACCGGGCTGCCGCCGGATCGGACGCCCGCCGTGGCCATCGCCCACAACCTGGCCGACCACGACGCCGGCGCACTTCACCGGCTGGCGGCCCGACTCGTCCTGGGCCGGGTGGAGGGGCTGTTCACCCACGCCGGATCTCTCGCACAACGGCTGAGGCAGCTGTATCCGTGTGTCCCCGTGGGGGCCTTCCCGCTTCCCGTGCCCCGCGTGGAGCGCAGCGACCGGTCGACGGCACGGGCGGCCCTGGGTGTGGACTGTCTCTTTACACATCTCCGAGCCCACGAGACAGGCAGAAATCTCGTATG
>CAZXNA010000161.1:0-6193 GCA_964641295.1 uncultured Thermoanaerobaculia bacterium
GGCGGCGGCCCCCGCAGCGGCAGCCCTCCGTGGACATACAGCCTTGGGTCCCCGGCGGGAGCGCCTGACGACCCGGGCTCGGGCCGTCGTCGTCACCGGCCCTTCGGGCTCGGGCAAGACCACGGCGGTCACCGAGGCGACCCGGCGTCTGGCGGCCACCGGGCGCCCCGTGGCCGGTTTCGTCCAACCGGCCCACCGGGATGCCGGCATCAAGACCGGCTTCGACATCGTCGACGTGGCGACGGGCGCCAAGACGATCCTCGCCACGCGCGCCCCCGGCGGCCGGGGCCAGGGAAGAACCCGCTTCCAGTTCCACCGCGAGGGCCTGGAGCTGGCGCGTTCGAGCCTCCGGGAGATCCCGCCCGGCGCTGTCGTGGTCGCCGATGAGATGGGACCGGTGGAGCTTCGCGGCGGCGGCCACATGGACGCCGTCCGGCGAGGTCTGGCCTCATCACGCCCGGCCGCAATCCTCCTGGTCGTCCGCCGTCATCTGGTCCCCTCCCTCCTGGCCGCACTGGACGCCCAGGACGCCGTCGTCATCGATCTTGCTCACGAAGATCAGCCCGTGGAAGCCATCCTCCGCGCCCTGGTCGGTTGACCGACCCAGGGGTCATGGAGCCGGCGCCTCGCGACGTCAACCAGCCGTCGTCGCAAGGGCGGGAGGCGCCGTGCCTGGCGGCGTTCTCCTGTGGGATACACGCCCGGTCCGAAGGGCTTCCGAGCCGGAGGCTCGGGACCGCGACCATGAACGAGCGCAGGGGTGCTTGCGGCACGTGGAGGGAGTGAATCCAGAGAACCCCACCAGGTGCGGTGCACCCCGCCCTGCAACAGATGGAGGATGAATCATCCGGGTTGGCTACCGCTTGAGATCCCCGGAGCCCTTCATGGCGGCAATGCGGAGCAAATCGCGAAACATCTGCAGGGAGTGACGCAGGGGGGAAACCCTGGAGGCCTCCACGTGCCGCCATCGAACGCCGATCTCGCGCACCCCATAGCCCAGGGCGGCGCTCCGGGCCAGGAGCTCGACGTCGAAGGCGAAGCCGTCCAGGCGTTGGACCCGCGCCAGGTGCCGGGCCAGACCGCCGGGGAAGAGCTTGAAGCCGCACTGGGTGTCGTGGATCCGTCCGCCGACGAGGGTCCGGACGAGGAGATTGAAACAACGCCCCATGAGGTCACGGTACCAGGGCTGGCGTTGTTCGATCAGGCGGCGATCGACGGCCCGGGAGCCGATGACGACCGTCCGGTCGCCACGGGCGCTCCAGAGTCGTTCCAGCTCCTCCACGGGTGTGGCCAGATCGGCGTCGCTGATGAGGACGTGCCGACCCCGGGAGGCGGCCATACCGGTCCGCACGGCGGCTCCCTTCCCCCGGTTCGCCGCGTGGCGCTCCACCCGGTGGGCCAATCCGCTGGGGGCCAGCACCTCCTCGGCGGCGGCGGCCGTGCCGTCGGTGGACCCGTCGTCCACGACGACGATCTCCGCGGGGGTCCACTCGGCTGGAGCGGAGAAATAGGCCATCATTCGTTCGAGGGTGCCGGGAAGGCGTGCCGCCTCGTTGTAGGCCGGCACGACGACGGTCAAGGCCGGCGCGCGCGAGTCCTTCAGAGCGTCCTGGTCTCCGTTCGTTGGAACGGACGTCCTCGGCATGGGTTCACCCTCCCGCCCGATGGTACAATGTCGGCCCGACAACGGTGACGCGGGAGGGAGGCCGGCATGGAGCACAGGCGTTGGGAATACAAAATCATCAACATCCGATCGGAGAACTACCGCCTGGATCCCGCCTATGACGTGGAGCTCAACGCGCTGGGCGAGGAGGGGTGGGAGCTGGTGGCCATCACCGCCATCAACTTCAAGACCGGGGCCACCGACCACATCGGCATGGTCTTCAAACGGCCCAAGGACTGATCACCCGGCCGACGGGTCCCCGTAGGCGTGCAACGTCAGACGGGTCGTGGATCTCAATCCTCGATTCTCGATGTGAAGGTCTCGGAGCTGATGACGTCCCCACCGGGAAAGTGCGCCGTGACGCGCCAGAAGATCTCGTGGGTCGACGCGGGGATCTCCTCCGGCGGGAGGAGGTACTCCGGCTTCGTCAAGCCCTTGACGACGCAAATGATCGTCAGGTCCTTTCCGGTTACGGTCAGGTCGTAGCGGGTGCCTTCCGGGCCGGTGGCCCACCGCAGACGGCAGACCGTGCGGGGCAGCCGCCGTGTTTCAGGGGATGCCTCCATCTTCACCGTCTCCCCCTGTTGGCGGTACACAGGCTGGGAGAGAGGTTGTACGTGGTTGAGGAGCAACCCCGTACCCAGGCCCACGCCGATCACCACCATTGCTGCTGCCGCCAGCAGGGCGGGCCACCGCCACACCCTCGCCCGTTTCCCTTCTTCCATGGGAATGACCGGGGCGAAAGCCGCCTCGTCGTGGAAGATCATCTCCCGGGCCAGACGCCAGATGGAGGCGCACCGGCCACACCGGGCCAGATGGAGGAGTATCTCTTCGTCCTCGGCCGGCTCCATCTCCCCGGCGGCCGAGGCCCACAACCTCTCGGAGTCCGGGCAATCTTCGGTGGAACGCTCCCAGTCTTCCGAAAAGAAGGCCTCCCGCAGGCGGACGAGCTCGTCATGTCCCCGCTCGATCATGGCATCAATCCCTTTGATTCGAGGCAGTCCCTGAGGTTCTTCATCCCGCGGTAGACGCGGTTGTCCGCGCTCTTTTCTGGACAGCGGAGGCGCTGGGCGATCTCCGGAATGGGGCAACCAAGGAGGTGGAGGGTGACAGCCACCCGCCGGGAGGCGATGAGACGCTTGAGGCACCGGCGGATCTCGCGCCCCAAGGAACGCCCGAACGCCTCCCGCTCGGGATCCGGCCCGTCCTGTGTGCGTCCCTCCATGTCGTCCTCCAAACCCGTCCGCTCCCGCCGACGGCTGCGGCGACGAATCTCGTCGACCGTCACGCCGTGGGCCACCTTCAACAGGTACATCGACGAGAAGCTCGCTTTCCCCTCAGTTCGTTCCAGCTTCCGGAGCAACCGGAGGAGGACCTCCTGCGAGATGTCCTCCGCCTGGGACACCAGATAGGGAGGGCAGCTTCGGCGGACCGCAGCGCGGACCCTGCGGGTGAGGAGCTCCACCTGCTCCTTGTCGAGAAACGGAGCTTCCCCAGGTACACTTTCCTGGATTCCCGGTGACATCATGGCTCATTGTATTCCAGACCGGGCGGACCGTCATGGGCACACTGCCACCACTTGCGAAAGGTATTTCAGGTACCATGGGGATGATGTATCACCGGTGGCAGTCAGGGATCCTGATGGTTGTGCTTGCTCTGGCGGCCGCCGGGCCGGCGTGGGCCCAGAAGCTGCCCCCTCCTCTGGAGGACTACCGCGCGGCCATCGCCGCCAACCCGCAGACGGCCATGAACTACTACCGCGTCTTTCTCTACGCCAGGAACAACCCTGCCCACCGGGGGGAGGCCAGGGCACTCCTGGAACGGTGTCTTCAGCGATATCCCCGCGGCCACCGGATCGAGATGTTCATCGCCTGGCTGGACCAGCTCGAGGGCAGGTCCGGCTGGGAGAAGGCCTTCCGGCGCTCCATCGACGGCATGGCCTCGGGAGGGGACGTTTTCGGGGTCGCCTACGCCGGGGAAATACTGGCTTACATCCTCATCGACCAGGGAAGGCTGGACGACGCCGGCACCCTGCTCGAATGGTGCCTGCCCTTCGCGGAGAAAACCGGCAAACGATGGATGCCCGCACGGATCTGGTCCGTACAGGCGGTCCTGGCCCAGGTTCGTGGTGACTATTCCCTGGCCCTTCACCTGCTCCGTCGGACAAAGAAAACTGTTTTCCCGGAGGGAGAGTACGACATCCAGTGCTCGGTGATGAACAACCTTGGCAGCGTGTACTGGTACCTCGGACGATACAGAAAGGCGTACGCCGCCTACGAAGAGGCCGCCCGGTTGCGCGCCCGGTCAGGAGACATCTGGGGCGAGAGCCTTCCGCTCTCGAATATGGCTCTCTGTGGTCGTGAGCTGGTGCATGAGGGCGAGATGGAGCCGGACACTCTTCGAGAGCTCATCGAACGGAGTCTTGCGCTCTCCGTCCGCGGCGGGAATGCCGAGGTGGAAGCGGCCATGTACAACCTGCTGGGCCAACGAAGCGAGGGCCGAGAGGCCCTGGGGTACTTTCACCGGGCCGCAAGGATCGCACGGCGCCATTCCCTGCACGAGGTCGAGATCGAGACCCTGGGGCTCTCGGGTGCCGCCGAGGCGGCCATGGGCCCTCAGTTTCTCGAGCAGGCGAGGCACTCCTTCGAGGAAGCGCGTCAACGCGCCCGCCAGAGCGATTTCGTATTCCTGCTCGCCGAGATCATGGCCTCCGAAGCTCGGTTCGAGGCCCTCAATGCCTCACTCGCGGATGCCGTCCAGATGCACCTCGATACCATTGCGTACATCGAAGGCCTTCGCGCTCCCCAGGTTCGCGGCACGGTCCGGGCGCGAGCGTTCTCCCGCTGGGACTACGTCTACTACCGCTTGGCCGGCCTGCTCCTCTCCCGGGCACCGGCCTCCCCCTCACCGCAGGCGGCGTACGCGCTGGCCTTTCACACCATGGAACGGTTCCGGGCCCGGGAGCTTCTCGAACGCATGGGGGCGCACCGGCAGATCTCCAAGAGCATGATGGAAAGCGAGCTGTACCGGCAGCACGAACGCGTGCTGACCCGGATCTCCCGCGTGCAACGGAAACTCGCCGATCCGGAGCTCGAGCCGGCGGGACGGGAATCCGCGTTCGAGGAGCTGAGGGATCTCGAGGAAGAGGAATCGGCACATCGAGACCGGCTGCATCGCCGTTTCCCGGAATCCCCGAACCCTTCCGGATCCGCGATCCCCAGGTTGCACGAGATCCAGTCCCTTCTTGCCCCCGACCAGGCGCTCCTCGCCTATCAACTCTGGGACGGCGAGCCGTGGGCGAAGCCCCACCTGGACATCGGGAAGTCGTGGCTCACCCTCATCACGAGGGACCGGGTCCAATCCTTTGCCCTGGCTGGACGGAGAGATCTTCGCGGCCGGATCGAGATCCTGGAGGGGCTGCTGACGGCGCGCGACACCTCTCCGGCCAACGGTCTTCGGGCCTCGGTTCGTCTCTACGATGATCTGCTCGGCCAGGCCATCGCGGCGTTGCCAGAGGGAGTCCATCGTCTGGTCATCATTCCGGACGATGCGCTCTTTCGCTGCCCATTCGGAGCACTGCGTGCCACAGAAACGGCTCCTCCAATGGGACGCCGCTTCGAGATCTCCATCGTTCCCTCGGCGGCCGTCTGGACCCATCTGAAGAGGAATGTGCTCGAGGAATCCACCGCCGGCCGATCCGCCGCGCTGATCTTTTTCGCACCCGAGGTCGGCGGGGAGCGGGAGGACGGCGGCACCTTCCGGGCCGCCGGGCCCTGGCGAAACGGGTTGCACCTGGCTCCTCTTCCCCATGCCGCCCAGGAGGCGGCGGCGCTCGAACGCGTCAGCGGTCCGGGGAGCCGAATTCTCTTCGGCGCCCATGCCAGCGAGGCGGCTCTCAAGAGAACACGTCTTGCCGAATACGCCATCCTCGACCTGGTGACCCACGCCGTGGTGGACGCGGAGCAGCCGGAACGATCTTCCATCATTCTGGCGCCGGGAGACGCGAAGGAAGACGGCCTTCTCCAGGTCCGTGAGATTCCCTGGTTGCCCCTCGACGGCCAGCTCGTCATCCTCTCCTCCTGCGGCAGCTCTGCCGGCCAGCTGCTTGGCGGCGAGGGGGCCCAGAGCCTGGCCAGGGCCTTCCTCGAGGCCGGCGCCGGAGCGGTCCTGGCCAGCCTGTGGCCACTTGAGGACCGGGAGGCGGCGACCCTGCTCGCCGGGTTCTCCGAAGAGCTCGGCCGGGGGCGGAGCGTCGCCGAGGCCCTGTGGGCGGCCCGGGCCGCCGCCATGGACGGCGGCATGGCCACCGCCGGATGGGCTGGCGTCATCGTCGTCGGCGACGGTGATCTCCGGCCACTGCCCGGGCACGAGCCCCTCAAGCCGGGGAGGCTCGGCCTAGTCATCGCGGCCGTCGTGCTCCTGGGCATTCTCGTGATCAAACGGGCTCTTTGATCACCGTCACTGGAGAGATATTTTCCCAGATCACCCACGCTCCCGCGTGCCGGATCGCGAATCATCAACGCCATCTTC
>CAZXNA010000162.1:0-6191 GCA_964641295.1 uncultured Thermoanaerobaculia bacterium
CTCACGAGAAGGGCGGCGGGTTGTCCCGCCGCCCTGCGGTCAGTTCTTGAAGAACCGTGATCTTCAGAACCCGGGCCCGTCCGGAATGGGGGCCTGTGCCGGACCGTCGGTGGGAGCCTGGGGCTCCTCGTCGATGGCCGGTGGCCGCATCAGGCCGAAGCGCCGGAAGGCGGGGATCAGGGCTTGGACGCGACCGGCGCCCCGGATGAAGCGCAACCTGCCCGCCTGGGTCTCGTCCAGCATGGCCTCGAACCCCTGGCGATAGACCTCGTCCGCGGCACGGATCTGCTCGCGGAGATCGTGGCCCTGGATGGTCAGGGCACCGACCTCGGCGGGATCCGGATTGGGCTCGCCGAGAAGGTCCTTCAGCTGTTGTTCGACGGCCCGGAGCTGTTCGCGGAGGGGCTCCACGACCGCGCGGTGGTCGGCCAGCAGGGTGTCCCACTGGGCGACCTGGTCGTCGCTCAGCTGCAGGGCCCTGACGACGGCCTGGTGCTCACAGGGGACGATGCAGGGAATCTCCTGCGCCTGGGCCACGATGGGGAAAACCAATGCAATTGCCAGAAGGACCGGTACAACACGTCTCATCTCGAACCTCCAGAGTTTTTCGCCTGCTGACGGCGCCTGTCGCTCGATGGTCTGACGTCCAGCGGCCTAGCAGGGTTGACAGGGTTGGTCGTTGTTCGTCAGGAAGGAATATGGTAATTTGCATTTTGAGAAGAGTAATCGCTCGCTCAAAACAACAGGGAATCGTTGGATTCCAGGGGTGGATTCGATTGAATGAGCAGCTACATGGGCGGCCGAACCCGGTCGTCGAACCCCCACCGGGAGAGACAGCTCAATCCCGTTGGAATGGCGATTGAAGGAGCAGGCCAATGTCATTGTTCATCGAGTTGACGCTGCTTCTGGCCTGCATCGTGATCGGTGCCCGGCTGGGGGGAATCGCCCTGGGAACCGTATCGGGTCTCGGCCTGGTCCTCTTCGTCTTTGTCTTCGCCATGCCGCCGGGCAGCCCACCGGCCACGGTGCTCGGCATGATCCTGGCGGTGATCACCGCACTGTCCATGATGGAGGCGGCGGGTGGTCTCGACTTCCTGGTGGAAGTGGCCGAGAGGGTGCTCCGCAAGAACCCCAGCTGGATCACCTTCCTCGCGCCGGTCGTGACCTACGTCCTGATCTTCGCCGCGGGAACCCAACACGTCATCTATGCGTTGCTGCCGGTCATCGCCGAGGTGGCCCGCAAGGCGGGGGTCCGGCCCGAACGGCCGCTCTCCATCAGCGTGATCGCCGCCCAGCACGGGCTGATCGCCTCCCCCGTCTCCGCCGTCACCGTGGCGCTGGTTGCCGTCCTCGCCGGATCGGACGTCGGGCTGCCCCAGATCATGATGGTGACCATCCCCGCGACCCTGATCGGGCTGACGGCCGGAACCGTTGCCGTCGCATGGAAGGGTGTGCCCCTGGACAAGGATCCCGAGTACCAGCGGCGCCTGGCCGAGGGGCTGGTCAAGCCACCCGCGGAGAGGACGCAGCTCGAGGGCGAGGCCCGGAAGCGGGCGATCGGCTCCTGCTCGGTGTTTCTCCTCGCGGTCGCCGTGGTGGTGGCGGTCGGCCTCTTCCCCGCCCTTCGGCCCCTCCATGAGACGGTGAAGGACGGTGCCAACGTGACGGGTAGAGTGGAGATGGGTCCTGCCATCATGATCATCATGCTGGCCGCCGCCGGACTGATCACCATCCTGTTCCGGGCGAAGCCGGCCGATGCCATCAAGGGCGGCCTGATGCGTGGCGGTCTCGTCGCCATCATCTCGATCCTCGGTGTCTCCTGGATGGGTTCCTCGTTCTTCACCGCCAACCGCCAGGTCATCGTCGGGACGATCTCCGAGATCATCGGCGCCCACCCCTGGGTCTTCGCCTTCGGCCTGTTCGTGCTCTGCATCCTGCTGTTCAGCCAGGCGGCGACCATCGTCATCCTGGGACCCGTTGGCGTTGCGCTGGGGCTGCCGGCACACCTGCTGGTCGGTGTCTATCCTTCGGTCAACGGCAACTTCTTCCTGCCCACCTACGGAACCGTGTTGGCGGCGGTGTCCTTCGACCAGACGGGGACGACTAAGATTGGAAAGTACCTGTTGAACCACAGTTTCATGATTCCCGGACTCGTGACGACGGCGATGGCCACGGTGGCCGCCCTGCTGTTGGGCTCGGTCCTGATCGGTTAGGGAGCGTGGCTGTTGCTCCCGTGGACCACAACTTGGAGGTAGAGATGAAGATCGGAAAGACAGTGTTCTTGACGGCCCTCGTGGGCATCATGGCGTTCCTTGGGAGTCCAGCGGTCGCCCAGCAGGCGGCGGTCAAGGGTCCGCAGGATGTTCGCATCGAGCACGACCTGCTGGGAGAAAAGGCCATTCCGGCCGGTGCCTACTACGGTGTCCAGACGGCCCGCGCCATGGAGAATTTCCAGATTTCCGGCAGGACCATCGCGGACTACCCGGAGTTCATCAAGGCCTTCGCCCTGGTCAAGATGGCGGCCGCCATGGCCAACACCGATGTGGGCAAGATGAAACCCGAGGTCCGTGACGCCATCCTCGAGGCCGGCAAGGCCATCCTCGCCGGGAAGTACCTCGACCAGTTCCCGGTGGATCCGTACCAGGGCGGTGCGGGAACCTCCACCAACATGAACGTCAACGAGGTCATGGCCAACGTGGCCCTGGAGCTGACGGGTCATGAGCTGGGCCGGTACGACCTCATCTCTCCCAACGATGACGTGAACATGTCCCAGTCGACGAACGACTCCTACCCAACGGCGATCAAGGTGGCGATCGTCCGGCACAACGATGCCCTGATCGCCGAGGTCGAGCGGCTGGCTGCGTCGTTCCGGGCGAAGGGTGACGCCTTCCTCGAGATCGTCAAGATGGGACGCACGGAGATGCAGGATGCCGTTCCCATGACGGTGGGCCAGGAGTTCCACGCCTTCGCCGCCGTGCTGGAGGGCAACATCGCCATCCTCCGGGAGGCCCAGAAGCATCTCTACGCAATCAACATGGGGGGCACTGCCATCGGGACGGGTCTCAACGCCCCACCGGCCTACGCCGAAAAGTGCGCGGCGCACCTGGCGGAGCTGACGGGCAAGCCGTTCGTCCCGGCGGATGACATGATCGCCGCCACCTGGGACCAGACGGCCTTCGCGAGCTATTCATCGGCCCTCAAGGATCTGGCGGTCAGCCTCTCCAAGATCTCCGATGACCTGATCCTCCTGACTTCGGGACCGCGCGCCGGTCTCTTCGAGATCAAGCTCCCGGCGTTGCAGCCGGGTTCGTCCATCATGCCGGGCAAGGTCAACCCCGTGGCGCCCGAGCTGATGAACCTCGTGGCCTTCCGCGTCATGGGCAACGACGTCACCGTGACCATGGCCGCCCACAGCGGTCAGCTCCAGCTCAACGCCTACGAGCCGGTGGAGGCCATCGCCATCTTCGAGTCGCAGCAGCTGATGACCAACGCCATGGCCATGCTCCGGACGAAGTGTGTGGAGGGGATCACGGTCAACGAGAAGATCCTCAAGCACTACATGGACCGGACCGTCGGAATCGTGACGGCCCTCAACCCCGTGATCGGCCATGCCAAGGGCGACGAGCTGGCCAAGGAGGCCTACGAGACCGACAAGGGCCTCCTGGAGCTGATTCGCGAGAAAAAGCTCCTGACCGAGGAGCAGATCCGTGAGCTGCTCGACCCCGACAAGCTGACCGGGCTGGATCGGGAGAAGTACGCCAAATAAAGATAACTTCAGGATAGGGACGAGAGAGAAAGGAAGGACGACATGAAGAGGACACTGAGCATTGTGCTGCTCCTCGCCGTCGCGGTGGCACTCGCGGGACCCGCGAGCGCCGCGGATCAGGCGAAGAAACCCCACATCGTGATTCTGGCCACCGGCGGAACCATCGCCGGCTCGGCCGAGACCCAGACCCAGGCGGGCTACACCTCCGGACAGGTGGGGGTGGACGTGCTGATCAACGCCGTGCCGCAGCTCGAGAAGCTTGCACGGATCACCGGCGAGCAGATCTCCAACGTGGGCAGCCAGGACATGAACGACGCCATCTGGCTCAAGCTCGCCAAGAGGATCAACGAGCTCCTGGCCGACGGTGACGTGGACGGTGTCGTCATCACCCACGGGACCGACACCATCGAGGAGACCGGATACTTCCTCGACCTGGTGGTTCACAGCGAGAAACCGGTGGTCATGACGGCTGCCATGCGTCCGTCCACGGCACTGTCCGCGGATGGTCCCCTCAACATCTACAACGCCGTTGCGGTCGCCGCGGACCCGGGGGCCACGGGCCGGGGCGTGATGATCGTCGCCAACGACGACATCCACGATGCCCGAAGCATCACCAAGACCAGCACCACCGACGTGCAGACCTTCATGTCACCCGAGCGCGGGCTGATCGGCGTGTGCCTCTACGGCAAGAACCGGTTCTTCCGGTACCCCTACAAGCTCCACACCTACAAGAGCGAGTTCTCCGTCAAGGGCCTCAAGGTCCTGCCTCGCGTGGACGTCATCTACATCACGGCCGGTGTGTCGCCCGACATGATCGACTGTGCCGTGGAGGCTGGCGCCAAGGGGATCGTCACGGCCGGTGTGGGAAACGGCAACATGACCTCCAAGGCCCTTGAGGCGGTCAAGCGTGCCGTCGCCAAGGGTGTCGTCGTGGTCCGTTCCAGTCGCGTCACGGCGGGCGCCATCGGGCGGAACGTGGAGGTCAACGACGACGAGACCGGCACGGTGGCCTCGGGCGAGCTCAACCCGGCCAAGGCCAGGGTGCTGCTCAAGCTCGTGTTGCTCAAGACCACCGATCCCGCAAAGGTCCAGGATTACTTCGACCGGTACTGAGGAGAACACCATGCGTATTGCACGAACCCTCGCGGTTCTTCTGATGGTCGCCGGGCTGGCCGTTCCGGTGTGGAGCCAGAACGCCACCGCCCTTGAGGAGCTGAGTCTCACCAACGAGGACGGTGACACCATCACCGGCCACGACAAGGCGATCGGGCAGATCTACGGCTTCGTCCAGACCGATGCCGGGTACAACTCGGGCCGGATCAACCCCGACTGGTTCGACGTGGTTCGCCCCTCCATGCTCCCATCCTACAAAAACGAGTACGGCGAGGACGGGGAAACCTACTTCAGCGTCCGGCAGACCCGGTTTGGGATCAAGGCGGCGGCCCCCGCCGGTGAGCACGATGTCCGGGCCGTCTTCGAATGGGAGCTGTACGGGGTCGGCGCCGACGCCGGGCAGACGACCATCCGGCTCCGCCACGCCTACCTGCAGTGGGGACGCTTCGGTGCGGGGCAGTACTGGAGCCCCTTCATGGACATCAACGTCTTCCCCAACTCGCTGGAGTACTGGGGGCCCAGCGGCATGGCCTTCTTCCGGAACGTCCAGGTCCGATACATGCCCGTCATGACGGATCACAACCACGTCACCATCGCGTTGGAGCGCCCCGGTGCCAGCGGCGACAACGGCCACTGGAACGACATCATCGAGGCACGCGGGATCAAGGCCCATTTCCCCCTGCCCGACCTGTCGGCCGAGTACCGTCACTCCGGGGACTGGGGCTACGTCGAGATCGCAGGGATCGTCCGGAAGATCGAGTGGGACGACCTGACCGGCGACCAGTACGACCTCTCGGGGAACGCCACGGGATGGGGGTTCAACCTCAGCACGAACATCAAGGTGGGTCCCAACGGGAGCACCATCCGCGCCTCGGTGCTGTACGGTGAGGGTGTGGAGAACTACATGAACGACGCCACATCGGACATCGGCGTCGTCCAGACACCCGGCGACGCCACCCGGCCGCTCAAGGGCGAACTGATCCCGGTGACGGGTCTGGTATTGTTCTACGATCTCAACTGGAGCGAGCACTGGACCACGTCGTTGGGTTACTCCCAGATCTCCCTGGACAACGACGGCTTCGACGCCACCCCCGATACCTTCGACGAAGGCCGGTACGCCCTGTTCAACGTCCTGTACCACCCGACTTCAGCCCTCATGCTCGGCGGAGAGCTTCAGTACGGCTACCGCAAGAACTACTCCGACGGCTGGGACTACGATGAGTTCCGCATCCAGTTCTCGGCCCGGTACCGGTTCTCGTTCGGGCTGGGAGGGAACTAGCGGGCCGCCGCGGCGTCCGCCGAAAGAAAGGAG
>CAZXNA010000163.1:0-6182 GCA_964641295.1 uncultured Thermoanaerobaculia bacterium
CGAACAGGGGCCGTTGGGGTGGGGCCTCGGGGGGTCGTCGGCATCCGCCGTGGCCCTGGCCAGGGCGCTATTGGCCCTCGCGGGCCGATCCATGGACGGCGAACGGCTGGTCCCAATCCTGCGGGACCTGGAGGCCCGTGTGCTCGGAGCGCCTGCCGGATGCCAGGATCACTGGGCCGCTGAGGCGGGGGGCGTCCTGGCCCTCCACCTGGAGCCCGGTGGCCAGCGTCTGGAACGGCTTTCCGTTGATCCGGCCTGGATCTCGAGCAGGCTGAGCGTCTTCTACACGGGGATCACCCACCACTCGGGGATGGTCAACTGGCAGGTGATCCGGCGGCGGCTCGAGGGAGATCCGACGACGGCCCGGGGCTTGGAGGCCATTGCCGGTGCCGCCCGGCGCTGTCGTTTGGCTCTTCTGGGCGGGGATGAGGCCGGCGTTGGAGAGGCCATTGCATCGGAGTGGGCCGCCCGGAGGACCCTGGCACCGGAGGTCTGTCCCGGAGAGCTCGATCGCATCGTGACGGCTGCCCTCGATGCCGGAGCCTTGGCCGTCAAGGCGTGTGGCGCCGGCGGCGGCGGGAGCCTCCTGGTCTGGCATCCGCCGGACCTTCGGGGGGCCGTTTCCAGCGCACTGCTGGCGGCGGCCCCCGGGGGGCGGATCCTCCCCACCGGAATCGTTCCCCACGGCTGCGAGGTCAGCCAAGGGTAGGATCGTGGGTCCGTTTCCGGCTCCTCTTCCAGCGGAGGCGGGCCACGCGGACTCGGGCCAGGAAGAGCTGACGCTTCAGGGATGAGAGGTGGTCCGGTAGGAGGATTCCGTCCAGGTGATCCAGCTCGTGGCAGAAGGCTTGGGCCAGCTTGCCCCGAGCTTCGTGCTCCTGCCAGCGGCCCTGGAGATCCTGAGCTCGTACAAGGACCTGCTCCGGGCGGCGAATTCTCGTGTAGAGACCCGGGAAGGAGAGACACCCCTCGGTCAGGATCTGAGCGCCCTCCTGTTCGACCATGACGGGGTTGGCCAGGACTAGAACGTCCCGGGGATTCTTGCCGACGGAGAGATCGACAACCGCGAGCCTGAGGTTCCGCCCGATCTGTGGAGCGGCGAGGCCGAGCCCCGGTTCGGCCCAGGCCACCTGCAGCATCAAACCGACGAGCCCGGCCAGCTCTGGGCCGAAACGCTCCACCTTGGCGTTGGGCGCCGTAAGGACCGGGTCGCCGTAGAGCCGGATGGGGGGCAGTGGCACGTCAGCTGGACCTCCTTCGGTGGATGATGGCCTCGACGGCCTCCTCGGCCCTCTTGTTGCAGAACTCTTCGAGGATCCGGCGGACCTCGGGATGACGCGTGGCGATCCGGTCGACGGCCTCCCTCGTCAGCTCGATGGCGATGACCGGAGAGTCCGCCGTGATGGTTGCCGTCCTCGGTTTGCCGGTCAGAAGGGAGACCTCACCAAAGAAGTCGCCGGGACCGAGCTGAGCCAGGTGGATCTCCTCGCCGCTGGACTCGTCGCGGGTGAAGACCTGGACGGTTCCCGAGACCACGAGGAACAGACTGGAGCCGGGTTCCCCCTCGGTGACGATGACGTCACCCTTGCCGTAGGAACGAAGAGTCGTGGAGGTCAGGAGATCGTGAAGAGCGTCCTTCTCGAAGGCGGCGAAGAGGGTCGAGGCCTGGAGCTCCTTGAGGTGCTGTTCCCGGTTGGGATCTCCCTCGGGGGAGCTTGCCGTCGGCGTTCTCGCAAGGGAGGCCAGGCGCTGCTCCAGGGGAAGGCGCGTCCGCTTGTCCTCCTCGATCAGCCGCGTCAGCTCCTCGTGGACATCTTCGGCGTTGGGCTCCAAGCGAAGGGTCTTCTTGTAGAGTGCGATGGCCTTGGCATAGAACCCGTCCCTGGTGTATCGCTCGGCCAGCTCGCGGTAGAGGGTGACGGCCTGTTGACGATCTCCCGCCAGCCCGAGGATTTCGGCCTGCCGCAGGAGAAGGTTGAACTGCTCTGGGTTTTTCCTGAGCTCGTTGGTGACCGCCTCCAGGGCCTTGTTGTACTCCTTCCGCGAAAGGTACCGGTCAAGATCCTCGATCCGGGGCTTTGAAAAGGGGAGTCTCATGGCTCAAGCTCCTTCATCCGCCGGAACACGGCCGTTGCGGCTTCCCGGCTCCGGTGCGCGATCTCCTGAGGGTCGGCCACGACGAGCCTTCCGTTCCGGACGAGGATCTTCCCCTCGACGATCGTGTGGAGAACGTGGCACGCCGAGGTCCCGTGAACCAGGCGTACGGCGGGATCGCCGCCGGGCAGGAGTGACCAGGCGTTTCCATCGACGACCACCATATCAGCCGCGTAACCGGGCTGGAGCGTCCCTGTTGTGTCGTCCAGGCGCAGCAGACGCGCGGCATCGCGCGTCACCATGGCCAGCACCCTCCAGGGGTCCATGGCCGTCGGACCGTGGCGGAGGTTGTGGATCGTCCCCGCCAGGGACATTTCGTGGAAAGCCGAGAGGCGGTTGTTGCACGGGGGGCCGTCGGCACCCAGTCCGACCGTGATTCCCGAGCGGAGCATGGCGGGGACGTCGGCGATGCCGGAGGCCAGTTTGAGGTTGGCGCCTGGACAGTGGCAGATCCCTGTACCGGTCGTCGAGAGAAGATCCCGGTCCGCGTCGTCCAGATGCACGCCGTGGGCCAGAACGACGTCGGATCCAGTCAGTCCGACCGAATGGAGGTACTCGATGTTCCCCATGCCGGTCCGCCGGCGAACCTCGGAGATCTCGCTGCGGTTCTCCGAAGCGTGGGTCTGGAGCAGCCAGCCGTTGTTCCGGGCCAGTTCCGCGCAGGCCTCGAGGAGCTCCCGGGTGCAGGAAAGGGCGAAGCGGGGCGCAACGGCGTAGCCCAGGCGGCCGCCGGCGGCGCCGTGCCACCGCCGGCCCAGTGCCTCGGCGTCTGCGAGGGATCGTTCGGTCTCCTCCAGGAGCCCGGCCGGGACACCCTCTCCCGTATCCATGTGGGTCTTGCCGGAGAGACACCGGATCCCCATGGCCTCGGCGACAGCGAAGACACGTTCGTGATGGTGGGTCGTGCCGAAGTCGAGGACCGTCGTCGTTCCACCGCTGAGCAGCTCGGCGAAGCCCAGCTGGGCCGAGGCTTCGACGCCGTCCCCATCCAGGGCCGCCTCGTAAGGCCATGTGCGGGTCCGAAGCCAGTCCAGCAGCTCCAGGTTGTCCGCGCTGTGACGCAGGAGAGACTGGACCACATGAACATGGGCCTGGATCAGTCCGGGGAGGACGAGGCAATCGCTGGCGTCGAGAACCTGGCGGGCATTGACCCCGGTGGCGCTCCCGCGGGTGATGGCGGCGATGCGTCCGTCCCGGACCAGCACGTCGCCGGTGAACCACTCCCGGTCCTCCACCATGGGAACGACGGTTCCGTTTTGGATCCAGAGGTCGTAACTCATGCTCATCCAAGGAATCGTCGCATCGGCGGGAAACCGTGTCAATGGCGAGATGCCACGAGTGGCGGCCTTCGGGATCCCCGAGTCGTACGGGTCCGGCGGTAACGGCCCACGTGTGGGGCGCGGTACCCTGGGGGTGGAGGTGCACATGGGGAGGCTGAGGCCGCACGACTCATCGGACTTCTTCGCGAAGGGCGAAGGGGGGTGTGGTGTTCCGGATTCTTACAGGATGGCGGAACGAAGGCGTGCTGATGGCACGTTGAGCGACCTGATCGAGAGAGCGCCTGGAGGCGAGCCACAGTCGACCCTGCAGCAGGTGGATGGTGAATCATGCGCGTGAAATCGTTTGAGGACATGACGGCCATCGTTACGGGGGCGTCGAGCGGCATCGGGCGGTTGTTGGCCGTCGACCTGGCTCGGCTGGGGGCGCGAGTGGCATTGCTGGCCCGTCGGGAAGGTGAGATCCAATCGGCCGCGGAGGGAATCGTCGCCGGTGGTGGGCGGGCTTTGGCCGTCCCCTGCGACGTCGGGGACCGTGACCAGGTCTTCTCCGCGATCCGACGGGCGGAGGAAAAGCTCGGGCCGGCCAGCCTGTTGATCAACAACGCGGGCTACGGTGGTCACCGGGACTTTCTCCAGTGGGATCTGGACGATGTTGAACGGATGATGCGGGTCAACTTCCTCGGATCGGTCTACAGCACGAGGGCGGTCCTGCCGGGAATGGTCGAGCGCGGCCGGGGATGGATCGTCTTCATGGCTTCCGTGGCCGGCAAGATCGCACCCCCGGGCGAGAGCGTCTACGCGGCGTCCAAGTTCGCCCTGGTTGGACTGGCTTCGGCGTTGTCGTTGGAGGTCGAGGATGCCGGAGTCCACGTGCTGACGGTCTACCCGGGTGCCGTCCGGACGCCGTTCTTCAGCCCTGAGGATCTGGAAAAGCTGCCCCCGGTGGCTAGGCGCCGGATGGTGGAACCCGAAGGGTTGTCCCGCGCTGTTCTTGAAGCCTTGCGCCGGGGCCGGCGGGAGCTGACCTATCCCCGGTGGATGGCTTCGGCCTACGCCGTGCAGGGGATCGCTACCGGTTTCACGCGGCGGCAGGTCAAGAAGGCGGTCCTGGGTAAGAGGCAGGGGGAATGAGTTGGCAGGGGACCCGGACGTGGGGGATAATGAAGCCAGGATAAGAATCAGGCGCCAGGGACTCCGGAGGAAAGGAGCAGAGCCATGCGGCGGGAATTGATCGTGGTGCTCGGAGCCGTCTTGATGGCCCTCGTGCCGGGTTGTACGACCAGTACCGGCTCGGCCAGCCAGTTCGAGGTCAAGAGCAAGGCCGTTGAGGGGGTGGACTTTCATGCCATGAGATTCTGGCGTTGGAAGCCGGGTACGAGACAGGGCGCCGAGACAGGTGAGGGCGGCTCCATGAAGATGCAGGACGACAGGGCCCGGGCCATCATCGAATCCGAGCTGAGCAAGCGCGGATACCTCAAGGCGGAGCAGAGCCGGATCGACTTCTACGTCTCCTACCGGCTGTCCAGCTTCCACACGGCGCGCACCGAGGCCAGCGCCGCCCAATCCGGTAGCACGAACGCACCGGGGCCCGTGGGTTCGCACATGAGCCGGTCCGGCTCGTTGACGATCTCGTTCTGGCTCTCCGGCCGCGACGAGCCCATCTGGTCGGGGTCTGCCGCCGGCACGGGTGCCGGCTTCCTGAGAACCGACGAGCAACTCAGGAGAGGCGTGCGCGCGATCCTGGCGGAGTTTCCTCCGCTGTAAGCTGGGTTGTTCTTTATCGGGCTATTCTTCCGGTTCGATCTCGATAAAGCGCAACGGTGGCGGGGGGGAGGTTGGGTTGTCGAGAACGGCCGGTAGAAGCTCCTGTTCGGAAACGGGAGCGGTGGCGCCGTATTGCCACACGACGCCGCAGGCGCGGAACCTCCCGCGGGCCTTGGCCTCGTAGAGGAGGTGATCGGCGGCATCGACGAATCGTGCCCACAGGGTGCGTTCGAGGAATGCCTCGGTCCCCAGGGGGAGCTGGAGAAAGCCGACGGAACCCCGCAGGCGGATGGGAGATCCGTCAGGCGCCTCGATGGAGGCGGAGCCGAGGTATTCGAGGAGCCGCCGCGCCAGCTGGATGGCGCCTGGAGTGTCGACCCCACGGCTGAGGATGACGAACTCCTCGCCGCCCCACCGGATGGCCATGTCCCCTTCGCGGAGGCTGGGGCTGAGGGTCTCGGCGACCGCACGAAGGGCCCGGTCCCCGACCTCGTGACCCCAGCGGTCGTTGATCCGCTTGAAATGGTCCAGGTCGATGATGGACAGCATGGCGCCGTGGTAGGTGTCGAGGGTTGGCAGCCGGTTTCGGGCGACCTCCCGCCGGAGCACCGCCAGCTCCATGGGGAGGTGCTCGGCGAGGACGCGCCGGTTTCCCAGGCCTGTCAGGGGATCGGTGCGGCTCAGTTCCCTGAGGAGCTGGTTCTGTTCCTGGATGCGCCGGTTGGCCTCGGCCAGCTCCTTCGTCCGTTGCTGCACCTCGGCCTCGAGGGCCTTCTGGCGACGCTCCTGGGCGTTGAACCGGACGCGAATCGCCAGGAAGATCCCCCCGGCCACGAGAAGTAGCAGGATGGCCCGAAACCACAGGGTGGCGTACCACGGCGGGAGGATGACGAGGTCGACCTTGAGGGGTTTGGGAGTCCACACACCGTCGTTGTTGGAGGCGTCCAGAAAGAAATGGTACCGTCCCGGTGGAACCCGGTGGTA
>CAZXNA010000164.1:0-6133 GCA_964641295.1 uncultured Thermoanaerobaculia bacterium
CGGCCCGCGCCCCCGCCGCCGCGACACCGGGGCCGCCGGCGCCGAGGACGCCACCAGGGCCCAACGGGAGGATCTCCGGCGGGCCGGGCCCCGCGAGCGCCTGGCCCTGGCCCGCCGCCTGGCGGGAAGGGGCCCCGTGGATGCCGAGGCAGCCGCCGGCGTGCTGATCGAGTCCCTTCCCGGCCTGGAGTCGTCCGACCCCGGGCTGGCCTGGGAAACGGCGGGCACCCTGGAGGGTCTGCCCGGGGGCGAGGCGGCCGCCAGCGAGAGCCGCCGGCGGCTTCTGGAAACGGCGGCGCCCTTGACCCTCCTCATGGGGATCCAGGACCGCACCGTTCGGCAGGGAGCCCTCGACGCCCTCCGGGAGGCCCGCCCCTCCGATTGGACGGAGATCTGGTCCGAGTGGCTGCTCCACGAGGAGCATCCGGCAGTTCTGGACACCATGGTCCGGGAGCTCACGGGGGCAGGTGCCACGGAGCGCGTGGACGTGGCCCTGGAGGCCATCCTCCGCAACCCGATCAAGCACCCGGCTCGTTTCATCTGGCTCTGCGAGTCCGTCACTGCGGAGGATGCCCCGGAGCCCGTGGCCCGCCGGATGACCGTCTCCATCCTGGAGCGCCTGCCCGACACGCTCAGCCGCCGGGAGTTCGCGCCATGGCGGGCCCGGGCCAAGGCCCTGCTGGACGGGGGCCGGGTGGCCGTCCGGCTGGTGCTGGAGAAGGCCACGCCCGAACAGGCCCAGCGTTTCGTCGAGCGGATCCGGCGGGCACCGGGGATCGAGCCCCAGCGCGTCCGCCTGATCGAGCAGGCGGGCGTCCAGGTCAAGAGCCGCAAGCCCGCCGAGGAGGACCATTCGACGCTCCTGGTGGCCACGCAGCGGGCCATCGAGGCGAAGCGCGCCGAGCTCAAGGAGCTTCTGGAGGTGGAGATCCCCAAGACACTCAAGGGAATCAACGCCGCCGCCGCCGAGGGCGACCTACGGGAGAACTTCGAGTACCACATGCTGCGGGACCGCCAGGAACTCCTGTCGGCCCGGGCGGCCAAGATCCAGGAGGAGCTCGCCTCCGTGCGGGTCCTCGAGCCCGGCGCCGCCGACACCAGCCGGGTCAACATCGGTACCGTGGTCCACCTGGAAACGCTGGACGGATCGCCCATGGAGCCCGTGACGATCCTGGGGCAGTGGGACGCCGACCTCGAGCGGCGCATCTTCGCCAACGGAAGCGGCCTGGCCCAGGGTCTGCTGGGCCGCACCCCCGGGGAGACGGTGGAGATCGAGGGCGTCCCGGCCCGCATCACGGCCATAGAAGCCTGGTCCGGATGATCGTTCCCCCACCCGCCCCCCGATACCCGGGCGATTGACGCAGGCGATCGATCTTCGTACCATCGGTATTTGGAACAGTCCATGGACACGGTACACCTCCATCCGTCCCTGCTCGACCGGCTGATTGCCATCGCCCGGCGCCTGGCCGCCGTCGGCCGCCCCTCCGAAGCCGCCGACCTCCTGGAGGTTGCCGCCGTCCTCTCGCCCCAGGGCTCCAGGTTTCTCGACGAGGCCGAAAACCTGCGCCAGCAGTCGGAGCCGGAGAGCCTCGAACGGGAGCTCAAGCGGCGCAACCTGGAGTCCTCCCACGCCATCGGCATGGGGAACATCTTCATCAGCCGGGGCGAGCTGGACCGCGCCATCGAGATGTTCGACTTCGCCAAGCTCCGGATTCCCTTCCACTACCTGGCCTACTCCGCCAGCGGCTTCCTCCACCTCAAGCACGGCGACCCCGCCACGGCCCTGCAGGAGTTCTCCCAGGCCCGGCGGCTCAACCCCCTGGACCTGCGCCTGGCCGTCGAGACCTCCCGGGCCGCGCTGCAGCTCGAGAGCTACCGGGTGGCGCTGGAGCATGCCATCGACGCCATGCTCCTCTCCCAGTGGGAGACGGACCGCGAGCAGGAGCAGGACCGGCGGCGGGTGACGACCCTGGCCCGCCTGTGCAACACCAGCGACGAGGAGGTCGACACCCTGACCCGCGAGCGGGCCAAGGCCCTCCAGAAGGCCTGCGACCACGTGGCCCTGAGCCAGGCCCGGATCTTCTCCTCGAGGCAGTTCCGCCGGCGCCGGGAAGCCGTCAAACGCCAGGCCACCGAGCGGGACCAGATCATCGAGCGAGCCGCCGAGCTCCGCCAGATTCCGGTCTTCCACCACTTCGGAGACGAGCAGCTGATCGCCCTGGCGCGGCTGGCCCACAACGTGCCATTCGAGGAGGCCCAGGTCATCTTCCGCGAGGACAGCGAGGGACGGGACATCTACCTGGTCCGTTCCGGGACCGTCCACGTCACCCGGAAGACCCCGGCCGGCACCCAGGTCCTCAGCACCCTGGGGACGGGTTCCCTCTTCGGCGAGGTCTCCTTTCTGGACCATTCGCCGCGGTCGGCCACGGCCTTCGGCGTCAAGGGGGGCGCCCTCTACCTCTTCCTGGCCAACGACCTGGACCGGGCCGTTTCCGACGACCGCGAGCTGGCGGTGGCCCTCCTGTGGAGCTACTGGCAAACCCTCTCCGACAAGGTCCGTGCGGCCAACGGGCAGATGAACGAGCTCCTGGCGCCCGGGTCCGGGTTCGCGGTGGAGCACGAGGATCATGCCCTCGGGACGCCGGTGGCCCTGAGTACCGAGGAAAAGTTCGAGGTCCTCGAGGAACAAGGGCTTTCCGCCCAGGAGCTCCGCCTCCTGGCCACCTACTCCCAGGAGGAGCGCTTCGACCCCGAGGCCCTGATTTTCGCCGAGGGGGAGCGCGGCGACAAGCTCTACATCGTCGTCGATGGCCAGGTCCGCATCTCCCGCCTGGTGCCCGGCATGGGCGAGGAGTGCCTGACCATCCTCGGCCGCGGTGAGGTCTTCGGCGAGATGGCCCTCATCGACGAGCAGCCCCGGTCGGCCGATGCCAGGGCCCACCGTGACGGCTGCACGGTGTTCTCCGTCAGCCGATCCGTTCTCGAGGAGGTCCTGGCCATGGACCCCGACGCCGCCGTCCAGTTCCTGACGCTCCTCTGCCGCCTCCTCTGCCGCCGCCTGCGCGCCATGAACGACCGCCTCGTCGCATGGCGCGCCATGGCCTCCCACGTCTGACGGCCACGCCACCGGGACCTGCGAGACAACGCCGTCCCGGCTGGAATCGGCCCGGCAGGCCCCGCACGGTCCCCTTCCCCCCCGGGTGGATGCCTGGAGAGGCCGCCGAGAGAGACTCGAAGAAACCGGCGAGGGCGGATCTCACAGCAACCGGACAGTCGACGCCCGCACCGCCGCCGGTGATGGCGTTCCCGGTGACCGGCCCGTCCGGCTGTCACGGACCCAGGCGGTCAGGAAGCCTGCCGCCGGCTCGAGAACGAATGAACCCTACGCCAGCTGCACCAGACAGGCCCCGCCCTCCTTGGCCAGTGGCCTCCGGTTGGTCATCACCAGCGACACCCTTTCGCCTTCCGGCAGAAGTTGGTTGACGAACTCCTCGATCAACCCGGGGTACGGGCAGATGGTCCCCTCGAGCTCTGCCTCCCCCACTCCCTTGGGGCAGAAACGGCAACCGCTGGAGACGACCTTGCAATAGGCGGAGCCGTTCTCCGTGCCGATCTCGAGCTTCGTACCGAGGCCCATCAGGGCATCGAGATGCGCCACGTACCGCTGGGCCGTTTCGGTCGCCGTGGCTCCGGGCTCCGGAAGACCACCACGAACCCTCGCATACTCGGCCAGGTACCGTCCTGCCCGCCGTGCCGCCACGTTGACCGAGGCCTGGTTGAGGATCCCCATTTCGTTGAGACCCGCGAGGAAGGACGCAAGGAAAATATGGTGAGGCTCGAGCTGGCGCTCTTGGATCTTTTCCGCTAGCGACATTCTCAATTCCCTCCAAGTACCTCTTCGATGGTGCTCCCGATGTTCTTCAGCTCGGCAAAGATCAGGCCAAGGGAGGCATCCTTCCTGGCAATGGTGACCAGGTTCACGCTGGGAGTTGCGGGTGAAACGAAGACGTGCCGGTCCGTGCCGTGCAGCATGACCCGGTCCACGTTGCCCGTCCCAAGCACTCCCGCTACCCTTGAGGTCATGGTCAACAGGGAGGTGGTGATCCCGCCGACCATTTCGACGTCGTTGGCCGAACCGAGGATCGCCCCGTAGCTGGCCACGACAAAGCCCTCGCTGTCGACCAGCATGGCTGCGTCGACGCCTCCCAGGCGGTCCACCATGGTCTGCAGCACCTGACCCAGTTGTTCTTCTACCGTTGCCATTCCGCCATCCTCCTCTCCATTTTTGAATATTCTTGACAGTCCCGGCACGCTGTCCACGATATCCAGCAACAGCTGGTCCACCGGGCAGCAAGCCTCGCCGAGAACAGAGCGGTTCAAATCACCAGCATCGTCAATTGAGATCTCCGCGATCTCCCAACCCAACATCTCCTTGAGGGCCTCCGAGTCCTTCATCGCCCCGGCGTTGACGTCGTAGACGGACCCTCGGGCCAAACGGATCTCACCACGCTCGCCGTTGGGCCCGCTCACGATGATTCTCTGGGTTGCGTTCTTCATCCCTTCGGTCTGGAGGACGTCGATCAACGCGAGCACACCCTCGGTCTTCCCCACCGTGTGATCGATCAGAATCCGCCTCATGCCAACTCTCCTCCCCCCGCATGACACATGAACGCCACACCTTCAGCCACCAGGGGATCATGGCGGTCACGGCAGGTCCCCACCCCCTTCACCCTCTCAGGCCTCCGGATTTATCCGAGCAGGTTTGAGCAGCTCGTCGTACAGCATGACTGTCCCTGCAATCCGGCGCCAGATCCTCTCGATTCTCCTCTGCCGGACCCTGCTGTTCCGCCAGACGCAGAACAGGACCGGAGCTCCTCCAAGCTCGTGTTGCGAAATGGAGATCCATCCGACGCCATCGATCCTGAACTCCTGCTGACGAACACGCTGCCCCGCCTCGAGGTACGGACCGAGAACCGTCAATCCCTCCGCGAAAACGGCGGAGAACACCTCCGGAGGCAAGCTGCTGTCACCGTGGGAACGGGCCGCTATGACAAACCCATGCTGATCCAGAACGAAGACCCCTTGGGCGGCCAGCTCGGCCTGGGCCCAATCCAGAAGCCGTTCCCACAGCTCCGTGGCGGTCGCCGAGGATTCGATGAGGGTCTGGAAATCGACCGGCGCCATGGAGACCGGACCTGGCTGCTCCCAAGCCGGTGTTGAAGCCGAGACCTCAACCGAAGTCTCTCTGGGACGGGTCAACCGCCGTGAAACGGCCGAGGCATCCTTCAATTCAAACAAGCGTGCGGTATTGCTCGACATCCTCCTCCCCCTTCTTTTCTCGTTCAAGACGGTCGAGGACCTCCTGCGCGAGGGTCTGGAAGCGGCGTCCTTCCGGATGCATCCGTCGGCCGAGGAATGCGACGGGGATCCCCAGGAGGCTTGCCTGAAGGAACTCATCCCGGCGAGGAATGACGGTCTCGCAGATGGCCTCGGAATCGAAGGCGCCCCAGGCCGAGGTCAGAACGGAGAGGGAGGCCTCGCTCTGCTTCTCCAGCATCATGAGCACGAGTCCGAGAAGTACCAGGGCAGGGTTCGATTCCCGTTGGATCGCCTCGATCCCGAGAAGAAAACGCCCCACACCCCGAAGGGACAGGGGCTCCGCCTGAATGGGGACCAACGCTCCTCCCGCATGACGCAGCGCCGCCTGGACGATGGCCCCGAAGCCCGACGGGCAGTCCAGCAACACGATCTCACTTCCCCTGCTGAAGGACTGCTCCAGCACCTCTCCAAGCCTCTCGCCCTCGGAGATCAGGTCTTCGAAATCGAGCTCGCCTTCCGGCGGGAGATCCCCAACGGGGAGGAGGCTGAACCCCGGCACCTTGGTGGAGATCAGGGGCAACTCCGTGGAAGCGCGATTCTCGAGGAACTGCATGAGACCCCGCTGTCCAACCCCACTGCTGGCCAACGATGCCGCCAGACACCCCTGGGGATCGAGCTCCATCACCGTCACCGGCACTCCCAACTCGGCCAAGGCGAGCCCCAAATTCAGGGCCAGGGTGGTCTTGCCTACCCCGCCTTTTTGGCTACAGATGGCTATGGTTTCCCGCATGTCCCCCCTCCGACGGCGTTGAGT
>CAZXNA010000165.1:0-6075 GCA_964641295.1 uncultured Thermoanaerobaculia bacterium
GCGCAGCGTCAGTGTTGTATAAGGCTACGCTGTAGAGGAAGGTCCCCGTGGAAACCGTGGCCTCCAGGAGCATGGAGCTCTTCTTCTCCTGGCGGAATCGCGCCTTCAGGGAGTGAATCGAACGCTGGGCCGCGGAGATCCTGGCGATCAGGGCGTGGACCGCTGCTCCACCATCGTCGCCCAGCGGTTCCGACGCCATGGACAGGGTTCCACCCGCCAGCAAGCCGGCGGTCAGAAAGAGCACGGTCAGGACCTTCAAGCGCACCACGGGCCGCACTTTACCACAAGAGCCGGCCGACGGTCCCCCCCAACCACGGGCCACCCATCTGGAGGATGGAACGCGCTGCACATCCCGCCCCTGGTCACGGCGTCTGGCCGATGATTCGGCTTCACTCTCCGGCTTTGGGGCCCGTGACCTCGTAGCTCAGCTGGGACCTCGAGAGCACGACCTTGGAACCCGGCGGCACCGAGGAAACCAGCCAGACGTTGCCGCCGATGACCGAGCCCCGTCCGATGACCGTCTCCCCTCCGAGGATCGTGGCGCCCGAATAGATGACCACCTCGTCCTCGATGGTGGGATGCCGCTTGGTTCCCCGCACCAGGCGGCCCCGCTCGTCCCGGGGAAAGGAGAGCGCTCCCAGGGTCACACCCTGGTAGAGCTTGACGCGATCTCCGATCTCGGTCGTCTCACCGACGACCACCCCGGTTCCGTGGTCAATGAAGAAGTGGCGGCCGATCCGGGCGCCCGGGTGGATGTCGACGCCCGTCTCATTGTGGGCGAACTCGGTCATGATCCGGGGGATCAGTGGGACCCCGAGCCGGTGGAGACAGTGGGCGAGCCGGTAGGTGTAGATGGCCTTGAAACCGGGGTAGGCCATGATGACCTCCACGGCGCCGGTGGCCGCAGGATCGCCGTCAACGGCCGCCTGGACGTCTTCGGCCACCAGCTCCATGACCCACGGAAGGTCGGACAGAAAGCGGAAGACGACGTCTCCGGCCCGTTCCTCGGCCCGTTCCCGTTCCGCGGCATCCCCCGCCGCCATCAGGAAGGCCTTGGTCACCTCACTCCGCAGACGGCGGGCCAAGATGTAGAGCTGATCCCCAAGGTGATACTCCAGGTTGCCCCGGTAGAGCTCCTGTTCCCCGAAGAACCCCGGGAAGAGCACCTCCTGGCAGTGCCGGAGGATCCCGATGACCTCACGCTTCTGGGGCAAGGGATCCGCCGAGAAATGAAACAGGGGCGTGCTCCGGCTGCTCACGTGACGAACACAGCGTTCGATGGCTTCCAGGCTCGTGTCGCGCAACTCGGGTCGACTCATGGGAACCTCCAGCATCCTGCTCGGCCACCATGGTACGGCAGCCCCCCCCAAACCGGTGGAGGAAGTACACTGATACTCGAAGGGAGCCTGCCATGAGCGACCAGAAACAGCAACAGCCCAAGCTGACCTTGCCACCCGATGTGGCCATGGGGCACTACTCCAACTTCGTCATGATCGCCCACAACTACACCGAGGTCGTCCTCGACTTCGGAAGGACGCTTCCGGGGCGCCAGGACATCCCCGTCGTCGCCCGGATGATCATGACGCCCTTTCAGGCCAAGCAGCTCCTCCGGGCGCTGCAACACAATCTGACCCTGTACGAGAACAGCTTCGGCCCCATCGCCGACCCGCCGGCCCAGGGACCTGCGGACCCCTCCGCCCATTCGGCCAACTGAACGAAGGAGCGTTCCCGCCGGCTGCGCCACGGCGTCCGCACGAACGGCAGGACCCGGAACGCCACGCCCGTACGTCACTCCCTGGATGGCCAACGCCCCGGCCGCGACCGCAGAACGATGGTTGTATCATCCTGGAGCCACAATGCACCTTGGGAGCATGCTCGTTCAGGCCGCAAAACCAGCCATCCAACGATGGACGAAGTTCCTCGGATGCGCCCCGGAGGACGGCGGCACCGCTGGACCCCACCAATGGACCGCGGCCACCCTTCTCACGCTCGGGCTGGTTGCGGGAACTGTGTTCCGGCTCCGCATGTTTCTTATGAACCGGTCCCTCTGGCTCGACCCGGCCATGCTGGCGTTGAACGTCGTCCAGAAGAGCCCCGCAGAGCTTCTCGGCCCCCTGGCCCTCAACCAGTCGGCTCCCGCGGGCTTCCTCATGGTCTCCAAGCTCGTTGGGTCGATGTTCAACTACGAGGACCCCACACTAACAATCGTCCCCCTGCTGTTCGGGCTCGGGGCGTTATTCCTCTTCCTGCGCCTCACCTGCAGGATCCTGGGCCCGACGGGGGCACCCCTGGCCTTCCTCCCCTTCGCGGCGTCCCCGGCAGCCGTCTTCTATTCCGGTGAGTTCAAGCAGTACTCGGGCGATCTCTTCTTCTCCGTGCTCGTGCTGGTGGTCGCGCACCATGCCGCCGAGCGCAAACTCGAGAGGAGGTCTCTCCTGGCCTTCCTGGGAACCAGCCTCCTCGCTGCGTTGTTTTCCCACCCGGCGCTGCTCGTGGTCGCTGGCACCGGCCTGGCCTTGGGACTCCACGGCCTCCGGCATCAACGCCGGGCCCTGGCACCTCTCGCCGGGATCGGCACAACGTTGACGCTCCTCCTCGGCGCCCTGTACCTCTTTCAAATGCGTCCGGCGGCGAGCCCCGCCCTGTTCACGGCCCACGCCGGGGGCTTCGCCCCCTCACCATGTGCGGGTTGGGAGTTCCTCCGCTGGTGGTGGGGGACCATCGACGGTTTCGTGCGCCATCCCCTCGGTCTCGGCAAGCTGGGAACGGTCGCGCTCGCCAGCATGGCGGCCGGCGCAATCACGGCGGTTTTCTCGCCACGCCGCCGTGCAGCCGGCACGCTCCTGCTCTTCCCCCTGGCCGCGACGGCAGCAGCGTCGACCCTCCACCTCTACCCCTTCATCGCCGGCGGATACCCCGTCAAGGCGCGTTTCGTTCTCTTCGCGGCCCCCATGGGGTTTCTCCTGATCGCGTTCGGTCTCGAGGCCGCGTCGCACCTGAGTCCGAAGCCCGTCATCGTCGCTGCCGGGCTCACCCTGCTGCTGGCCTGGTCGCCCTTCCGTACCATGGTCCGGTGGCCCCATTTCATCCGGGAGGAAATGCGGCCGGCTGTGGAGCTCCTCCAGCAACTCAAGGGACCCGGGGACAGCGTCTACGTCTACCACGCGGCCGCTGCGGCCTTCCGTTTCTACACTCGAGACCACCCCATTCCCTTCATCAGGGTCGGCCGGAGCCTGACGCCCAGGAGCGCCGACCCGCACGCCCTGGCGAAGGCTGCCGAAGCACCAAGACTCTGGCTCGTGGTGAGCCACGACTACGGCAAGAACCGCACCCGCCTGGTCCGGGAGCTCAAGGAACGGGGCGTCGGGTTCCGAGTCCACTCGTTCCCCGGAGCCTGGCTCTTCAGCGTGGTGCAGGATCCCAAGATGGCCCCTGCCCCCCCCGGACCGGAAGGCTGAGGCGGGCCCGCCCGCATCATTACACCGGACATGGTCGCGAAGGGCGGGAGGTGCCGTACCTGGCGGCGTTCTCGCAAGATTCTCGAGCGCAGGCGTGCTTGGGGCACGTTGAGCGAGCGAATCGAGAAAACGCCGTCTGGTGCGGTGCATCCCGCCCTACAGCGGATGGATGATGAACCATGCGGGCTAGCCGGAAATGACCGTACCCGCGCGATTCCGCCGTACGGCTCCCTCGACGGCCCCGCTGGCGTCCCTCCGGTACTCGATCTCCACGGCGCCATCGGAAAGGGGATCGCGGAAGAGGGACCGGACGACGCGCCCTCCGGAATCCAGCATGTGAACTTCCACCAGGGATTCTCCGCGCCACACCTCGACCCGCTGAGGCACGTCCTTGTGCAGGACCAACCTCCGGCGAACCGCCGTGTCCGGATCGGGCGTCGGCGCGGCCGCCACGGGCCGGCTGGACGTGGGATCCACCATGGCTGCGTCCTCGACCTTCCACCCGGGCGCCACCTCCCGCGTCACCGACTCCAGCTTCGGCTCCAGGAGGACGGCACAATCCACGGTCTCACCGTCCCGTTCCACACGCAGGTCCATGCGATCGCCCCAGCGCAGGCGGGCCAACGCCAGGCGGAGGTGGTGGATGTCACCGGCCGGTCTGCCGTTGAGGTCGGTGATGACATCGCCCTTGGCCACGCCGGCCCTGTCGGAGGCCGTGTCGGGCCAGACCCGCTTGACGGCGATGGCCCCGTCCTTTTCCTCCAGCTTAAGGCCCAGGCGGGGGACCTCCTCCAGATCACCTCGGTTGGGAAAGACGGCGACGACGTCGGCCAGTGACCGGACGAAGAGGGCCGGAGGGCCGGCGGCAGGCCCGTTGCCATGGCCTCCACCGGGCATGGGGTGGCCGTGGGGCTCCCCGTCCTCCTCCGGCATGGGGGCCGTCACGGGCACCAGGGTGGCGACGGAGATGTCCGGCTGACCCCTGCTGGCCAGCTCCTCGTGGATCCTCCGGGCGATCCCGAGCCCGTAGGCCACGTGCCCCGACCCAACGAGGACGACCATGGTCCCATCGGCCGGCAGCTTGTCGAGGATCGACCGCGCCATGACCACGTCCCACAGGCACTGGGCCGCGTACATCCGGTCGAACCACGAGGGAGGCAGCAGGGCCACCGTGTCCCCGAAGTAACGAGCAATCAGGAAACGGTGCTGGGGTGAACCGGCCGTGTCGATCTCTCCCACCTCGGCCCGCTGTTCGGCGCTCAGACCTTCGAGCCCCTTCCGGTTGACGACGCGTGGGATCGACCGGTCAACGTTGAGCCCGACAACGGGCATCCCCAGCTTCCGGGCCGTCTCCATGATGGGTGCGTAGTAGACCCAGTTGTAACCGCCGCGGTCGTACCATCCCGACGCCAGCAGGAAGTCCTCACCCTCAAGCTCGCCGCGGGCCCATCTGGCCAAGACCGCGTCGTCGCCCCGTTGGAAGAACTCCATGCCGAGGACGGGTCTGGTCATCGTTCGGGCGAGGGCCTCGAGGAGCTGCGCCTGCACCCTCTTCTCGTCCATGTTGGTATGGTCCTCGCCGAGGAGCACGACCCGGGCTCCGCCCAAACGTTGCGCGGCCCCCTGAAGATCCACGACCTCGCCGGCGGCGCAGTCGTAGAACTGGCCCGCCACGGCCGACCCCACCTCGTACGCCCTGCCCGGATCACCCAGTGGCAACATGACCGTCTCTTCGGCCGTCACCGTGAACGCCATCGCCACCACCGCTGCTCCCAGGGCCACCATCGTCGCTCGTCCCATGGATCACTCCCCCTCCATTCATTGAGCCGACCCTACGCCATCCCCTTCTTCCTGCCAAGGTATACCAAGGCCAGGTGTACAATTCCCGCTGCCCTTCACGGGCACGGGGAGGACGCATGGCCGAAACGAGGGAGCAACTGGCGGCGCTGGAATCCGCCATGGAGACGGAGGAGTGGGACCGCGTCGAGGAACTGTGGCTCGAGCTCCTGGAGGCCGATCCGGTTCCCACGGCGGAGCTCCTGGAGGCCCGTCGAAAGATCTGGAAGGCCGGCCGCAAGGCCTTCGCCCGAACTCTCCTGGAGCTCCTGGTGGACACACTGGAGGCGGGGGACGACCCGGCCGCCGCCCTGGCCGCCATCCGTGAACTCGTCCGCCTGACGGAAAAGCCGGGACAGGATCTTCGCCAGGCCCTGGAACGGGCCCTACGCCGGGCCCGCGACGGCAGCCCCTCCCTCGAGGCCGTCCTCGCCAGATTCCCCATCGCCGAAGCCCGCCGGCCGCTGGAGGTGCTCGAAACCGTCGAGCTCTGGCTGGACCACGACGTCGGGACGGTGGTGGAGCTCCGCGGCCAGGGGGTCGGCCGCGTCGCCGAGGCCAACCTGAAGCTCGATCATCTTCGGGTCGACCTTGGGGGGGCGCGCCCCGTTTCCGTGCCCATCGGCGCAGCCGCCAAGTACCTGCGGCGCCTCCCGGAGGGCAGCTTCCTCCACCGCAAGGTCACCGATCCCGAGGGGCTTGCCGAGCACGTGAGCTCCCGTCCCGCCGAGGCCCTGGCCGAGCGCATGCGCCGCCTGTGGACCTCGCGGGAACAGCGTCT
>CAZXNA010000166.1:0-5889 GCA_964641295.1 uncultured Thermoanaerobaculia bacterium
TATTTGTCGGGGTTGTTGTAGATCCGCTCACGGGCGATCTCCATCAGCTCCCTCTTGGTACCGAAGGTCAGGGCATCCTTGGGACAGGCCTCGACGCAGGCCGGCAGCTTGCCCTCCTCGAGCCGGTCGTAGCACATGATGCACTTCTGGATCCTTGGGTTCGGGCTGTCGTACTCGAACTTGGGGATCTCGAAGGGACAGGCCATCATGCAGTACCGGCAGCCCATGCAGCGGTCGCCGTGCCAGATGACGGGACCCTCGTGGGTCTTCTCCATGGCGTTGGTCGGGCAGGCCGCGGCGCAGGCCGGCTGACCGCAGTGCATGCACTGTTTCTTGACGAAGACCGTTCCCTTTTCCGTGTCGAACTTGTTGACCACCGTCCACTGGTCCGTGGTCGTGTTGCGATGCTTGGCCAACGCCCCGTCCTTGGCCGGCTCGGGCACCGGCAGGCCATGGGCTTCGGCGCACGCCACCTCGCACTGACGGCAGCCAATGCACCGCGTGGTGTCGACCAGGATGCCGACGAACTCCTTGTCCTTCTTTGTGGCGGCGGCTTTCTTCGCCCCCTTCGCAGTTGCCTCGATGGCCTCTCCAGGCGAGGCGGCCAGCGCGGTCGCCGCGGCGACCCCCGCCAGGCCCAGGAATTTTCTCCGGTTCATTCTTGACCTCCCCTCAATTCGATGACCGGGCCTACCACGGTGTCCGCGGGCCGGTATGGCAGAAGCTGCAGCTTTCACTGGCATCCTTGCCCGTTCCGATTTCATGACAGTTGCCGCACATCTGGTGGAGGGCCACCTTGGAGCTCAGCATCCTCGACGACTGGGGACCGGGCTCCTTGTGACAGCTGGTGCACGTGCGACTGGCCTGGGTTGTACCGCTGCCATGGTGGCAGGTGGAACACGCGATCTGGCACTCGTTGAAATACTGGGGATGAGGCGTGTTCAGCTCGGGCGCCGTGACCGGGTGGTGGCAGTCGACACAGTCGACACCCAGATCCTCCACGTGCATGGCGTGGGGGAAGACCACCTCGCCGACCCGGCTTGGGAAAACCACTTCCTCCGGGGGCTGACTTTCGGCGGCCGGCGTGGTTGCAGCACCCTTATCCGCCGCACCGGCGATCGCAGCGGCGGCCACGATAAGGACCGCAACGATCGCCACATATTGCAGCCGGCCACCGTTTCTGCAGGGGATCATCCGTCTCATGGATTCGCTCCTTTCGCACGCTCCGGACAGTGTTTCGTCATGGGGTTCGTCCCTCCTCCTCAAGATGTCCGCGCACGCCGTCGCCGGGGATCCCCAGGCGTTGTGCGCAGCTTTCGCAATACGCTGCATCCTTGAGGTCCACCTGCTCGGCGACCCGGGATGGGCTCATGGCGCACCACGGGATCCGGCAGTGGACCAGGCCAAAGGTGTGTCCCAACTCGTGGAGTACCTCCTTGAAGATCCGGCGCCGCAGCAGCTCCTGGTTCGGCGGATCCCCGGCCGCTTCCGGTCGGAGCCGATGGACCGAGGCGATCCCCACCGGCCCATCGATCTGGGCGGTGCCGAAGACGTGGGTGAAGACCGGGAGAAAAAGATCGACGTCGGTGACACCCATCCTGTGAAGGCCGGGAGGAGGCGGCGGATCGAGCAGGGCAATCATGAGGGTGGCCGCCAGGTACTGTTGGCGGTGCCGGTCGAAGGCCGGGCCCGGATCCAGGTGCGCTGGGGAGACCCAGACCGGATGGGCCAGGTAGCGGGCCAGGTCCTCCCGGAGCACCCGCAGCACCGCCGGCGCCACCGCCCCGACGCGCACCAATTCCAGCCGCCACGGCTCGCTCACTCCACATCTCCCTCGCCCTACGGCCTTTCGATCTTGTACTTTCGCATCTTGTTGTAGAGGGTCACGCGGTCGATTCCCAGTGTCCTGGCTGCGTGTGTGATGTTGAAATCGCTCAGCTTGAGGACCCTGAGGATGTGCTGGCGCTCCATGGCCTGAAGGGAAAGATCATCGCCGGGCCCCGAGCCCCCCTCGCCCTCGGGACCACGTGTTGCGATGGGCAGATGTTTGGGTTCGATCTCACCCTCGTGGCAGACGACGAGGGCTCGCTCGACGGCGTTGGCCAGCTCGCGGACGTTGCCGGGCCACGGGTATTTGAGCAACAGGTCGCGGGCTTCGGGGGAAAAACCCGTCACCCGCCGCCCCATGGCCGCGGCGTACCGCTTGAGGTAATGCTCGGCAATGGCCAGGATGTCCTCGGGCCGGTCCCTCAGGGGCGGTATGTCGATCTGGAAGACGTTGATCCTGTAGTACAGATCCTCGCGGAAGGTTCCCTCCTTGACCGCGGCCTCCAGGTCCCGGTTGGTGGCGCAGACGACCCGGAAATCCACCGGAACCTCCTGGCTGCCGCCGACACGGGTGATCTTGTGTTCTTCCAGGGCCCGCAGCAGCTCCACCTGGACCTTGGGCGAGATCTCCCCGATCTCGTCCAGGAAAAGCGTGCCGCCGTCGGCCAACTCGATCTTGCCCTTGCGGAGGCCGGTGGCGCCGGTGAAGGCCCCCTTCTCGTGGCCGAAGAGCTCCGACTCCAGCACCCCCTCGGGCAGGGCACCGCAGTTGATCGCCACCAGGGGGCCGAAGGCTCTCGGGCTCTTGGCGTGGATCAGGCGGGCGACCAGCTCCTTTCCCGTTCCCGACTCGCCGCGAACGAGCACGGTGGCGTCCGTGGGCGCCACCGACTCCACGAGCTCGACCACCCGTTGCATCTGCCGGCTGGAGCCCACGATCATGTCGGAGGTGACGCCGGCCAGCTTCTGCTTGAGGGCGACGTTCTCCTCCTTGAGCCGTACCCTCTCACAGGCTTTCTCCACCACCCGCGAGAGCTCCTCGGGATCGAAGGGCTTGACCAGGTAGTCGTAGGCTCCCTCCTTGAGGGCCTGGACCGCCGTGGAAACCGAGGCGTAGGCGGTCACCAGGATGATGGCCACCTCGGGATCGACCTCGTGGATGCGACGCTGCAACTCGAGGCCGTCCATTCCGGGCATCTTGATATCGGTAATGACCACGTCGAAATGCTGCCGGCCCAGGGCCGCCAGCGCCTCTTTCCCGCTCGACGCCGTGTGGACGTCGTAACCGTCCTCGATGAACCAGCGGGAGAGGGACTCACGGACGTGGAGCTCGTCATCGACGATCAACAGGCTGGGCATCCGCATCATGATCCGACCTCCTGGTCCTGTTCCGTCTGGGGTGGCAGCTCCGGCAACCAGATGTTGAAGCGACAGCCCTTGCCAAGGGCCGTGTCCAGGCGGATGGTCCCGCCGTGGCGCTCGACGATCCCGTAGACCACCGACAGCCCGAGACCGACGCCCCCTCCCTGCTCCTTGGTCGTGAAGAAGGGTTCAAAGGCGTGCTGGGCGACCTCCGGCGGCATGCCGGGCCCCGTATCGGCGACCTCGACCTCGACGCCGCCCCTCTCGCCAGGCCGCGTCGTCAGACGGACCTCGCCGCCGGTGTCTTCCATGGCCTGGCAGGCGTTGATCAGCAGCGCCATCAGGGCCTGCTGGATCTGGGAGGAGTCGGCGATGATCTCGGGCAGGTTCTCGGCCAGGTCCGTCTTCGCCTCCACGTTGCTCAACTCCAGTTTGTGATGCACCAGGAAGAGCGACTTCTCCACCACCTGGTTGATGTTCGTCGGTCCAAACTCGCCGCCGCGTCGGCGCGCGAACGCCAGGAGCTGGGACACGATCTCGCCGCAGCGGGTCGCTTCCGATGCGATGGACTCCAGGTACTCCAGGTTCTCGCGGCACTCGTCGGTCAGCTCCTGGTTGCGCAGGCGCCGCACGAGGATCTTGGCGTAGGTGACGACGCTGGACAGGGGGTTGTTGATCTCGTGGGCGACAACGGCGGCGAGCTTGCCCAGGGAGGCCATCTTTTCCACCTGGAGGATCTGGTGTTGCGCCCGCTGGAGCTCCTCGGTCTTCTGCCGAACGCGGTCCTCAAGTGTGCGACCCCACTCCAGGAGTTCGCTCCGCGCGACCTCAAGATCCCGCGCCATGCGGTTGAAGGTTCTGGCCAGCACTCCGATCTCATCGTCACTGACCTCTGGCACGCGCGCCGAAAGATCTCCGGCGGCGATCTTCTTGGTCTCCCGGATCAGCTTGCGCACGGGCTGGTGAACCATCTTCTGGGAAGCCAGAACGGTGATCCCGACCACCAGGATGATCCCCAGCAGACTGGCCACCAGAAGCTCGGCCGCGCTCTCGCCTCGGGCCTGGTCGTAGGGGCCCAGGGCCAGGTTGACGTCCAGGACCCCGAGGAGGTGTTCGTCCCCGTTGTGCACATGACAGGAGGCGCTTGCGCAGTCGGGCTCGTTGTGGATCGTCTGGGTAATGCCGAGAACGCGATGTTCCCCCCGGCGGACGATTCTCGCCCGCAGCTGCGTCGGGAGCTCTTCGGGCGGGTTGTTCCTCTGGTGGCAGGCGAAGCACTGCTCCTCATGCGTGTCGATGATCGTTCCGATCTCCGCGGGATCGGTCGAGTAGGCGATCCGGCCACCCTTCTGGATGATCCGGATCCTCTCGATGTCCCTCTGCCGCGCCAGGGTGTCGATGGTTCTCTGGATCTGCTCGCGGTCGTTGTGGAGCATGGCGGTCCGCGTCGCGCCCGCCACCAGATCGGCCAACTGGGCGCCGTTGAGGCGGAGGATTCGCATCCCGGCCCGCTCCTGGATCTTGAGGTTGAGAAAGGCCGTTGCGCCGAAAACGACCACCAGGGAGAGGGAGATGATCAGGCTCAGCTTGGCGGCGACGCTTCGTCTCATGATCGCTCCCCCCGAGCGGTCCCGGCAGCCCGCCGTCCCGTTCGACGGCGGGTGGGAATCTCGGTGTGTGCCCCCTGAACCTTCCTCACCATTCCTCCATGGCCCGGACCCGAATCGCAGACGGATCCCGCCGTTCCTCGTCTTGCATGGTTCGTGCCATATTTCACAAGTCGACAAAACCCCAGCAACTTCAACATGTTACTCATGATCCTCCCTTCCCAATGTGGAACCCCATGATGAAAATGTCAACACATCACCCCTGTATCGCCAGGGGAGAAGATGGTTATCTTGCATCGTTGAAAGACTTGACGTTGTAGAGAAACTCAACGACCCACCGTTGTGTTCTTCAACTCCTCGCGCCAGACGGCGCGGTAGGCCTGGGCCAGGTACACGACCCGTCGCACGTAGGCATAGGTCTCGGGGACCGGAATCTCCTCCGTGAAGCGGCGGGCCTCCGGCCACCGTTTCCACCAACGGGCCGCCCGCGCCTCCCCGGCGTTGTAGGCCGCAAGGGCCGGTTCCACCTCCCCAAACCGGTCGAGGAGGTGAGCCATCTCCCGTGCCGCCAAACGCAGGTTCGTCTCCGGATCCTCGAGATCGGGGTGCACGCCCAGCCCCAGGGCCTGGGCGTGCCGCCGGGCCGTGGAGGGGATCATCTGCGCCAGACCGACGGCGCCGCGGGCGCTCCTGGCGTGGGCCACGAAGGCGCTCTCCTGGCGAACGATCCCCGCCAGCAGCCAGGGATCTATCCCCGCCTCGGCCGCCGCCCGGCGGAGCGTTCCGGCCCAGCGGAGGGGCAGGTACAGCTGCACCGCATCGATGGGGCAGCCCCGGAGGTCCGGCCCACCGAGCCGCGGGAAGCTCCGGCGCAACCAGCGGATCGCCTCGCCCGGCCGGGGCCCCGCCCCCTCCCGCGCGGCCCCGGCCCGCCCCTCGGCCGCCCCCGCCCCGCCCCCGTCGCGGTACGCCCCCCACTCGCCCCCTGCCCCGCCCCCCCCCCCCCCGCCCCGCCGCAGCCCCCCCCGCCCCCCCGGCCCCCCCCCCCCAACCCCCCCCCCACCCACCCCCCCCCCCCTGCCCCCCCCGCCAC
>CAZXNA010000167.1:0-5726 GCA_964641295.1 uncultured Thermoanaerobaculia bacterium
GCGGCGAGGAGTTCGCCACGGTAGTGGCACCGCCGCCGGGCCCACCACCCCGTATGGAGCCGCAGGCAGGGCCGACGGAGGCGGTGGAGACGGCGCCGTCCACCCGGGAGGAGGGAGCGGCGGGAGGCGGGTCCACCTCGAGTCCGCCGGGGGAAGACCGGAAGGCGGCACCCCATGCTGGGGGTAAATGGAAGAACGTCGTGCGAACGGCCGGAACCGACCTTCTTCAAAGGGCAGGGGAGCTTATCGGGAAGGCCGACAGGCGAGTTCTGATCGGCGCCGGGACCGGGCTGACCCTGGTCCTTGCGATCATCCTGATCCTGTTCCTTGGCCGGGGAGGGGGCGCCCCGGCGGGTGATGACCAGCCTGCGTCGGAGAAAACGCCGCCCGTCGTTGTTGTTGTCCAGCCGGAGGCCGAGGAGCCGGGGGTTTCCCAATCGCACCAGCTGGATCCGCGGCTCGAGGAGGCCCAGGCGGCCCTGGAGGCCGGTGATGTGGCGGCGGCCAAGGAGGCGCTGAACAGCTTGACACCGGAAGAGATGGCGGCGTTCAACGACGAGGAGCGTGCGGCCTACGATGAGCTCCAGCGGGCCGTCCAGGGGTCGTCCAGGGACCGGGCCGTCCGCGATCTCCGGCAGGGTCTCAGGCGTGGTGACATCAGGAGGTTGCGGCGGGCCATGCGGACCCTGAACGACTTGCCGCGTTCGGAGCTGGCTGGCGTCAAGGGGCTCCGCCGGCGGATGAGCCAGGCGCGGAAGGCCCTGCAGCTCCACACGCTCCTGTGGCGCGCCAAGAAGGCCGGGGACGATCTCCAGGTGATCGAACGCGCCCGGGACCTGTTGGCCGTTCTTCCAGCGTACAGCCGCGCCAAAACCCTCCGCCGGGATGCGGCGGAGTCGGTGGAAGCCAGGGCGGAGGAGGCGGCCCGGCAGCGCCGTTTCGTCGAGGCGGCCCGTTTGCTGGAGAAGGAGAAGGAGGTCTGGCCCGAGCGGCAGGGCCTGGACGCCAGTATCGAGCGCTACCGGCGTCTGGCGGAGGAGGACCAGCGCCTGGAAAGAACTCTCCAGCAGGCACAGGAGGCCCTGGACGCCGGCGATCCGGTCAGGGGTCTGGAGCTCCTGGGGGCGGCCACTCCCTCGGGGCCTTTCGTGAAGCGTTTCGGAGCCCTCCGGGCCCGCCTTGAGGAAGCGCTCGCGGCACGGGATGCTCAGCCGCCCAAGGTCGAGTTGAAGGCCGGATTCAAGCTCCGCTTCAAGAAGAACCAGACCCTTGTCATTCCCTTCATCGTTACCGACGACCTCGGTGTGGAGTCGGTGGTGGCCAACGTGCGCCGGAAGGGCGAGAGGAGCTACCACAAGGTGCCGCTCCGCCACGCCTCGGGCAACCTCTGGCTTCTCAATCTGACGCCAGAGCTCCACGGGAACACGAGTGTCGAGCTGTTCCTGGTGGCCTCGGACGCCTCGGACCACAGGGGAATACTCGGGACGGCGCAACGCCCGTTGAAGGTGCTGCGGAAGCGCTGGTACCAGAAGTAGCCCGCCCTGCTGGATGGTTTCCTGCTGCGACCGGGGATACGCCCGCCATTGCGGCGTTTCTCACGGCGGCGGCGCCTGCGGCGTGCGGGGAGCACGCCTCGGCGGCGCCTTGATCGAAACACCACACTGGCGGACGTCTCCGCGGTCTCGCGACGGAAACCATCCAGCAGGGCGGGCTTGGGGGTGGCGAGGGTTCTGGGGCGGGGTGGGAGAGCAGACGTGCCCGCCGGACGACGTGGGGGTGTGGGATCGGGCTTGCGTACCGTTCCGGTCGTGTTGTGGGGATGTCGCTGACGAGTCATCAGCGATTCAGGGCGAGCGAACGATCTTCTGCTGGGACCGGGGATACGCCCGCCACTGCGGCGTTTCTCACGGCGGCGGCGCCTGCGGCGTGCGGGGAGCACCATCTTCCGTAGCCGGTTGTGGCTGGGTGTTTGGTGGGAGTAGGAGGGGAGGATGGACTATCATCGGGCCATGACGCGCCGCAAGCAGAGCCCGCCCTTCGTCCACCTCCACCTCCACAGTCACTATTCCCTCCTGGACGCCACCATCAGGATTCCCCGTCTCGTGGAGCAGGTGGCGGCGGCCGGTATGCCGGCCGTCGCCGTCACCGACCATGGCAACCTCTTCGGCGCCTTTCAGTTCCACCGTGCCGCACTTTCCGCGGGTCTCCGGCCGATCATCGGATGCGAGGTGTACGTGGCGCCCGGGGACCACCGGGAACGGCGGGCGGTTTCCGGGAGGAAGCCCTACGATCACCTGGTGCTCCTGGCAGAGAACCAGCAGGGGTACCGGAACCTGGTGTGGCTGGTCACGGAGGCCTACCTCAACGGGCTGTACTACAAGCCGAGGATCTCCAAGGAGCTCTTGAAGGAGCACGGAGAGGGCCTCATCGGACTCTCGGCCTGTCTCTCGGGGGAGGTCTCCCGGCGCCTCCTGGCGCGGGACGTGGACGGGGCCCGGCGGGCCGCGGAGGAGTACCGGGAGATCCTCGGGCCCGAGAGTTTCTTTCTGGAGATCCAGGACCACGGGACGGCCGACGAACGCTTCGTCCGCGAGGGCATGGTGGAACTCTCCCGGAGCACCGGGATCCCGCTGGTGGCGACCAACGACTGCCACTTCCACACGCCGGACGATCTGCTGGCCCACAAGATCCTCATCGGTATCGGCCAGAACAAGAAGGACATGAACGAGATCCAGCGCAGCTACGCCTACAACGAGGAGTTCTACGTCAAGAGTCCCGAGGAGATGTGGAACCTGTTCAAGGACTACCCCGGCGCCTGTGAGCGGACCGTGGAGATAGCGGAGCGTTGCCACGTTCTCTTCGACACGTCGAATCTGCACCTTCCCTCGTACCCGGTTCCCAAGGGGCACACCACGGCATCCTACCTGGCCGAGATGGCGCGAGAGGGACTCGAAGCGCGCCTGGCCGACGGCAGGACACGCCGCCACGGCCCGGACGACTACAGGGCGCGCCTGGCCCATGAGCTGGAGATCATCGAGGGGATGGGGTTCCCCGGCTACTTCCTCGTGGTCTGGGATTTCATCCGTTTCGCCAAGGACAACGGGGTTCCAGTCGGGCCGGGACGTGGCTCGGCGGCTGGATCGGTCGTCTCCTACGCCCTGGGCATCACGGACATCGACCCGCTGGAGTACGACCTGCTTTTCGAGCGGTTCCTCAACCCGGAACGGATCTCCATGCCGGACATCGATATCGATTTCTGTCAGCGCGAGCGGGACCGGGTCATCCAGTACGTGCGGGATCGCTACGGCAGCGATTCCGTGGCGCAGATCGCCACTTTCAACGTCCTCAAGGCACGATCGGCCGTCAAGGACGTGGGACGCGTCATGGGCATGCCGTACAACGATGTCGACCGGATCGCCAAGCTGATCCCCGAGGAGCTCAACATCACCATCGAGCGTGCCCTCGAGGACTCGCCCGAGCTTCGCGGTCTCGTGGAAGGCGACGAGGACGTCCGGCAGCTGGTGGAGACGGCCTCGAGCCTCGAGGGGCTGGCGCGGCATTGTGGCGTCCACGCGGCGGGGGTCGTCATCGCACCGGAGCCCCTGGTCAATCTGGTGCCGCTCTACCGCTCGAGCCACGACGAAATCGTCACGCAGTTCGACAAGGACGACGTGGAGGCCCTGGGCCTGCTGAAGATGGACTTCCTGGGGCTCAAGACCCTGACGGTCATCGCGGACACCTTGGAGTCCATCGCGCGCAGCGAGGGAGAGGCGCCGGAACTGGAGAAGATCCCCCTCGACGATCCCGAGGTCTACCGGGTGTTCTCCGCCGGCGAGACGGACGGGATCTTCCAGTTCGAGTCTTCGGGCATGAAGGACGTGCTGCGGAAGGTCCAACCCCAGGCATTTCCGGACATCGCCGCCCTCAACGCCCTCTACCGGCCCGGTCCCATGCAGTTCATCGACGACTACGCGGCCCGAAAGCACGGGACCAAGCCGATCACCTATATCTTCCCCGAACTCGAGGGGATCCTCTCCGAGACCTACGGCATCATCGTCTACCAGGAGCAGGTCATGCGGATCGCCGTGAAGATCGCCGGCTTCACCATGGCCCAGGCGGACACCCTGCGCAAGGCCATGGGCAAGAAGAAGAAGGAGATCATCGACCGGGAGGGGAAGAACTTTGTCGAGGGCGGCGTGGCCAACGGTCACCCCAGGGAAAAGGTGCGCAAGCTCTGGGAGCAGATCGTCCCCTTCGCACAGTACGGTTTCAACAAGTCCCACTCGGTTGCCTACGCCCACGTGGCCTACCTGACGGCCTACCTCAAGGCACACTACCCGGCCCACTTCATGGCGGCCATGCTGACGTCCGAGGCCTCCAACACCGCGAAGCTTGCCATGTACCTGGGCCGGTGTCAGCGCATGGGCATCCGGATCCTCTCCCCGGACATCAACGCCTCGCAGCTACCCTTCACCGTGGAGCCGGAGGGGATCCGCTTCGGTCTGATCGCCGTCAAGGGCGTTGGGGAGTCGGCCGTCAACACCATCCTCGCCGTGCGGGAACGGGAGGGCGAGTTCACCTCCGTGGCCCACTTTCTTCGCTCCTTGCCCCCGCGCACGGTCAACCACAAGGTCATCGAATGTCTGGCCAAGGCCGGCTGTTTCGATGCCTTCGGGATCACGCGCAAGGGGCTCGTGGACAACCTGGAACGCCTGACGGAGATGGCATCCAGGGAGCGGGAGCAGCGTGAGCTGGGCCAGGGCTTCCTCTTCGAAGCCCTTCCGTCGGAAGAGCTGGAGGCGACCCTCCATTCGGCCGCTGCAGCCGGGGACGAGGAACGTCTCGCCTGGGAGCGGGAGGTGCTGGGGTTCTACCTCTCCGGTCATCCCCTCGATCGCTACGCTGGTCCACTGAAGACCTATGCCAACAGCACCGTCGCGGAGTTGCCGTCCCGGCTGGCCGACGGCTGGGAGAGCGTCTCCGTAGGGGGCCTCTTGACCGGCCTCAAGGTGATGACGATCCGGAAGGGCGGAGCGAACCAGGGACGGAGGATGGCCTCTTTCCAGCTGGAGGATCCCAGTGGGATCGTCCGTTGCGTCGCCTTCCCCGACGCCTTCGACCAGATCCACGGCGTTCTCGAGGAAGGCCGTCCCGTCCTGGTGACGGGTACCCCCAAGGGCGACGGGGATCACGTGGAGCTGACGGTGGAGGACATGACGTTCCTGGAGGGTATCGAGCTCCGTGATGCGGCGGCCTTGCGGATCATTCTCGATCTCGATACGGTGGACGAGGCCCTTCTCGAGGAGCTTCGCGAGCTCCTCCTCGAGCATTCGGGGAAGCTCGGCGTGCGATTCGAGCTACTCAGGAAGGGTTCCTTCCGGGCGCGGATGTCTGCGCCCCCGGTTCTCTGCGTCGATCCTTCCGAAGAGCTTCGGGGGGCCCTGGACCGGCTCCTTGGCGAGGGAAAGGTCGAGCTCGAGTTCAACCTACGGCCCGCCAACGGACGGGCCAATCGCACCGAGCCGCCCGTCGTTGCTCCGGCGAGAGCGCCCGGTCTCGTCAATTGAGGAACGAAGGTTCGTGATGAATCTCTCGCAGTCGCCGACCATTTGAATCAAGAAATGCTCCCAGAAGAGTGTTCACCGATATACCGAAGAATGGAGTGCCTGATTCCCTCTGTGCCAATGTAGTTGAGACACCTACCCCTTGAGAAATTAGTGTTGGGC
>CAZXNA010000168.1:0-1996 GCA_964641295.1 uncultured Thermoanaerobaculia bacterium
CCCCTCATCCCTCCTGATGCGCGAGCGGGTCCAGATCGGGAATACGGTCGAGCTCGTCGTTGGGGAGGACCTTGAGTCGGCGGGCGGTGACGGAGACCGGTTCGCCGGCTGCTTCGGCGGTCTTGGCGATCTCTGCGGCGCGCTCGTAGCCGATGACCCGGGCCAGGGCGGTTGCCAGGGCCGGGCTGGCCTTGGCGTTGGCGCGTGCCCGGCCGGCGTCGACCTCCAGGCCGGCGAGGCAGCGCTCGTCGAGGCTCGTGCAGGCTCCGGCCAGGAGGCGTCCCATGGCGTCCAGGTTCCATGCCAGCATGGGGTTGGCGTGGGAGAGCTCCAGCTGGTGGAGTGATGCCGTCGAACGGCAGGCGGTGGCGAGGCCCTCGATCTGGAGGCAGACCTGGGCCACGGCTTCGGGGATCACGGGGTTGATCTTGCCGGGCATGATGGAGGAGCCCGGCTGGACCGGGGGCAGCAGGAGCTCGCCCAGGCCTCCGAAGGGCCCCGAGGCGCGGATGCGGAGATCGCCGGCGATGGACAGCAGCACCCGTCCCACGGCGGCCAAGGCGTCGGCATGGGCGATGGGGACATCCTGGGCGGCGATGCCGGCGGCCGGGGTGGGATCGGTGACCAGGGCGAGGCCGGTGATCCCGGCCAGGATCTCGACCGCACGGGAGACGGCCCGCGCCTCTGCGCCGAGCCCGGTGCCGACGGCGGTCCCTCCAAGTGGCAGTACGAGAAGGTCCCTGGCACTTCGATCGCCCACGTCCAGGGCGCGGTGGAGCCGGACGGCCCACTGGGAGAATACCCGGCCGTAGGTCGTCGGCACGGCGTCCATCAGGTGGGTCCGGCCCAGGGTGACGGTGGCGGCGTGGCGGTCTGCGAGCTCCTCCAGGCGATCGGCTACGCCGTGGACGGCGGGCCGGACGATCTCTCGCCACCGGAGTGCTGACGCCAGGCGCAACGCCGCAGGGATGACGTCGTTGGACGACTGTCCGACGTTGACATGATCGTTGGGGTGAACGGGGGTGTTGGCCCCCGGATCTCCATCCAGGCCGTGGTTGGCCAGATGGGCCAGCACCTCGTTCATGTTCATGTTGGTGGAGGTGCCCGAACCGGTCTGGAAGACGTCGACGGGGAACTGATCCTGGTGCTCGCCTTCAACGATCGCTTGGGCGGCGGCTGCGATTGCTCCGGCCAGAGAGGGGTCGAGGAGCCCGAGCTCTCCGTGGGCCCGGGCGTAAGCCCCCTTGATGGCGGCCAGGGCACGCAGGAAACCTTCCGGCAACCGCCACCCGCTGATCCGGAAGTTCGCCACGGCCCGTGCCGTCTGGGCTCCGTAGAGGGCGTCCTCCGGTACCGGCATCTCTCCCAGGGTGTCCCGTTCCGTTCGATTCCCCATGGTTTTCTCCCCGTCCCGAGCCTTCTGTTGTGGCCTGCACGATGTCGTGAGGATTGTACAGCTCCAGCGGGTTTGAGGTGCGGCTCGCGATCATGCTTGCTGATCGGGGCGATGGGCGCAGGAGATCGTTCTCCCGGACACGAAAAGGGGCGGGGCCGAAGCCCCGCCATGTGTCCCCTGGATGATCCGTGGAGGCATGGCCTCCACGAACGGATCGCTACCGGTCCCGGCGGATGCTCTCCGCCAAAATGGAATTGCCCTGGAGCACGCCATGGACCTCCACGCGGTCATAGACCCTCAGCTCATCGAGGCTGGAGAAGTTCTCGAAGACGGTCTCGGGGGTGACGACGACCTGGACGGTGCTCATGCCGATCTGGAGGGTGAAACCGTCGGCGGTGAGTGCCACGATCCGGCCCGAGTACTCCTCGGAGTCCATGCCACCGCCACCACCATCGTCGTCGCCACCATCGTTGTGGTCAACGAGCTCGATTGTCGCGGCGATGACGGTGGTGCCGTCGATGGAGCCTTCCACATGGACGGTGTCGCCGATGGCGAGCTCATCGAGGCTGGAGAAGTTCTCGAAGACGGTCTCGGAGGTGA
>CAZXNA010000168.1:2096-5685 GCA_964641295.1 uncultured Thermoanaerobaculia bacterium
GCTCGATCGTTGCGGCGATGACGGTGGTGCCGTCGATGGAGCCTTCGACCTGGACGATGTCACCGATGGCGAGCTCATCGAGGCTGGAGAAGTTCTCGAAGACGGTCTCGGAGGTGACGACGACCTGGACGGTGCCCATGCCGGTCTGGAGGATGAAGCCGTCGGCGGTGAATTCGGTGATCTGACCGGCGAAGGTGATTTCTTCGTCGCTGTGGGTCTTGAGCTCGATCGTTGCGGCGATGACGGTGGTGCCGTCGATGGAGCCTTCGACCTGGACCATGTCGCCGATGGCGAGCTCATCGAGGCTGGAGAAGTTCTCGAAGACAGTCTCGGAGGTGACGACGACCTGGACGGCGCCCATGCCGGTCTGGAGGGTGAAGCCGTCGGCGGTGAATTCGGTGATCAGGCCTCCAAAGGAATCCTTTTCGCCCCAACCGTCATTGTTGGGAACTCCCGTGAAGGTCCCGCTGAGAAGGATTTCATCGTTACCGTCGAGCCACTCCACCTGGCGAATGTCCTCCACCGGTGTCAGCTCCTCGGGAAGCGGGTTTTCGTCATCAAGGTACTCCAACCGCAAACGGGCCTGACCCACGGCATCGGCGGTGACGAGACCCGCCTCGAAGCCGTCGACGACGATCCGGTACTGGTCGCCTGGGATCAGACCGCTCGCCCGGGTTTCGAACACCTGCTTGGAGGCGCCGTTGCTCTCCACCTTGGCGATACCAGCCACGCCGATTCCGGTCACGTCCTCGAGGACGATCCTCTCCTCATAATCGGGGTCTCCTTCCCACGGGTCGCCCACCTGGACGAAGCTTCCCTCCAGAACGAAGGCGTCAGAGGCGTCGGTCACGGCGGCCGAAACGAGGTCGGCAACCCGGGGAAGCTCATCGGGAACGGGTGGAAACTCCGTGCTGGGAGACTCCAGCTTGAGAACCGCCCAGCCCTGTGCGTCGGTGAACACCTGCCCCAGCATCACATCGTCCACCGTCACGGTGTACTCGGCGGAGGGATCAAGACTGAAGAGCTCTGCCGTCACCTCTCGCTTCAGCGTTCCATCGATCTGTGTCTGTTCCTCGATCTTCACCCGGCCCCAGCCCGTGGCTGCACCGATTGGAGAGAGGGCCGCAATGGCCTTGGCCGCCGGTGTTGCGCGTTGCGTGTGCCGTGCTTGCCGCACCATGCCGCCGGCGTCAGCGGTTCCGGCGAGTCCAGCTACGAGGAGTCCAATCATGATCCCGAGTCGAATGGTGTTGCGTTTCATCATCCGTTCCTCCCTTTCGTGTGACGCCCATGCCGGGCGTGTTCACCTGAAAGTGTCGGAAGGATGAAGATTCGGACATCCCACGAGAGGATCCGTACGTGTCGGAGGTCACAAGTAGGTGTGCGTTGTGTTCGGCGAGCGGTTCCTCGGTCAGAGGGTGGTGCCCAGCTTCCAGCCGCCCTCCACGGCGCCGATGACCTGGCCGGGGTGGTCCGCGTCACCGACCACGTGGACGTCGAAGCCTCGATCCCGGAGCTCGGCGGCCAGCTCGTCGGCCGGCCGTGTCCCGACGGAGACGATGATCGTGTCGACCGGGGGAAGGGTCTCCCGTTCGCCATCCGCCGTGCGGACGTCGATGCCGTCCGGTCCAACGGCCTCCACCCGCGTCGAGGTCATCACCCTGATGGGCAGCTGCTCGAGACGACGCATCTGGAGCTTGCGGGTCACGGGCTCCATGTCGCGGGCGATCTCCTCGAGCAGCTCGACGACGGTCACCTCGATGCCCAGCTCCGCCAGGTGCTCGGCGGCCTCCATGCCGATCATGCCGCCGCCGATGACGAGGACGCGGCGGCCCACGTCGGGTTCCGTCTCGAAGAAGGCCGTCCCCGTCAGGACGCGGGCGGTCTCCATGCCGGGAAGGGAGAGCTCCACGGGCCGGGCGCCGGTGGCCAGGACGACTGCGTCGGGCCGTTCCTTTTCGACGAGCTCGGGGGTCACCGTGATCCCCGTGTGGACCTCGACGCCGGCGTGCTCCAGGCTGCGGATCAGCGATTGCAGCGGGAGGCGCATGCGCTCCTTTCCGGGCGCCCGCGGGGCCAGGGCGAACTGGCCGCCCAGGTGCTGCTCCCTCTCGTAGAGCGCCACGGTGTGGCCACGCCGGGCCAGGGTGATGGCCGCCTCGATGCCTGCGGGGCCCCCACCGACGACCAGGATGCGGCGGGGCTCGGGAGCCGGGGCAAGGGGCTCCGCGCGGCCGACCTCGGGGTTGACGATGCAGGCGATGGGTTGACCCTGCTTGACACGGAAGAGGCACCCCTGGAGGCAGGAGCCGCAGAGGATGATCTCGTCGAGCCGTCCGTCGACGACCTTGCGCGGAAGCTCGGGGTCGGCAACCAGGGGACGGGCCAGGGCGACGAGTTTCGCCGGGCCCTCGAGGAGGCGTTCCATCCGTTCGGGCTCGCCCATGCGGCCCGCGACGATCAGCGGCAGGTCGGTCAGCTCGGCGATGCGCTGGATGGCGCGTTCCTGGGGCTCCATGGGCAGAGCCATGTGGGCGTAATACCAGGGGGGAGTGTCGCAGGCCGAACCCATTCCCACGTGAATGGCGGCCACGCCCCTGTCCTCGGCGAGCCGGAAGAGGGGCTCAAGGTCCCCGGGTCCCAGCCCTTCCTCGACCATCTCGTCACCGGAGATCCGGACGATGATGGGGAGCTCGCCGTCCATCCCGTCCTGGACGGCGTCGAGGACCTCGCCGGCAAAGCGAAGACGGTTCTTCAGAGACCCGCCGTACCGGTCCCCCCGGTGGTTGGTCCGTGGTGAGAGGAACTGCGCCACCAGGTAGCCGTGACCCATCTGAACCTCGATGGCGTCGTAGCCGCTCCACCAGGCGCGGCAGGCGCCGCGGCGGTAGCCCTCGAGGATGTCCTCGATCTGGGCGATGGTCAGGGCCCGGGCCTGCTGACCCGATGCGGGACATTCGATCTCGCTCGGTGCCAGGGGAGGACCCCCGCTGGCCTTGGGGTTGGCGGCACGTCCCGCGTGGTTGAGGTGACAGCAGGCGAGGCAGGCTTCCTCGTGGATCGTCGCCACGATGGCCCCGAGACCGTCCAGGAAACGGTCCTCGTGGATGCCGAGCTGTTTCGGGTGCTCGCGGCCCGAGCTGCGGACGGCCATGGGCTCGGTGATGATCATGGCGGCGCCGCCGGCGGCAACGCCCTTGTAGAACTGAAGCGTCCGGTCCGAAACGACGCCTCCCGGTTCCGCGCAGGCGGTCTTGAGCGGGGCCATGAGGATCCGGTTCTTGAACCGGAGGGAACCGACGATGAGCTCTTCGGCTGCCTTCATCTGGAACCTCCCGTACCATGAGCCATGGTAGCAAAGTTCTTGTACATGAGACATTTGAACAATATCGCGAATGAGATGTGGACGCAGGATGTTCAGCTCTGCCACCCTCGGAGCCTGGGATCTCAGGGGCCGGGGGTGTTCCTGAGATGCCGGTTCCCCGTGGGCGGGGGGGCGGGAGAGGGTGGGGCCGATTCGGCCCCCTGCGCACACCGAGCGTCGCCATGTCTGGTGGATGGTGCGGACCAACGACTCTCACGAGAAGGG
>CAZXNA010000169.1:0-5669 GCA_964641295.1 uncultured Thermoanaerobaculia bacterium
GGTCTACACGCCCCCGCCATCGGCACCCGTCCGGGCGTGGCTGGCCGGGGCGGAGAAGCACCTCAGCCTGTGGCCCCAGGGGTACCACAACCTCGACGCCGGGGCCTCCCTGGTTCGAAGCGATGCACCGCTGATCCACCGGCGGCTTCAGTTGCATCTGGACCACGCGGACCGTGGTCCGTTGGAAAGGTGGTGGCTGGATACGCTGGCGGCTCCGTGGATGATGCTGGCCAACGCCCCTCCCACCGGACAGGGGTTTCGGCCGATCCGGACCGAAGGGGGAATGTGGCTGATCTCCAACAGCCGGGCCCGCCCCTGGATCACTGCGTGGACGGCCAGACCGGCCAGGGATGTCTCCATGGCGCCGGCCACCGTCACGGTCATGCGGCCCCAGCCCGAACGGTTCGACGTGGGCGTCAGAACGGGGGGCTCCGTGTGGCTCAGCCTCGCCGTGCCACCGGTTCGGGGCTGGAGGTTCTCCCTGGACGGCCGTCCCGTCGTGCCGACCTCCGGGCCGGGGATCCTCCAACTCGTTCCGATCCCGCCGGGGACCCACCGGCTCCAGGGCCGATACCGCCCGCCGGGCTTCCCCCTGACGCCTGTCCTCTCCGGCTGCGCCGTCCTCCTGACCCTCCTCCTGGCACTGGTTGCGTGGTCCTCGACACGGCGCACGAGCACCGAGACGGCTGACGTGGCATCATAAGCCCCCGGAGGGCACCACATGGCCGTTCTACCCATCGTTCTCTTCTTTTTCTCGGGCCTTTCGGCACTGGTGGGAGAAATCGTCTGGATGCGGATGCTGGGCCTCGTCCTGGGCAACACCGTATGGGCCGCCTCCGCCGTGGTCGCCGTCTGGATGGGCGGCATGGCCCTCGGCGCATGGCTCGGCGGCCGGCTGGCGCCACGGGTTCGACGCCACCTCCGGTGGTACGGTCTGGCCGAGGCGGCCATCGGTGCCTTCTACGCCCTCTCCCCGGCCCTCCTGCCAATCCTCCTGGGCGTCGGCTCCCGTCTCGGCCCCGACCTGGGCCGTCACCTGGCCGCCGGTATCGCCCTTCGCCTCCTGCTGGCCATGGTGACCCTGGCGCTGCCGACGGTGCTCATGGGCCTGACCCTCCCCCTGCTCGTCGAACGTCTCCGGGGCCGGGGGCTGACCATCAACGTCGGGGCCCTCTACGGCATCAATACCCTGGGCGCGGTGGCCGGGGTCGTCATCGTCACCTACCTGCTCCTCCCCCGCCTTGGAGAGGCCGGCTCCCTGGCCGCAGCTGCCATGGTCTGCGTTCTTGTCGCCGGCACGGCCATCTCCATCGAGGGCCATCTTCCCCTGGCCGAGGCATCCGCCGGCGCCCGGCCCGCCGGGGATGAGGCTGCAATCCGGCCCCGCGGGCGCTTCCTGCTACTGGCCGGCCTCATGGGTTTCGTCGCCCTGGCCGCCGAGCTGGTCTGGGTGCGAGTTCTCGTCCTGCACCTGGGCTCGCGGGTGTACGCATTCGGTATCCTCCTGGCCGTCTACCTCCTTGGACTGGCCCTTGGGAGTCTTGCCGTCCGAGCCTGGGGCCGGAGGATTCGAAGACCCCGCAATGTCCTTGCCGCCGTCGAGCTGACCGTGGCCGCCGTCCTCCTCCTCCAGGTGGTCGCCCTCGGCTATGCCGACAGGGCGTTGACCCTGTTGCCGAGCCTTTTCCACCTCCAGAACACCTTCGGCGTACTTCAGCTCGTTCTCTTCGCCGGAGTCTTCATCCTCTTCGCCCCGCCCACCATGCTCTTCGGTGCCGCCTTTCCCCTTGCGACGGCTGCCGATCCGGGCTGCCATTCCGACGGGGAGCACGCCGGGGCAGTCGCCGCCGCCAACACGGCGGGGGGCATTCTCGGCGCCATCGTCGCCCCATTCATCCTCGTCCCTTTCATGGGAAGTCAGCGAACGCTTCTGCTCCTGGCCCTGTGCTCCATGGGGGTTGCCGCGAGCCTGACACCCCGGCTGCTCAAGCGTGCGATCCCCTGGGCCATTCTTGCAGGCCTTGCCGCCGTGTGGTTCCTCCTGCCCCCGGCGTGGATCCTGGAGCGGGCCGAGGCGGCCAGCGACGCGGAGCTTCTGGAGCTCCACGAGGGTGTCGCGTCGACGGCCATGGTCCTGAGGTATCACGATGCACGGGGGAGCTGGCGTTCCCTGGAGGTCAACGGCGTCAACGTCGCCGGCGACTCACCCTCGTTGCTGGCCGTTCAACAGATGCAGGGTCAGATCCCGCTCCTCCTGGCCGATTCACCCAAGACCGTCCTCCACGTTGGGTTCGGTTCCGGCGGCACCTGCTACGCCGTCTCGCTCCATCCCGTCGAACGAATCGATGTCGTGGAGATCTCGCCGCAAGTGCTCCGGACGTCCAGTCGAGTTTTCCGTTCCATCAACCACGATGTGCTCCGGGACCCCCGGGTCCAGGTCATCGTCAACGACGGCCGGAACTACCTACTGGCCTCCAGGGAGCATTACGACATCATCCTCTCCGACTCCATCCACCCCGTCTACTCGGGCAACGGGGCTCTCTACACAGAGGAGTACTTCGAGCTGTGCCGACGTCACCTCAACCCGGGCGGCGTCGTGTCCATGTGGTTGCCGCTCTACTCCCTCGACCAGGAGAGTTACCTGCGGATTCTTTCGGCCTTCCACCGTGTCTTTCCCCGGACCGCCGTCTGGCACGACCTGTCGACGGTCAACGAGTTCACCGTCGTCACGGGCCAGGTGGAGCCCGGGCCCCTGGCAGTGCGGTGGGAAGCGCTGAACGACCCCAGACTGGGGCCCTCCCTCGAGATCGCCGGCATGGCCACCCCCCTCGAGCTCGCGTCCGATCTGATTCTCGGCCCGTCCGCCACCACCATCTGGACGGCTGACATCCCCCCCCACGTGGACGACCTTCCCTGGGTCGAGTACCGGGCCGGCCGGGTCCTCCATCGGGACACGAGCTGGTTCGACAACCTCGTCATGCTCTTCGTCATGCGGCAACGGGACAACCCCTTCGCCGACCTCCCGGTTCCCTGGGTGAAGGCACTGCAACGGCGCGAGATGCTTCTCCGCTATCAGGAAGGGGAAGTCCGCCGACGCGTACTCGCCTCTCGATAGAGCTCGATCAATCCCTGCGCGCAGGCGTCCCACGATCGCCCGGCCGCCAGCTCCCGGCCCCGCCGGGACAGCCGACTGCGCAGATCGCGATCGTTCACCAGACGCTGGATCGCCTCGAGCCACGCCTCCGGCCCGGCCGCTGCGGGGACGTAGAGGGCCGCATCGGCACCGACCTCCGGAAGGGAGGCCCTTGCCGTGACCACCGGCACCGCGCCCCGGGCCATCCCTTCCAGGACGGGGAGCCCGTAGCCCTCCCAGAGGGACGGCAGCACGACGGCCATGGCTTCCCGGTACAACCGGTCCAGCGCCTCGTCATCCACAGGCCCGGCCAGCCGGATCCTGCCGGGATGACGCCCCGCCGAGGTGACGGCGTCCGGCCGCGCGGCGGCGGCACCGGCAACCATCAGGGGCGGCAGACCTTCCGCCTCCGGAAGCGACCAGGCTTCGAGGAGAAGGTCGACCCGCTTGTGGGGGTCTGCGCCGCCGATGTAGAGAACGTGGCGGCCCTCGTTCTGTCCGGGACTCCCGGGACACGCCACACCATTGTGAACCACGCGGACACGACCTGGATCAATCCCCAAGACGTGAACGGCATCGCGGGCCGTCGCACGGGAGACCGCATGGACCAGCGTGGCGCGGCCGAAGGTCCCCAGCCGTTGCACCGCCCGATGCCGGATCCCGCGCGCCGGGATCGCCTCCGGGAAACGCAGGGGGATGACGTCGTGCAACGTCGCCACCACCGGAACCGGAATCCCGGGTGGCACGCCCCACGCCGGTAGGTGCAACACGTCCATCGGATGCCGTCCGAGCACCCACCGCCACACCGGCCCGTCCCACAGAAACGCCCCCCTTCGCGGCTGCGGCAACTGGACGACCGCAGTGGCCGACCGGTACCATGGCTCGGGAGCATGCATGCCACCGGGGACAAATACCGTCACACGGATCTCGGAATGTTGGAGGAGAGCCTCCACGACTTCTCTCGCAACACGTCCGAGACCCCGATCAGGATCGGCAAGAGCCGCCCGGGCGTCGAAGCCAACGCTGAGGAAATCCACACGACGATTCTATCGTTCTCAGGCCCCTTCTTTGGTGGAAAAGCAAACTTCTCTTCTTCAAGGATGAAGGGGAACCGCAGATGAGTCGCCCCCTCTCCGTCGGTGTCCTCCATCCGACCTTCGAGTCATGGGGAGGCGCCGAGTGGTTCATCCATGGTCTCCTGAATACATGGGCGTCCAGGGGTGAAGTCCGAGCCGTCCTTTACACCTACCGGTGGACCGATCCTCCCGGAGAGACCGCCAGGTACCATGTCGTCGCCCACGGGCGCGGCGGTGTCCTGTCGGGCCCATGGGACTGGATCGCCATCGGACGCCACCTGGAGCCACACTGGAAGGAGCATGATGTCCTGTTCTTCCATAACTATCCGGCGGGGGAATGGGTCAGGTGCTCCCACGGCAATCCCGCTCTCGTCTGGTACTGTCATGAGCCTCCACGATTCCTGTGGGACACACAGAGTGAGCCCTCCACCCTCGGATCCGTGCCATCCACGGATCTGGAGAGTTTGCGAAACCTGTATCGACTCGGGCCGCATCGAGCCCTGTGGAGGTTCTCGAGCCACCTCCGGTTGGTCCTGACACGAAGGCTCGTGGGAACGAAGGAATGGGAGAACCGCCTCAGAGAATGGGACCGTGAAACCGTGGGGGCAACTGCCGCCATCATCGCGAATAGCCGTTTCACAGCTCAGAGGGTCAACGCCATTTACGGAAGAGAATCCACCGTGGCCTACCCTCTTCTCCCACATTTCGACCCCAAACTCCCTCTGAAGAATGTTGAGAAGGATCGAATCGTCCTCTGGGTCGGACGGCTGGCACCCGAGAAGCGTCCGGAAACCATGCTGCGGGCGTGGCGGAAGGTTGTGCAGGAGACGGGAGCAGAACGACTTCGGCTCGTGTTCGTCGGCGACGGACCGTTGAGGTCACCAATCGAGGAGCAGCTCACGCCCCTCGTTGCCAGTGGCCATGCCGAGTTGCGCCGGAACATTCCCGGACCCGAGCTACGCGATTTGTATCGTCGTGCACTCCTGACGGTCCATCTGGGAAGGAACGAGCCCTTCGGCCTCGTTCCCCTGGAATCCCTGTGGGAGGGCACGCCGGTCCTTGCAGATTGCGAAGGGGGTGTCAGGGAGACGGTGGTTCCCGGCGAGACCGGATTCTGTCTGGAGGACCCGTCGGCCGACACGTTGGCCAGCACCCTTCGAGAGTTGCTGTCGCGACCCGAGGACCTCGCAGATCTGGGAACGAAGGCGGCGTCCCTCGTGCGCGAACGGTTTTCGTTCGGCCGAACGACGGAGATCATCGAGCAAGGGTTGAGGAACGCCGTTACACCGAGGGCGCGATGAGGCCCGTCGCTTATACACATCTCCGAGCCCACGCGACTCCTGAGCATATCGTATGCCGTCTTCTGCTTGCAACAAACAAACGAACCTACGGAAGACAGCGTATTCAGTCTTCTGTTGTGCACTACGTCAAACGCACACCACCTGCGAAGAGCATCATGA
>CAZXNA010000170.1:0-5551 GCA_964641295.1 uncultured Thermoanaerobaculia bacterium
CTCCTCTACCACACCAACCCCCTCCCCACCAGGTGCACCACGGCGAGGTGTTACGGTGGAGCAGGAGGAGGCGCCGCGTGGTTCCATCGTTCTCGAAATCCGCCGCGGTTTCTGGCGCCGCCGGCCGTCCGTCCCACCCGGCTCCTGGGCGGTGGAAAGCCGCCCCGTCCTGGGGCCGGAACTCCTCGCGCTTCACCATGCGGCCCTGAAGCTCATGGAGGCCGGGAAGGTCGATGACGCCGTGTCGCAGTGGCGCGTGGCGGCCCTGCGGTTGGCGAAGGGAGACCGGCCGGTGGCCGCCGCCTGGTGCCGACTGCGGGCTGCCGTCGTCCTCGCACAGGCCAGGCGCGGGGAAGAAGCCCGGGAGGAGCTTCGCGCAGGCGGCACCCTGATCACCCCCCCGAGCCTGCGTGCGGTTTTCTGGGAGCGTGCGGGAAACGCCTTGCTCCAGTCGGGCCGGAGAGCGGCTGCGGGGCGGGCCTTCGCAAGGGCCCTGGAGCTGCACAGTGCCGTGGACGACCGTTCACCCGCCCTGGCCTTCACCCTGCTCCAGCTCTGCCGGACCGCCCATCGCCTCCACGGGGCGAAGGCCAAAAAGGCCGTGGCCATCTACCGGGCGCTCCAGGGTGAGGGGATGCAGACGGCCCGGGCCCTCCACGGACTGGCATCCTGCCGGTACGCTCGATCGCGCTACGACCTGGCGGAGGCCTCGAGCCGCAAGGCCCTCGCCATCGTGGACGAGCTTGGGCCCGAGTCTCCCCTGCTGACCGGCGTGCTCGGTCTTCTCGGGCGCACCGTACTCCACCAGGGAGACTTCAAGCAGGCCCGGAAGCTGTTCCGTCGCGAGCTGGAAGCGGCCGAGCGGCTGGCACCCGGCGGCCCGCCGATGGGTTACGCCTACAACCATCTGGGGCTGGTGGCCAAGCTGCTCGGCCAGTACCAGGAGGCGCGGTCGTCGTACCTCGACGGGCTGGCGATCTACCGCGCCTGCCGACCCGGAGGGATCGAGGTCGCCGGCACACTCAACAATCTGGGCAACGTGGCCATGAAGGAGGACGACCTCTCCACCTCGCTCCTCTATCACCGCGAGGCCCTTGCGATCCGGAAGCGCCTCCACCCCGGCGGCGCCGACGTCGCCGCAAGCCTCAACAACATCGGAGTGGTGGAGCGGCAGATGGACCGGCTCGATGCCGCCCGGGAGCACCTGGAGATGGCGCTCGAGCTGAAGCGCACCATCACGCCCGGCTCCCTGACCCTGTCCAACACGCTCGCCGAGCTGGGGATGGTGGCGACCGCGCAGAGACTGCTTTCCGAGGCCGAACGGCTTTACGCGGAAGCCCGGGAGATCCGTGAACGGATCGTTCCCGGCAGTCCGCAAGTCGCTGACATCGTATTCCTCCAGGGCGAGCTGGCCAGACGAGCCGGCCATGGACCTGAGGCCGAGCGCCTCTGGAAGGAGTCTCTCGCCATCGCGGAACGGAGGGGAGAGACGTTGGAGCTCTCCCAGGACGAGCGATCCCGGTTCGGCGCCAGGTTCTACCTGTTCTATGGCTCGCTGGCAAGGCTCCTCGTCGAGGAGAACCGGGAAGAAGAGGCGTTCAACCTCATGGAGAGGGCCAGGGCCAGGGCCCTTCGCGCCATGCTCGTCGGCGCGGGGTCGATCCCCGCAGGCGTCCCGGGGTCTCTCTGGATCTCGTACTGCGGGATCATCCGGAAGATCGACAGCGCACGGGCGAATCTCGCACGCCGGGCCGCAGCACCCGGTGTGCCAGACGAATCCCAGACCGCCCTGGAGCTCCGGAATCTCGAGGACCGGAGGGATCGGCTGGCCCGCAAGCTTCGAGCCGCGGCACCCCGGCTGTCTGTGTTGGGCGCCACCACTTCCCCAACCCTGGCTGAGGTCCGGCGGGCGCTGGACCCCGGCACCGTGCTCCTCTCCTACGTCGTGGGCAAGGAGCAGACCCTGCTCTTCGTCACCGGTGCCGCCGGCTCGGGAATCCCCCTCCGCACCGTTGTCATCCCGGCCGGGTTCGAGGAGCTGAAACGGCGCATCGACATCCTTTGTGCCTTCATCGCCCGCGGCCGGACCGTCGACACCGTGGATCCGGCTCTGATCACCCAGGCACGCAGGCTGTGGGGTCTGTTGTTGGCGCCCGCCATGGAGGCGATCGCACCGGCCCGCCTCGTTCTCATCGTCCCCGACGGTCCCCTTCGCGACGCTCCCTTTGCAGTGCTTGTCCTCCCGGGAGAACCTGTCCGCTTCTTCGGGCAATGGAAACCGGTCTTCTTCGATCCGTCAGCAGGCGTCTTCATGGCACTCAAGGCGCGGCGGCACGCGACGCAGAGGGGGACCAGGATGGTCGCTTTCGGTGATCCCGACTACCCCGAGGACTCGGAAGCCGTCCGGGCGCTGCACCTGAGACCGCTCGATGGTTCCCGGTCCGAGGTCCGTTGGATCGCCGCTCGCTTCGGAGACGAGGCGCGCCTCTACCTTGGGCGCGACGCCACCGAGCAACGGTTGCGGTCGTTACGCGGTACCGCACGCTACCTCCACCTGGCCGTCCACGCGCGCGCCGATGGGCGCTTCCCCCTGGAGTCGTCCCTCTTCCTTTCCATGCCGGTGGCGTCCGGGGACCCGCCCAGCCGTGACGGCGTGCTCCACGCATGGGAGATCATGGACGCTTTTCACCTGGACGCCGACGTGGTCACACTTTCGGGATGCTCCACAGCACGCGGCGAGCCGGTTGGAGGAGAGGGTGTGCTCGGCCTGGCCCGGGCCTTCCAGGTCGCCGGCGCCGACACCGTCGTGGCCGCCCGGTGGCCGATCCCGGACCGCTCGACGTCCGTGCTGATGGATCGCTTCTACGCAGGGCTGGTGGGGGGGTTGAACACGGCGATGGCGCTTCAAAACGCCCGGAAAGAGCTCCTGGCGGGACCCATCGATCCTCCGGAGGGAACCACCCTCGACGCCCGGCACCCCTTCCACTGGGCAGCGTTCAAGGTCATGGGCGACTGGCGCTGATCCCGATCTCGAAGCTCTCGAGATGCGATGCCACGGCTTTCCCTCCCCCTTCGGGAACGGCCAGAACCCTCCAGTAGTAGCGGCCGGGGGCCGCGTGGACAACCTGTGGCCATGGTGTCCCGGTGACCGCGAGCTCCTCGCTCTTCCAGAGCAGCTCGCCCTTTGCATCGAGGAGCTCGACGAGGTACCCCCGCGCTCCTTCGACCGGCCTCCAGGAGAGCTCCCCGGGGATTCCGGAAACCTCACCCACCGGCGAGATGAGAACAGGCTTGGCCAGCACTCCACTGGCCCGCAGCGTGACCGTCTCGGAGCCGCCCGGCTTCACCGCGCTGGGCTGAATGCTCGGGCGCACGACGAGGAATACAACGATCACCGCCGCTGCGGCAGCGAGGCCGGTGACCACCCCCTTCCATCTCCACCCGCGTGCCGGATCGGCCGAAGATTTTGGGCGAGGCGCCCCGTTGTCGAAGGTGTGGGCCTCCATCCTGACCGCCAGCACCCCCCGGTACACCTCCGAGCACTCCGAACAGGAAAGCACGTGCTCGAGGACGGACTCCCGTTCGGCGGAATCCATCTCGTCGCAGGCCAGCCGCTCCCACTGCTCGTCGGAGAGGTGGCCCGACTCAACCGGCCCGGTCTCCCGGTACGCCGCACGAAGTCGCGCCAGCTCAACCATCGATACCCCTCATGCGCAGACCCCGCCGCAGGTCCACCATTCCACGTGCGATCAGGTTTCGCGCCCTGTTGTACGTCCAGTCGAACATCTCCATGATCTCCCTCACCGAAAAACCGGCCAGATGAGCCTGCACAGCTCGACGCCGGTCTCCCGACAACGTCTTCAACGAGTCCATGACGTGGGCCCCCAGCTCCTTGCTGGCCGCGAGCTCCTCCGGGGTTCGGACCCGTCCGCCCGCTTCCTTCGCCAACACATCGGCACGTTCCCTTCTCAGCTGTTCCCCTCGCAGGACCCGCACGGTTTCCCGTACCGCCACCCTATAGATGTATGAGGGGGGATGGTGGATTTCTTGCTCACCCGAGGTGACTTTCCACAATGCCACCAGCACCTGCTGCTCCACGTCCTCCGCCACCACGGAAGCCTGGCCGCCGGCCACACGCCCGACCACCGCCCGGATCAGATGAGCGTAGCGATGAGCAAGCTCCTCGAACGAGGGAAAATCGGTCTCCTCCTGCCCCATTGTTCGATTCTACTCTACCGCCCGGGGCCACAGCGGGTGTCGGCGGCCTGTCTGCCGAGCATTGTCGGACGTTACCCGTCTTGAAGACCCGGAACACCGGCCCACCGGACGCAGCCTCCACGGGTGTGACCGTCCAGCCGTCCTGCAACTCCTCCCAGTTGGCAACCCTGTCGGCGCTGCGCCACGCCCCGCCAGCCGGCCCAGAGGTGGGGACTTCAACGTGAACCGGCAGGCCTGGTATCGACCGCTGGTACAATCACTTCATGAATCTGACCAACAAGGTGCTCTCCGTTTTCATCATCGGTGTCACCACCCTGTTTCCACTCGCCACGGCCCAAGCCCACGCCGCTCCTGGGCCCGGGAGCCGCGTCAACCCTGCCGGGTCCCTGCCCCAGGCCTGCGGCACCTGCCACAACCAGGTCCGGCAGCAGTGGGAAGGCTCCCTCCACGCCCGTTCCCTGGAGGATCCCCTCTATCTGGCCATGCGGTCCTGGGCCATCCGGGAGAAGGGCGAGGGCATGGCGAAGCTCTGTGCAAGCTGCCACTCCGTGGCCCTAGCGGCCGGCCACGGGCGGACCTCCTCCGTCGACTGTCGCGCCTGCCACCAGGGTGTCCCGGCTCAAAAAGGCGGTGCGCGCCTGCTCGTGGACCCGGACACTCCCGTTCTCGCGCCCCGTGTCGCGGAGGGCGCTCCCCATCCCCTGGAGTCCACGAGCCGGCTGGCCTCCGGGGCCGTCTGCGAACCCTGTCACGCCGTCCTGAAGAACCCCCGCGGCGTCACGCTCTGTTCCACAGGTCTCGAGGCGGGTGCCTACCCTCCAGGCCCGGGTTGCGTTGACTGTCATATGGGTCCTGCCGGCCACCGATTCGAGGGCACCTCACCGCGGCTGCTCTCCCAGGCCGCTGCCGTCAGCCTGGACACCGCGGGGAGCGTTCTCCGTACCACCGTCCTCAACACGGGCACCGGCCACGGCCTGCCGACGGGCTCGGCCCTCCGGCAGGTCCACCTGGTGATCACCTTCCTCGACGCCGGGGGGCGAACCCTCGCGTCCCATCGGGAGGTCTTCTCCCGGGTCTTCGCCGATGCCCAGGGCAACGCGCCAGTCCCGCCGTGGCGGGCCGCATCCGTCGCCCGGGACACCCGGCTGGGCCGGCACGAAGTCCGGACGTTCGCCTACACGATTCCCAACGGCGCCCGCCGCGTGGAAGCCCGGCTGATCTTCCACAGGGCCCCGGTCCGGATCGTTCACCGTCTCGGCCTCGAGGACCATCCCTCCGTCCGGCCGGTCACCATGGTGCGGGTCCTCCGCTCCCTGCCCTGAAGGCCTTCCGT
>CAZXNA010000171.1:0-5510 GCA_964641295.1 uncultured Thermoanaerobaculia bacterium
CTATTGGAACCTCATGGCCCTCTCAACTTTTTGCAGAACCTTCAGGACATTACCGTCTCAAGATGATCCGGAAGGTTGCCGGGCTTTTCGCCACCCCGGTCGGGGGAGGGGATTCTCGTTACAGGCGTGCGCCCGTATCCCCCGTGGGACGGTTCACCGTCCCGTGGCCGATGCGCTTCGATCGGCTCCGGGAAAGGGGTACGCAGCCAGTGGGTGGGACCCGGTCACGCAGACCGGGCAGGCGGGCAAGAAAAATGAGCGGGCCCAAAGGCCCGCCCGTGGTCATGAAGGGTGTCGCTTCGGTCAGTGGGATTTCTGCAGGAGGGCCATCATGGGGTCGCCCTCGTAGCCCAGTGCCTTCCAGTCGATCCTGGAGCCGCCGCTGTGGCAGCCGAGGCATCCGACGGCCTTGGAGGCCGGCGAGACCTCGTGGAAGAGCCCCATGTAATGGATCGTCGGCACCCATTCGAACTGGGCGTCCTTGACGCCGTAGAACTCTTCGGCGGCCTGCCGGACGGCCTCATCCATGTCGCCCGTGACGTAGAAATAGCCGGTCTTGATGGGCAAGAGCCACTGCTTGTCCTTGAGAACCGGAAGCACCGCGTGGTACTCCTTGAACGCAAAGATCTTGGAGTTGGGGTCGTCCTTGGAGCCGACGGGGACCGCCATGATGACCTCCCCCTTGGCGTTCTTCTGGACGGGCTGGCCGGCCACCTGCATCCGGATGGTCTCGCCGTTCCACCAGCGAAGGACAGGTTGGACTTCCCTCTTGAAGGTGGCGGTGTAGCCGTACTTCCCCTTTTCCTCGATGAAATGACCCTTCGACCAGTCGCGGGTCATGTTGGTCGGGTCCTTCTTGGCGAAGACGGGGAGGTGGCAGGCCGTGCAGAATACGCGTTTGGTGTGCCGGTTGAGAATCTCCTGCTCGTGGGGCTCGTTGCCGTGGCAATCCTCGTTGTTGCACAGGATGTTCTTTTCCGGCATCTCGCTGCCGGCGATGTCGGCGCCGGGGCCCGGGATCTTGTGGTCGTCACCGGCGTGGCAATCGATGCACTGCATGTCGTTGCCGTCCTTGGCCATGTGAACGTCGAAGTCCGCGTCACAGTCGGTTTGCTCGTACTCGAGATCACCGCGCTTGTAATTGGGACCGCCGCCGGAACCTGCGTGGCAGCGGAGGCACATGGTGCGGGTGGGGAGACTGATCCGCTTGGACACCGAGTCCAGCCCCACCGTGTTCTTCCACAGGATGGGCTTCCACTCCCAGCCGCCACCCTCTTTCTCGTAGATGTTGCGGCGATAGCCGCTCGCGTGGCAGATCAGACAATCGATGTTGAGGAGCTGCTCGTCGGAGATCTTCTCCGTGGGGAGCAGGCCTTTGCCGGCGTGACACTTGGAGCACCCCTCCTCGAGGATCTTGCCGTCCTTGTTCTTGTACTCCCCGATCCACATGGGAACAGGGTTCGTGCAGTAGTCGTTGATCATGTTGATCTTGCCGAGCTTCTTGTCCTTCGCCCCGACGACATTGCTGGCCGTGGCCTTCCACTGGTAATGTTGGGAGTGGAAGAAGCTCCGCGCCTGTTTCTTGTGGCACTTCAAGCAGGTCTTGGTTCCCTCGTAATGCTCAAAGTACTTCTGATGAGAGTACGTTTTCTTGGCGGACGCCGGCATCGCTACGAGGGCGAGGGTGCAGGCGGCCAGCACAATCCGTCGAATCATTGGAATGGTTCCCTTCTCAGAAGCGGGCGATCAGGCCGAGGGTCCACATGGAGGCGTCCTTGTAGGTCGGGAAGCCGAGGATCGGCGTCGAGTCGAGTTTCTTGGGCGCGCCCAGGTGCCAGCCGGAGCCCGAATAGTCGTACGAATAGTTGATGTAGGCCAGCTTGAGTTGGAAGTTCTTGTTGATCTTGTGGAAGAAGTAACCCTCCCACACGTCGCCGCGGGTCGCCGTCTTGGCGCCGATCAGATCGTCCTGGGCCGGTGTGAAGTTGAACCAGTACTTGGAGCCGTGGTTGTACTCAAGGCCGATGGCCGTGCGATCCTCGTTGAAGTTGAACTTGGCGCCGACGTACCACATGGTGCCGCTGTGACTCTCGGGAGTCTCGAAGGGATCCGAGAGGAGGCCACCGAAGGGTGTCGTGACGTTGTCCGGGTGCGACTTGCTGTAGTTGAGGTTGACGAACCAGTCGAGGGGTCCGTCACGACGCTGCAGGAGGATACCGCCGATGTCGAAGTCTCCCAGGTTGGCCGAGGGCGTGAAGCGCATGACCATGGGGGCCGGGACGGGGTTGCCGCTGACGGGGTCCACGGGCATGACGACAAGACCGCCGAAACCGTCGGTGACGTTGAACGCCCGGGCGAGGGTCGCCTGGATCAGCATGTTGTCCGTGTTGACGGCATCGAGGTTGAGACCGAGGAAGGGGGCGTCGTCCAGCCAGTTGCTGTTGGGCCGGGCAACTTCCCCGTTGCCGAAGCCGGACTCGAAGCCGACGCCGTAACACAACCGGAAGGTCGTGCCCAGATCCTGGTTGACATGCCAGCCGAAGGTCAGGCCGTCGAACTGCATGTCGATCAAAGAGCCCATGGGCGTTCCGCCGCGCATCTCGTTCTGGCGGAGGTTCAGCGGCGGGCCGTTGGTCGAGGGACGGCGGCCGAGGGAGAGGTAGACGGGCGCACCACCGATGTCGCTCCACGTGAAGAACGCCCGTTCGACCCGGAGAACATCGGAGTTGGGGACGCCGGTCGTGGCGCCGTCGATGTTGAGGCTATTGGACTGACCGTTGAAGATCTGGACTCCCGTCGAGTCGCCCCAGACCTTGTACATGGACAGCCGGCCGTGGAAGCTGACGTTCTTGTACACCTTGGCGTCCATGTTGAGGCGTAGGCGGTTGGTGTACATGATGCTGTTGTCATAGTCGTAACCCTTGGTGTAGGCCGAGGGCAGGAGCATCTGCATCAGAGGGCCGAACATCTCGGGCGGAATCTGGCCGACGGCGTTCTTGAGCTGATCGAAGGTCAGCTGGCTGAGGAAGTACTGGTACTGCGAGTAGTTCTGGGCGATGAACTGGTTGACATCATCGAGACTCTGGGGCGGCATGCCGGTGGCGCCCATGTAGAACATGGTGTCGACCATGCCCTTCTGGACGGTCATGCCGTTGTAGAAATCGGGGATGCTCGTGCTAATTCCGTTGGCCTCGAAACGGAAGTCTCCGCTGAAGTTGATCCGGTCCAGCGCCGTCTTGCGCTGGTTCTTCATGACGACCTTCTCCGTCCGTTTCTGTTTCTTCGCGTTGTGGGTAACCTGCTTCTCCAGCGCGTCGAGACGTTGCTGAAGGTCGAGGATCGTCTGCCGGAGTTGCTGGATTTCCTGGACGGCCGGATCCGAGGTCTGCGCCTGAAGTGTACCGGCGGCCAGGAGGCTGCACAGGGCCAGGATTGCTACGGTCTTACGCATCGTTCCTCCTTCTGTCCTGATTGAAAGAATCCGGCGGCACGACGTGGGAACGCGGCACCGCCGGGACCACTATCAGCCGCAGGTCATGGGATGTTCGGAGTCGGCCGCATGGTCGATCGCGAACTTCTTGATCTGCTTGAGCATCTCCGGAGTGATGACGTCCGTTACCTTCTTGTCCCCGTGCTTGGCATCGGCGACGTCCTTGTGGGTGTCGACATAGTTGTTGTCGAAAAAGTCCTCCCACTGATCCTGGATCAGGGTCATGGGGGTGTACTCGCCGTTGGGGGAGTCCGTCCCGTGGCAGACCTTGCAGTACTCCTTGAAAAGCGCCCTCCCGTCCATCTTCTTGTCCTTTGCATTGGCCAGCCCGCTCATGGCGATGACGGCGAGGCCGGCAACGATCACCGTTGCGATCTTTCCTGTGAGACGCATGTGAACCTCCTTGGATCTTGTTTGGGAGACTCTGCGCAATCATATGATTGAGCGAGCGACCCATCGTCCGCTTGTGAAAATATGCTCAACCAGGGATTCTGTCAAGTGTATTCACTTTTCCATATATAAGAATATAGGGGTTGCTTAAACAGTTACTGACCGCTTGAGAGGATGGCGCAACGCCCCAATCAACGGCCGGAGAGGATGAGGTAGGCCCAGTTTGCCAGGATCACCAGGACCGCCGCGATACGCAGGGGCTTCCAGGCAGCCGGAGGAATGACGGGCAGCGGCAGGCGGGTCAGCGACCAGATGGGCGCGAGGAACCCACCGGCCATGAATGCGCAACCGAGGACGGTCATCAGCGGATTGTAGGCCAGCGCCTGCACGGGATGACCGTCGAGGAGCGCCAGCGCAGCCCGCGTGGTGCCGCAGGTCGGGCAGGGCCATCCGGTCAAGCCGTGGAAAACACATTGGGGAAGCAGAGGAACCAGGTCGGGCCACAGCGGACGAAGGAGAAGGACCGAGATCGAGCTCACCCCCCAGATCCACGCCAGCTGGCGCTCCTCCAACCGCGGTGTGCGCCAGGTCATCAGTTGTGTGCGGCTCCCGAAAGGGCGGCAATGGCGGCGGCGCCCGAGAAGGCGAGGACGATGCCAACGCAGACGCAACACAGGGCCAGGGGTAGGAGCACGGCCAAGGCCGCCTTACCCCGGCTGGTGCCATGGGCCTCGGCCACGCCGATGATCTGGAGGATGATGGACCAGACCGTTCCCACCAGCCCGCCGCACATGGGCACGACCTGCGCCAGCTGGGCCGTGGCGGCGTAGGCAAGGGCGCGGAAGGTGGTGTCGAAGCCCCGCTGGGCGCCTCCGGCGATCATCAGGAACAGGTGGACGATCAGGGACCAGATGAACAGGCCGATGATGATGAAAACCGACGCCAGGACAACGATGCCCAAAACGGCCGCCATGGGGAGCTCCAAGCCCTTCATGTTGCTCATGCCCGGCAGGAAGCTCATGGACATTCCCCGAAGGGCCAGCCCGTACAGCTGGCCGGCGGCGGTGCCGATCCAGCCGAGGATCACGGCGTAGAGAATGGGCCGGCCCAGCGGGCCCGAAGGGGCCATCCGCCGGTAGGCCTCTTCCGGGCGCATGATGAAGAGCTTGACGGTCTCCACCAGTGCGTCCAGGAAGGGGACCTGGGGATCCTCCCACGGCAATGAGGCCGCAGGGGGTTGTGTCGGGGGAACCTGTCCTCCGGGAGGAGGGGGTGGCCCCGCCCCGAAGGCCGAAGGCGGCGGGGGTGGTACGTCTCCGGGCGGCGGTGACATTGTGGCCATGTTGGGCTCCTTTCGTCGTTGAACGAACCGAGTCTACAACAACCTGTTTGGGACGTTCCCTCGGCTCCCACGTGGTAGCATCGGCGTTCGCCGGCCGGTTCGCGAACGGTGTTTGGACAGCAACAAAGAGGAAGGTGCCCATGTCCTGGTCCCGCGAGGAATTCGAAGAAGCGCAGGTGTTGATCCGGGATGGTTCCATTGAGACCATCGACCTCAAATTCTGCGATCTCTGGGGCCGCTGGCACCATATCAGCATTCCCGCACAGCGCCTTTCCCCCGAGCTGATGG
>CAZXNA010000172.1:0-5457 GCA_964641295.1 uncultured Thermoanaerobaculia bacterium
CAGCTCGAGGGGACGAAAAACTTGTGAAGGCCGTTGATGGTATAAGGGGAGGCCCCCGCTACGGCCGTGTGAGCAAGCCTATTTGAACCTGCGTGACCACAGGTGGGTGCCTGTCCAGTGTTCCACGGAGCACCAAAACCCGGCAACCCCTCAAATAGGTGTTGGTTCAACAATAGTTCTGCTCATCACCAACCGCGCAGGGACCTCCTTTTCCTAGTTTACCTTACGACTTCCATCATCTTCCAGAACCTTTTCAAGTCTCCGCACCAGACGTTCCGCTTGGTTTTCGATCTCCCGTTGCCGGGCGTCCTGATTCGTCTCGCGCTCTCTGTAGAGCTCGTCCGCGATATTGATGGCGGTCAAGATGGCGATCCTGACCGTGTCCACACTGGAGGCCCGATCGGCCACCTCGCGCATCCTCTGGTCGACGTAGCGCGCCAGCTCCTGCAGGCGTTCCACGTCCCCATCGGCCCGCAGTCCGAGCCGTTGGCCGAAAACCTCGACTGTAGCCCGGACGGTGGTCATCGTCCCTCCTTTCCTCTTCGAGTATACCGCACTTCCACGGAAGGGGTGCCGAGGGCGGGGAGAGGGCGGATGGGAGTTCGTTCGCTTGGCGAACGTTGCAGATGTGCTCCGTGGGAGGGAGACAGGGACATCCCACAGCGTTCGCAAAGGAGTGTAACGGCACGTGTCATGCTTTCGCGTTTTCAGGAGCGAGCTTCGGTGGGCATTAGCACCGCAAGGAAAACGCGAAGCTGGGTTTCCCCTGCAGGAAAGTGAACATGTGGCCGTGGCCAGGGCGGTCGGAGGGGGGTGCAGGCTGGCCTTACGGCCACCTCACTTTCCGAAGGGTCGCTTGGCCCCGAAGAGGCCATGCAACGCTCTCCGGCGGGAGCCCTGCAGGCGGCGCCGGCTGCCGTGACCTTGCTTCCGCCGGAGGAGGACGGCGGTTCCTTGCGGGTACTTCCGGCCCCCAAGGAACCGGACGCCGCGGCAGCGGAGCAGGTGCCGACCATCGCAGGCCGTCGGGGCCTCCACGGGACCCCCCTCGGGGCAGGCGCGACCCGTGAAGCCGCAGACCCCTACTCCTGACCCTCCGAGAACGGCTTGAGGAGCTGGGCGCGGGTCGGATGGCGAAGCTTCCTCAGGGCCTTGTACTCGATCTGGCGAATCCGCTCCCTGGTGACGTTGAAGGTCCGGCCGACCTCCTCCAGGGTATGCTCGGTGCCGTCGCCGATCCCGAAGCGCAGCTTGAGAACCTGCTCTTCCCGGGGCGTCAGGGACTTGAGGGCCTTGTTGGTGTGGTCCTTGAGGGTCCGCATGATGACGGCATCGATGGGAGAGACCGAGTTGGTGTCCTCGATGAAGTCGCCCAGGTGGGAGTCCTCCTCCTCACCGATGGGAGTCTCCAGAGAGATGGGCTCCTGGGAGATCTTGTGGATCTTCCGCACCTTGGACACGGGCATCTCCATGCGCTCAGCCAGCTCCTCAACCGTGGGCTCCCGTCCCAGCTCCTGGACCAGCATCCGCGTCGTACGCGTCAGCTTGTTGATGGTCTCGATCATGTGCACCGGAATACGGATGGTCCGTGCCTGGTCGGCGATGGCCCGGGTGATGGCCTGGCGGATCCACCACGTGGCGTAGGTGGAGAACTTGTAGCCGCGGCGGTACTCGAACTTGTCGACGGCCTTCATCAGGCCGATGTTGCCTTCCTGTATCAGGTCCAGAAACTGGAGACCGCGGTTGGTGTACTTCTTGGCGATTGAGACGACCAGCCGGAGGTTGGCGACGATCAGCTCGTGCTTGGCCTGGTCCGTCTCCGCTTCTCCGCGGCGCACCTCGGCCAGAAGGGACTTGAGGCGATCGTAGGGAACCCGGAAGCGGTCCTCCAGTTCCTCGAGCTCCTGCTCGTACCGCTCGATCCGGTCGTTGTAGAACTTGCGACGCTCCTTGTTGCGCTCGTGCTGAATCTTCTTCCGGTCGTCGTTGATGGTCCGCACGGGAATGGAGAACTGCCGCTCGACCTCGTTGAGGAAGGTCAGCAGCCGGTTTCGAGTGGTGGTCGTGAAGTCGACGCGCCGGACGAGGACGGCAATCTCGGCCAGGTTGGCCTCGATCTTCTCGGCAAGCTCCCGGTAGCGCTTGCCCTCCTTGTTGCAACGGCGAAGCCGCTTGCGCAGCTCCCGGGACTCGTCGTCCAGGGAGTTGATGGTCTGAAAGATCTGGAGGGTCTCCAGGACCCGGGCCTCGCCCTTGTCCTCCAACTCCAGCTCCTGGGTTCTGAGCAGCTCCCGGACGTTCCGCCGCTCGCGGCGTGCACGTTCGTTGGTCCGGAGGAAGAGCTCCAGCAGTTCCGGTTCCTTGGAAAGGGCGATGAAGACACGGGCTTCGCCGGCCTCGATCCGCATGGCGATCTCGACCTCGCCCTCCCGGTCCAAGAGTTTGACGGTCCCCATCTCGCGCAGGTACATGCGTACGGGGTCGTTGGTCTTCTCCAACTGGACCGTGGCGGCACGCTTGGCGTTCTTGTCGTCCTCGCCCTCCGCCTTCTCCGCCGCGGCCCGGACACGTTCGCCCTCCTGGCCCTCACCCTCGACAGCCGAACCCTCGGTGACGTCGATGTCCAGTTCGCTGAGGCGCATGTAGATCTCGTCGAGCTCCTCAGCGATTCCCGTCACCTCCTCCGGAAGTTTCTCGTACAGCTCCTCGTAGAGAATGAAGCCCCGTTCCTTGCCCGCCTGAATCAACTTCCCCAGCTCCGGGTATTTCTCTTCGATCAACACGCCTGTTGCCTCCTGTAACGCTCGCATAACTGCGTCTCAGCCCCCGTTCTTGGATCGTGACCTGGACACGCTTGGTACAGCCCCCCATTCCAGGCCGCATGTGTCACAACACACCGAAAGCTCGACACCTTCCCCAAGCTCATGGATTATTGGGCGGCGGGTCGGTACGGGAGTTGTGCCGTGCTCGTTTCGCGATAATCGCCTCCTCGACGAATCGCATCACAACAGGGAAATATGGGTCCCTAAGGGTCGTTTGGCAAGGGCGTGTCCGCCGAAGGACGTCAAATTTCTGGCCTTTCCTGCCGTAAAGCCATCTTTTCCGCCTGAAGCCGCTGCATTTCGTCCATATCGCCACGAGCCTCGGCGGCCTCGATCTCCCGCTGCAGGCGCCGTGCGGCAAGGCGGATCTGGCGCGCAAAGAGCAGCCGGAGTTGGGCGCGGATACCCGATTCGGTCAGATCGGGCTTCTCGCTGAGACAGATCTCGGCGATCAGGGGGGAGAGGGTGGGGTCCACGGCGTCCTCCAGAAGCGTCTGGATCGCACGGCCGGCAGGCGCGTCGGCCGCCCGCTCGGCGATGGCCCTCACCAGGCTCCGGGCCTCGGGGCTTTCCAGAAGCTCCGGGCGGAGCCAACCGAGGACACTCCGGCGAAGCTCGGGCTCGCACTCGATCAGAATCCGCAACAGCTCCCGTTCGCCCGAGGGGATGGAAGGCTGCGTCGTCGCCGGCGGTCTCCCGAAAGCCGGCGGCCCCTGCTGGCGGGGGTGGCGCCGCCTGGCGTACTCGCGAACGGCCTCGACCGGCAGGTCCAGGTGGCGGGCCAGCCGCTCCATGAGCTGGAGCCGGGTGACAGGGTCGCGGGCGCCTCCGATCAGCGGGGCAATCTCGATGCCCGCCCGCTGGCGGGTGGCCGGGTCATCGGGAAGCTCGGCGCAGAGGAAGTCGATCAGCTGGACCGGCCGTTCAAGAAGCTGCCGGAAGGCGTCCTCACCCCCCTCACGGATGACGTCGTCGGGATCCTGGCCGGGCTCCATGGCGATGACGGCCACTTCCAGGCCGGCCTCCAGGAGAATCCCGGCGCCGGTGGCCGCGGCACGCCGTCCGGCGGAGTCGGCGTCATAACAGAGGAGCACCATCGGGGCCAGCCGCCGGAGGATCCGGGCGTGGTCGGTGGTCAGCGCGGTCCCCAGGGTCGCCACCGCCTGGGTGAAGCCGGCGCGGTGCAGGGAGAGACAGTCGAAGTAGCCCTCGACCACCAGGGCGTGGCCGGCGTCGGACATGGCCCGCCGCGCCCGGTGCAGCATGAAGAGCGTCGAGCGCTTGTGGAAGAGCACGCCCTCCGGGCTGTTGAGGTACTTGGGCTCGGTGTCGCCCAGGGCGCGGCCCCCGAAGGCGATGATCCTCCCGTCGTTGCCATGGATGGGAAAGGTGATCCGGTGGCGGAAGCGGTCGTAGGGGTTGCCGCGATCCCCGGCCACGGCGAGACCGGCCTCGAGGATCGCCCCCTCGGGATGCCGGCTGGACAGATGCTCCAGCAGCTCCCGCCAGGCGTCGGGGGCGTACCCGAAGCCGAACTCCGCCCAGCTCTCCCGGCCGAAACCGCGGCGCTCGAGCTCGGCCCGGGCGGCACTCCCGGCCGGGCTGGCCAGCCGTTCCTGGAACCACGCCTGGGCCTCGGCCAGGATTCCCCGGATGCGCTCGCCGCTGTCACGGCGGGCCCGGGCTCCCGGCGTCGCGTCGGGAAGGGTGACGCCGAATCGGCGGGCCAGGGACTCCACGGCCTCGGGGAAGGAGAGGCTCTCCAGCTCCATGACGAAGCGGATGACGTCGCCCCCTGCGTGGCAGCCGAAGCAGTAGTAGAGCCCCCGCTCGGGATCGACGGAGAAGGACGGCGTCTTCTCCTGGTGGAAGGGGCACAGCCCGATCCAGCGGCTGCCGCGCCGCTTGAGGCTGACGTGGTCGGAGACCACGTCGACGATGTCCGCCGCCTCGCGGACCCTGGCGACGGAGGCGGGACCCAGGTCAAGGTTACTCACGGTCGTCCCCGCCGAGAACGATTTCCGTGGCGCCCGTCCCCCCACGCTGTCCCGGCGGATGCCGGAAGGAGCGAACGCCCGGGTGGTTTCGGCAAATCTCCTGGACCATCTTCCGCAGTGTACCGGTGCCGTGCCCGTGGACCACGCGCAACATGGGCGTGCCAGCGGCCATGGCGCGGTCCAGGGCGTGCTCCAGCTCCTCGCGGGCCCCCTCGGCATCCATGCCGCGCAGGTCCAGCTCCGTTGCCGGTGGCGGCTCGACCTCCATGTGGACCGATCCGGCCGGTTTCTGATGCGGCCGGGCGCCGGGGGCGCGCTGGACCTGCTCCAGGGGGACCCACAGGTGCTTGCCGGCGATGGCAACCCGGGCCTGGGAGCCCCGCACGGCCTCCAGGGTTCCCGAGCCCCCGAGGGAGGGCACGCGGACGGGGTCCCCCGGCTGGGGTGTCAGGCTGACGGTCCTCCCGCCCTCGCCGGAGACGGGGATGTCCAGCGCCTCGGCCCGCAGCTGCTCCCGGCGGCGCCGGCCCAGGTGACGCCGTTCCTTCGCCGCCCGCTCGATCTCGCCGAGGACGCGGTCCAGCTTTTCTGCGGCCGCCCGGCGGAGGCGGTCCCGCTCCGTGGCCAGGGCCCTGGTC
>CAZXNA010000173.1:0-5428 GCA_964641295.1 uncultured Thermoanaerobaculia bacterium
CAGGTGCAGTACATACGTATGGCACAGGAGGGGTCTCCTGGTAACCGGGAGCGAGGACCGTGCACCCAGCCCGCGACCAGGCCGACGCCCGCACCCGACATGGGCAAGGGGAAGTGACCCGGGCGCCGAGGAGTGAAGCGTGAGGGGTGAGGGGTGAGGAAAGCGAAGAGAAAAGAGGGACGAAAGAGGAGGGAGGTCCGGACGCGCGGCCTTGACGTGCAGAACGGCCACGTCACCTCCAGGGCAACGATCCGTCTCCAACGACGTGCGGCGAGCCGGCCATGCTGCGGCTCGGCCACCCTGGGAAGGAGCATCACATGATCGGCAAACTGACCGGACGCGGCCTGCTGGTGCTGGCCGCGCTTTCCCTGACCCAGCCGGCCGCGGCCGGCGGCGGCGTCAAGATCACCTCCGACACCTTCGGCGCCATCCGGGCCCGCGCCATCGGACCGGCCCTCATGAGCGGCCGCGTGGCCGCCGTGGCCGCCGTGCCCGGCGATCAGCTGACCCTCTGGGTCGGCGCGGCGGGCGGCGGCGTCTGGAAGTCCGTCAACGGCGGCCTGACCTTCAAGCCGGTCTTCGACGAGCACACCCAGTCCATCGGCGCCATCGCCGTCGATCCCAGCGATTCCAAGATCGTCTGGGTCGGAACGGGCGAGAGCTGGGTCCGCAACAGCGTCAGCGTCGGCGACGGCGTGTACAGGACGCGGGACGGCGGTGAGACCTGGGAACACCTGGGTCTCGAGGACACGGAGCACATCGCCCGCATCGTCGTCAGCCCCAAGGACAGCGCCACGGCGTGGGTCTGCGCCACCGGCCACCTCTGGAACGCCAACGAGCAGCGCGGCGTCTTCAAGACGACGGACGGCGGCAAGAGCTGGAAGAAGGTGCTCTACGTGGATGAAGACACCGGCTGCTCCGACCTGGCGGCCGATCCCCAGGAGCCCCGGATCCTCTACGCCGGCATGTGGCAGTTCCGCAGGAGCCCGTCCTTCTTCAACTCGGGCGGCCCCGGGAGCGGCCTCTACCGCTCGACGGACGGCGGCGAGACATGGAAACGCCTCGAGGACGGCCTTCCCAAGGGGGAGCTCGGCCGCATCGCCGTGGCCGTCGCCCCATCGCGGCCCAGCACCGTCTATGCCGTCGTCGAGTCCAAGGAGACGGCCCTCTACCGCTCCGACGATCTCGGCGAGCACTGGGAGAAGCGAAGCACGTCGGGCATCGTCCAGGACCGGCCGTTCTACTTCGCCCACCTGGCCGTCGACCCCAACGACTTCAACACCGTCTACAAGGCCAGCTGGCGCCTCGGCGTTTCCGAGGACGGCGGCAAGACCTTCACGGGCACCGGCGGGTCCGTCCACAGCGACGTCCACGCCATCTGGATCGACCCGACCAACACCCATCGTCTCTTCATCGGCACGGACGGCGGGGCCTACCTGTCCACGAACCGGGGCAGCCGCTGGCTCCACATGCGCAACCTCCCCATCTCCCAGCCCTACCACGTCAGTGTCGACAACGCCGTTCCCTACCGTGTGTACTGCGGCCTCCAGGACAACGGATCGTGGATGGCACCCTCCCGCGGCGACCGCTCCGTGGCACGCTGCGACTGGAAGATGGTGGGCTTCGGCGACGGTTTCTGGGCCATGGCCGACCCCTCGGACGAGAACGTCATCTACTCCGAATACCAGGGGGGCAACATCCTGCGCGTGTCCCGTTCCACCGGGGAAACCAAGGAGATCAAGCCCTACGCCCGCGAGGGGGAGACCAGGCTGCGCTTCAACTGGAACACCCCCCTCGCCTTCAGCCCCAACCACCCCGGAACCATCTACACCGGGGCCCAATACCTCTTCCGCTCGCGGGATCGCGGCGATTCGTGGGAGAGGATCTCGCCGGACCTGACCACCAACGATCCGGCGCGCCAGCGTCAGGATGAGACCGGTGGTCTGACCATCGACAATTCGACGGCCGAGAACAACACAACCATCTACACCATTTCCGAGTCGCCGTTGGACGACCAGCTGATCTGGGTCGGAACGGACGACGGCAACCTCCAGGTCACCGAGGACGGTGGCGCCCACTGGCGCAACGTCGCCCCCAACGTCCCCGGCCTGGACGGGCGCACCTGGGTTTCCAGCGTCCAGGCCAGCCGGTACGACAGGAAGACGGCCTACGTGGCCTTCGACGGGCACCGTCACGGCGACATGACGCCCCACGTCTACCGGACCACCGACCTGGGAAGCACCTGGGAGGCTCTGACCCCCAACGGGATCGAGGGGTACGTCCACGTCATCAAGGAGGACACAAAGCGGTCCAGCCTCCTCTTCGCCGGGAGCGAGCACGGCCTCTTCATCAGCCTGGACGGCGGAAAGCGCTGGGTCCGTTTCAAGGGCAACCTGCCGCCGGTCTCCGTCCGCGATCTGGTCATCCAGGAGCGCGAGGGCGACCTGGTCGTCGCCTCCCACGGCCGGGGGATCTACATCATCGACGACCTGACCCCCATCCGCGCCCTGACGCCCGAGACCATCGCCTCGCCGGTGGCGCTCCTCCCCTCCCGTCCCGCCGAAATGCCCATCAAGGGGGTCTCGTGGCCCTTCACCAGCGACGACGAGTTCGAGGGCGACAACCCCCGCGAGGAGGCCGTCATCACCTACTGGCTCAGGAAGCGCCACCTCTTCGGCGACCTCAAGGTGGAGGTCTACGGGCAGGACGGGAAGCTGATCACGACGATCCCCGGCAGCAAGCGGGTCGGGATCAACCGGGTCGCCTGGCCCATGCGCCTCCCGCCGCCCAAGGTGCCGCCCGCCACGAGCCTGGTTCCGGCCATGCAGGGCCCCCGCGTTCTCGAGGGGACCTACACGGTCAAGCTGATCAAGGGCAAGCGAATCCTCGAAGGCACGGTGACCCTGGTGGCCGATCCGCGCTCCCCGCGCTCCGCCGACGACCGGGCCTTCCAACAGCGGACGGCCCTGGCCCTCTACGGCGATCTTGAGCGTCTGACCTACCTGATCGATGCCGTCAGCGACGCCAGGGACCAGGCGGCTGCCCGCGTCCAGAAGGTACGCTCCAAACGGCTTCGCCGGCGCCTCGACGCCGCCCGGAACCATCTGGAGGGCCTCCGCACCGGGCTGGTCGCCACGAAGAAGGGTGCCATCACCGGCGAGGAGAAGCTCCGGGAGAAGCTGGGTGAGCTCTACGGCGCCGTCAACCGCTACGACGGCCGCCCGACGGACTCCCAGCTCGACCGGAAGACCATTCTCGAAGCGCAGCTCGAAAAGGCCGAGGAACGCTTCCACGCCCTCGTCGAGGACGAGCTGGCCGCCCTCAACTCCTCCCTCCAGCGCGCCGGGCTCGAGCCCGTGACCGTCCTCTCCCGCGAGGAATGGAAGCAACGCCAGGAGGCCGGAGGCGGCAACCCAGGATCCCTGGCGAGACCGGGAATGCTCCCGCTGATCGTGTTCTGACCGGTCCGCACATCGGTTTCTCCAGAGCGCCGGCATCCCGCCGGCGCTCTTTCTCGTCCATGGAGGAACTGCGGATCGTGACACTGCCCGGCCAGAAGACGTTTCAACGCAATGCCGCAAAGGCTCCAGGTGAATGAGTCAGAAGGATTGAACCGCCCGCCGGGATCATGGCATCCACGACAACACGAGAAATCCCATCCTCGGCCGCATACCCCTTCTTCTCTTCGTCTTGGCGTTCTTTTTCCGTCTCGATCAAATGCTGAAACCGTCGCTCATGCTCATGGGTGCTATCCTCGCCACATGCTGGGCTGGCTTGCCGCCGCGTTCATCCTTGTTCCCCTGGCGGAGCTGTACATCCTGCTCCGGATCGGCGAGGCGGCCGGCTTCCTGCCGACCGTCGGCATCATCGTCTTCACCGGTGTGCTGGGGGCCTGGCTGGCCCGGCACGAGGGGCTGCGGACGGCCCGGGCCATCCGCGAGGAGCTGGACGCCGGTCACATGCCCGCGGACCGGCTGATGGACGCCGCACTGATCCTCGCCGCCGGCATCCTGCTCCTGACCCCGGGCATCCTGACCGACGTCACCGGCTTCCTGCTGCTGGCGCCCCCCGTCCGCGGGGTGCTTCGCCGGTGGGTCAAGGAGGCCCTCCGGAAACGTTTCGCCGGTCCCGAACCCGAGGTCATCGACGTCGAGTGGACCCAGGACGACGACGACGAGAACGGCAAGCTGCTCCCGTAGTGACCGTCACGCGGCCAGCTCCCATCGCGGCGGGCTGCCGGAGGAACGGGCTCGCCCCAGCGCCTCCAGGTGATCCAGGTGGGAGGAGGCCTCGCCGCAGGCGAACCACTTCTGGGCCACGGGAAAGGCGGCGAAGTCCTCGGCCACGATGTCCCAGGTCATGCGGGAGGCCACTTCACAGACGGTCTGGGGACCGTCCCGGAGAATCTCCACGATCTCCTCGAGGCGGCGGGCGTGGTGGGCCACCAGCTCGGCGATCCTCCCGGCCACGTCGGTGATGGCGCCGCGGTGGCCCGGTAGCGCCAGGGTGGCGCCCAGTGCGGCCGTCTTCTCCAGGCTTCCAAGGTAGTCGCCCAAGGAGTCCCGGACGCCGGTCCAGCTGGTGATGTTGGGCGTGATGTCGCCGAGGATGTGATCCCCGGAGATCAGGAGCCGGCGATGGGGCTCCCAGAGACAGAGGTGGCCCGGCGTGTGGCCCGGTGTTTCGATGGCCCGGAAGCTGTAGTCTCCGATCTCCAGGAGCTCGCCGTCGTCCACCGGCATCATGGGGGGGTAGCTGGTGGGGCTGTAGCGGAGGCCCGGGTGGCGGGCCGCGGCCTGCTGGACATCACCACCCTCGAGGCCGAACATCCTGCCGCGCTCCTCCAGGAGCTCCAGGAAGCGATCCCGGCTCTCGAAATACTTCAGGAGCCCGATCTCCAGCCGCCCCATGAAGACCTTCGTGTCCGGCCCGGCCAGGGCCGTCACCAGCCCCGAGTGGTCCGCATGGATGTGGGTGATGAAAAAGCTCGCCCTGGCCGGGTCGACGCCCAGCTCCTCGAGGCCCGCACGAAGGGCCCCCTCGCACTCGGGACGCAGCATCCCCGTGTCGATGACCAGCCCACCGTCATCGGAAGGGATGACGTAGCTGTTGATGGACCGGAGCGGAGACCCCGGCAACGGCAACTCGATCCGGAACAACCCCGGCAACATCTCTTCCGGCGACACCACCCCACCCCCGTGCTCATTCATGTCCCCCCCCTCCGTCCTCTCTCCCGACCCATCGCCCCATCCTCCCACACGCGCCGGTCAAGCGGAAGATTCAACGCCAGCTCGCTGGCGTTCCCGGTGAAGAAACGAGAAGGCGCGGGCCACTCATCGTCCACACGGCACCCAAGACGCCAATCCACCCCTCCACAATAACCCACCTCCCCTTTGCGTCCCGGCACCTCAGACACACACCACCGTCC
>CAZXNA010000174.1:0-5385 GCA_964641295.1 uncultured Thermoanaerobaculia bacterium
AGGTCACCCGTGCCATGGCTCGGCGGCTGGGGGCCCGAGGAGGGGAGGTCCGGCTGGGGAGCCGCGTGCTGGCCGCCCGCCGCGACGGCGATCTCCACCTTCTGGAGACGGCGTCCGGCCCGGTTCGTGCCCGCTTCGTCGTCGGCTGCGCCGGCCTCCAGTCGGACCGGGTCGCCCGGCTGTGTGGGCTGGAGCCCGGCGTGCGGATCGTTCCTTTCCGTGGCGAGTACTACGACCTGACGCCGGAGGCCGCGCACATGGTGCGCAACCTGATCTACCCCGTGCCCGATCCCAGTTTCCCCTTCCTCGGCGTTCACCTGACCCGCATGATCCACGGTGGGGCCGAGGCGGGGCCCAACGCAGTGCTTGCCTTCAGGCGCGAGGGCTACTCCAGGACCTCCTTTTCGCCCAGGGATGCCTTCTCGACCCTGGCTTACGCGGGGTTCTGGAAGTTGGCCGTGCGCTACTGGAAGACCGGCCTGGCCGAGCAGTGGCGCTCTCTCGACAAGGCGGCCTTCGTCCGTTCCGTGCGGCGGCTCGTTCCGGATCTGCGGGACGACCAGCTGGTCCGGGGAGGCGCCGGGGTCCGCGCCCAGGCCCTCGGCCCCGACGGCGCCCTCCTGGACGACTTCGCCATCGTTCGCGGCGAGGGGATGGTCCACGTGCTCAACGCCCCCTCGCCCGCGGCCACGGCGGCCATCGCCATCGGCCGCGCCATCGCCGCCATGGTCGAGGGTTGATCAGCCCGAGCCCAGGAGACGGCCCAGCATCTGCATCCCCGGCTCTGCCATGCGGTCCATCTCGTGGCGGACGACCCTGAGGCCCCGCACGCAGGCGTCGTACTGCTCCGCCAGGCGCTTGAAGACGGCAGCCTCCGCAGCCCAGGGGCCCATGTCGAAGGCCGCGACGATCCGGTAGGACTCACGGCCCGTGGCCGCCCAGTCCACGTAGAGGCCGGGAATCCGGGTGGTGGCGTGGGCTTCAAGGTGCTCCGGGAAGAGGCCGAGAAAGAAGAGGGTGAAGTCGCCGATGTGCCGCCGGACCTCCCGTTCCCTGCCGAAGCCGCCCCGGGGCCCCATGGGATCGGCCTCCAGGAGCATCTCGCCGACGTCCTGCAGGGGCCGGCCCGCGGCGTCGCGGATGGCGTAGAGGTTCCGGGTGTCGGAGAAACGGATCAGCAGCTCGGCGATGTAGTCCAGGATGCGCGGATCGCGGATCCTGGCGCCCCGGGTCATGGCACGGGAAACGAGGCGTGAGAAGAGCTGGCGGAGTGGATGATCGGGTCCGACGTCGTTGACGGTGTTCCCTTCGAGCTCCATCGGATGCCTCCCAGGGAAGTGCGGGGTTCGCCGGAGTGTCCCCTCTCGACAGGGAAATGTAGGTCAAAGGTGTCCGTTTTTCCAGGGTGGGGAAGGGGGCGGCCCGGAAGAAATGCTAAGCTTCCCGCCGATCCGGGATCCTGGCCGATTGTGGAACAACATCGCTCCCGTCCTGGGACCCGGAGAACGTCAAGGAGGAACGACGCCCGATGCCCAACCACCTCAACCCGCCCCACGGGGGTGTGCTTGTCGAACCCATGGTCTCTCCCGAACGCGCCGCGGAGATCAAAGAAGCCTCCCGCGACTGGCCGTCGTGGGACCTGACGCCGCGCCAGCTCTGTGATCTTGAGCTGATTCTCAACGGCGGATTCTCCCCACTCGACGGTTTCATGACCCGTGCGCAGTACGAGACTGTCGTCGAGAAGATGCGCCTTCCCGATGGCCTCCTGTGGCCCATGCCCATCACCCTGGACGTCTCCGAAGCTTTTGCCCGCACCCTCGAACCGGGAACCCGGGTCGCTCTTCGGGATCCCGAGGGCGTCATGCTGGCCGTGCTCCACGTGGAGGACGTCTGGCAGCCGGACAGGACCGCCGAGGCCGAGCAGGTCTTCGGAACGGCTAACCCCGAGCATCCAGGCGTCGGCTACCTGTTGAACGTGGCCGGCCCGTGGTACGTGGGCGGGCGCCTGGAGGGCATCGCGCTGCCTCCCCACTACGACTTCCAGCAGCTCCGGCCGACCCCCGCCGAGCTGAGGAAGCAACTCGCCCGCCTGGGGTGGAGGAAGGTCGTCGCCTTCCAGACCCGCAACCCCATGCACCGGGCTCACCAGGAGCTGACCCTCCGGGCGGCCCGGGAGGTGGAGGCCAACCTGTTGATCCACCCGGTCGTTGGCATGACCAAGGCCGGCGACGTGGACCACTACACGCGTGTCCGCTGTTACCAGGCCATCCTGTCCCGCTACCCCAAGCAAACGGTCAAGCTGGCCCTGCTGCCCCTGGCCATGCGCATGGGTGGACCCAGGGAGGCTCTGTGGCACGCCATCATCCGGAAGAACTATGGGTGCACCCACCTGATCGTTGGCCGGGATCACGCGGGTCCGGGCTCGGACAGCAGCGGAAAGCCCTTCTACGGTCCCTACGACGCCCAGGAGCTGGTGCGTCGCCACGAGGAGGAGCTGGGCGTCGCCATGGTGCCTTTCAAGATGATGGTCTACGTGGAGGAGAAGGACGGCTACATGCCCGTGGACGAGGTGCCGGAGGGGATGCGGACCCTGAGCATCTCGGGGACCGAGCTCAGGCAGCGGCTGGCCGAGGGCCGGGAGATCCCCTCCTGGTTCACCTATCCCGAGGTGGCCGAGGAGCTGCGGCGAAGCCATCCGCCGCGCCACCGGCAGGGCTTCACGGTCTTCTTCACCGGCCTTTCCGGGGCCGGGAAGTCCACCATCGCCAACGCCCTCCTGGTCAAGTTCCTCGAGATGGGTGGCCGCCCGGTGACGCTCCTGGACGGCGATATCGTCCGCAAGAACCTCTCCTCGGAGCTGGGGTTCTCCAAGGAGCACCGGGACATCAACATCCGGCGGATCGGCTTCGTCGCCTCGGAGATCACCAAGAACGGCGGGATCGCCATCTGCGCCCCCATCGCGCCCTACGACTCCGTCCGCAAGGAGGTGCGGAGCATGATCGAGCCCCTCGGGGGCTTCACGCTGGTCCACGTGGCAACGCCGCTGGAAGTCTGCGAGCAACGGGACCGCAAGGGCCTCTACGCCAAGGCACGGGCCGGCATCATCAAGGAGTTCACGGGCATCTCGGACCCCTACGAGGAGCCGCTGGACGCCGAGGTGGTCATCGACACCACGGACATGAGCCCGGAAGAGGCCGCTCAGGCCATCCTCCTGCACCTGGAACGGGAGGGTTACGTGGGCGCCGCCACGGCGAAGTGAGGCGAGGGGCGTGGGTCCCGGCGCTTGGCTGACCCTCGCGGTTCTGGCGGCCGTGGTGGCCGTCTCCTTCAGCGAGCGTTCGGATCCGGCCTTCGTCCTCGGTGCCGGCGTTGGGGTGCTCCTGCTGACCGGGGTCCTTTCGCCGGGGCGGGCCCTGGAGGGCTTCGCCAACCCCGCCGTCGCCATCATCGGCCTGCTCTTCGTCCTCGTTGGGTCCCTGGAGCGGACCGCCTGGCTCCCCTGGCTGGCCAGGATCCTCTTCGGCGATAGCGAGTCGAGGCTCGGGCTCCGCGGCCTGGCGCCGGTGACGGCCATGTCGGCCTTCATGGCCAACGTCACCGTGGTCGCCGTGCTGATGCCGGCGGTCCGGGAGTGGGGGAGGCGCCACCGGGCCGCCACCTCCCGCCTGATGATGCCCCTGGGCCTGGCGGCCACCCTGGGCGGCCTCCTGACCCTCGTCGGTACCTCGTCGAACCTGGTGGTCAACGGTCTGCTGGTGGAAGCCGGGGATCGGGGTCTGGGCCTGTTCGAGATCGGCATGGTCGGCCTACCCATGGCCGTGGCCGGGCTGATCTACCTGGTGGTGGCCGCCCCGCGGCTGCTGCCCGAGCGGCGGGACCCCCTGGGCGAGCTGGACGCCAACCCCCGGGAGTACGTCGGCTGGCTCGGCATCGTGCCGGGCGGCCCCCTGGACGGCGCCCGGGTGAGCGAGCTCCGGAGGCTGGAGAACCTCTTCGTGGCCGGCATCGAGCGGGAGGGCCACGTACGCAGCCCCGTGGATCCCGGGGAGACCCTCCGGGGCGGCGACGTCCTGGCCTTCGTCGGCCGGGTGGACCGGATCGCCGAGCTGGCGGCCGGGGAAGGATTGGAACCGGTGGACGCCGGGGGCGAGCGCCTGGACTCCCGGGACGGGGGCGTCGAGCTGGTCGAGGCCGTCGTCTCCCCCTCCTCGCCCATCGTTGGACGCAATATTCGTGAAGCCGGCTTCCGGGGGCGCTACGACGCCGTCGTCCTGGCGGTCCACCGCCACGGCGAGCGGCTCCACGGGAAGATCGGCGACATCGTCGTGGAGCCCGGCGACACCCTTCTCTTCGCGGCGGGCGCGGGCTTCCTGGCGCGCTGGCGTTTCGCCCGCGATTTCTACCTGGTCTCCTCCCTGGGCGCCCTTCCGGCGGCCGTAACCGGGAAGGACTGGACCGAGCCCCTGGTGCTCCTGGGCGTCATTTCGGCCGTGGCCGTGGGACTCGTCCCCCTGCTTCCGGCGGCCGTGGCCGGCGTCCTCGTCCTGGTGGCCACGGGCCGGCTCCGCCCCTCCGAGGTGTGGTCGACGGTGCACTGGCCGGCCCTGGTGATGATCGCCGCCTCCATCGGCATGAGCCACGCCATGGTGGACAGCGGCCTGGCCTCGGCCGTGGTCCACGGGGCCCTGGGTGGCGCCGTGGGCGGGCTGGGGAGGACGGGACTGATCGCCCTGATCCTCCTCCTGACGGCCCTTCTGACCGAGGTGTTGGACAATCCGGCGGCTGCCGCCCTGGTCTTCCCCATGGCCGCTGTTGTGGCGGCCCAGCAGGGGGTCGGCCTCCACGCCGCGGCCATCGCCGTGGCCGTCGGTGCCTCCAGCGCCTTCCTGACGCCCTTCGGCTACCACGTCAACGTCATGATCGCCGGCGCTGGCGGCTACCGCATGGGAGACTTCGTCCGCGTCGGCCTCCCCCTCAAGCTCCTCGTGCTGACCATCGCCGCCATCGTCATCCCCCTGGTGTGGTAGGCCGCCCCGTGGCAGCCGGGCTGCGTCGTGCCCCAAGGTCCTTGGGCCTTCTCTGAGTAGGCCGCGGAAATCAAGGGGTAGATCCTGAGTTACCTCCTTGGATGGAATCGATTGGCTGTGAGGGGTGCCCCATCTTGCTTCTGTTTGCACTCATGGAGGCCCGCGTAGGTGAGGCCAGGTGCCTGAGGGGTAATCGACGAGAGATGGGCGCTTCCATCTGGCACGCGGACTGGCGCTGGCAGGCGAGCTGCCGGTCGTCCAAGGCACAACCGAATCAGGATCTTCCCCAACGCTGCGAGCTGCTTGCGCCTGATCAGGGCTCTCACCGTGGAGATCCATGAGAAGTGGATCGAGGCCA
>CAZXNA010000175.1:0-5213 GCA_964641295.1 uncultured Thermoanaerobaculia bacterium
GCGTGTGCGGAGGGGTCGGCGGCGCTGAGTGACCTGTGGCGGTGCGGGAGGCCGTCGACGGCACCATGCGCGTGGAGGCCGGGGTCCCGGGGGTGCAGCCCGGGCCGGAGGCGCTGCTGTACGGCCTGATGCAGCTGCAGCGCAAGATCGACCGGATGACCATCGCTCGCCGCAAGGCCTCGTGAGGAAAGCATGACGGACGAGAAGAAACCACCGATGCCCGAGGAGAAGCCGGACGCGACGCCAGCCGGGAGCGAGAAGCCGGCGGACGCCGGGGCTCCAGCGGAGAAACCGGAGAGCCCACAGCAGGCACAGCCGGACGAGGCCGCCAAGGCCAAGGCCGCTGCCGCCGCCAAGGCCAAGGCAGCTGCCGCCGCCAAGGCCAAGGAGGACGCTCCCCCCAAGCCGCCCTGGGCAGAAAAGCCGGTGCCGCCGGTGCACGAGGACGCCTCGGACGATCCGGACGTCGTGGCCCTCCGCGACGGCGTTGAAGGCGGTGTCGAGGCGGCCGATCGCTTCGCGGGGCAGGTGACCGTCAAGGTGCCACGGGAGAAGATTCTCGACATTTGCCGATTCCTCAAGGAGGAGCGGGGTTTCACCTTCCTCGTGGACCTGACGGCGGCCGACTGGCCCGAGCGCGAGGAGGGCCGTTTCGATCTCTACTACTGGATGCACCGCTTCGAGGACAACCGGCGGATCCGGCTGCAGACCGTGGTGGGGGAGGATCAGACCATCTCCACCGTCAGTGTCGTCTGGAAGACGGCAAACTGGATGGACCGCGAGGTCTACGACATGTTCGGGGTCGTCTTCGAAGGGCACCCCAATCTGGAGCGGATCCTGACGTGGGAGGGCTTCAACGGCCATCCGCTTCGCAAGGATTTCCCCATCGAAGGCATCGACACGGGGGCGGCCATCTACCCGGACGTATTCCCGCCGGGCGGCGGTCCCGAGACGGCCGAAGAGGAAAAGGAGGGCGCGTGATGGGCGGACCTCTCGAGCCCCTGTTCGACGTGGAGGAGATGGAGCTGAGCTTCGGGCCCCAACACCCGGCCACCCACGGTGTTCTCCGGGTCCAGCTCAAGCTCGACGGCGAAAAGATCATGGACGCCAAGCCGATCATCGGCTACCTCCACCGTGGCACGGAGAAGCTGTTCGAGCGGGAGACATTCAACCAGTGCATTCCCCACACGGACCGGCTGGACTACATCGCGGCACCGACCAACAACCAGGGCCTGGTTCTCGCAGCTGAGAAGCTCCTGGGTATCACGGTTCCGCCGCGGGCCTGCTACATCCGGATGATCCTCGCGGAGCTCGGGCGGATCTCCTCCCATGTGTTGTGGCTGGCGACCCATGCCATCGACCTGGGCGCCATCACCCCCTTCTTCTACACATTCCGCGAACGTGAGCGCATCCTCGATCTCTTCGAGGAGTACTGCGGCGCCCGCCTGACCCTCAACGCCATGCGGGTCGGCGGTGTGCCCTTCGATCTTCCCGACGGCTGGGTGGAGAAGTGCTCGGAGTTCATCGATTCGTTTCCCACCTACATCGACGAGTACGAGACCCTGCTGACGGAGAACCGGATCTGGAAGAAACGGACCATCGGCATCGGCGTCATCTCGGCCGAAGAAGCCATCGATTACGGGCTGACCGGCCCTCCGCTTCGGGGGTCGGGCGTCAAGTGGGACATCCGGAAGGTATTCCCCTACGACCGGTACGACGAGGTGGACTTCGAGGTGCCCATCGGCACCAACGGCGATACGTACGACCGGTACCTGGTCCGGATGGAGGAGATGCGGCAGTCGGTACGAATCATTCGCCAGTGCCTGGACAGATTGCCGGACGGTCCGGTCATGGCCAAGGTGCCCAAGGTGCTCCGCGCACAGGAAGGCGTGGTCTACGCCTCGGTGGAGGCGCCGAAGGGTGAGCTGGGCTACATGTTCGTGACGACGGCAAAGAGCACCCAGCCGTACCGCTGCCACATCCGGCCGCCGTCATTCATCAACCTTCAAGCACTGCCCGCCATGGTGGAGGGGCATCTGGTGGCCGACCTGGTGGCGGTCATCGGGACCCTCGACATCGTCCTCGGCGAGATCGATCGGTAGACGGGAGGCGCCATGGACCAACCCCTGTCCCAGTTCATCCTGATCCCACTGGTCAAGATCGTCGTCATCCTGGCGGTCCTGCTGCTGATCGTGGCCTACCTGACCTTCGCCGAACGGAAGATCCTGGCCTACATGCAGGTCCGGCTCGGACCGAACCGCGTCGGCCCCAAGGGGTGGCTCCAGCCCATTGCCGACGCTTTCAAGCTGCTGGTGAAGGAAGACCTCGTGCCGGCCAAGGCCGAGAAGTTCGTCTTCATGCTGGCCCCGGGGCTGATCATCGTGCCGGCCCTTCTCGTGTGGTCGGTCATCCCCTTCGCCCCGGAGACCACGCTGTTCGGCCTGCTCAAACAGCCCATGGTGCCGTACCTGACGGACCTCAACATCGGGCTGCTCTTCCTGCTGGCCGTCAGCGGGATCGGGGTCTACGGGGTCATCCTGGGCGGCTGGTCCTCCAACAACAAGTTCTCCCTGATGGGTGGGCTGCGCTCGGCGGCACAGATGGTGTCCTATGAGGTCCCCATGGGCTTCGCCATCATCTCGGTGATCCTCCTGGCCGGCTCCCTGTCTCTGGTCCGCATCGTCGAGGCCCAACGGGAGGCCCACCTGTGGTTCTTCCTTCCGGGCATCCTGGGTCTGGGCATCTACTTCATCTGTGGCGTGGCGGAGACCAACCGGAACCCGTTCGACCTGCCGGAGGCGGAGTCGGAGCTGGTGGCCGGCTTCCATACCGAATACTCGGGCATGAAGTTCGCGTTCTTCTTTCTGGCCGAGTACGCCAACATGCTCGTGATCGGGTCCATGGTGGCCCTGCTCTTCTTCGGCGGGTGGCTCCGGCCCTTCCCCAGCTGGGGATGGCTGGGCTTCCTCGACATCATCCCGCCCTTCTTCTGGTTCGCCGGGAAGGTCGCGATCGTCATCTTCATCTACATGTGGTTCCGCGGGACGTTCCCCAGGTACCGCTTCGATCAGCTGATGCACGTGGGCTGGAAGTGGCTCTTGCCCCTTTCCCTGGCCAACGTCGTGATCGTGGCGCTGGGCGTTCTGCTGCTGAAGGGATGACGCCATGGCATTGGGCGAATTCTTCTCCAAGCTGATCCCCACCGACCTGTTCGCCGGTCTTGCGCTCACGGGCGGCTATTTCTTCAAGAAGAAGGAGACCGTTCAGTTTCCCGAGCAGCGGATGGAGCCGACGGACAGGTTCCGCGGCATGTTCGGTTACGACGTGGACCGGTGCATCGATTGCCACCTCTGCGCCGCCGCCTGTCCCATCGACATCATTCACATCCGGGATCACACGGAGGTGGAGGAAAACCCCGAAACCGGGAAGAAGAAAAAGAAGAAGGTCATCGACCGCTACGACATCGATGTCAAACGGTGCATGTTCTGCGGCCTCTGTGAGGAGGCCTGCCCGACCGAGCCCAAGTCCGTCTGGCTGACCACCAAGACCTACGAGATGGCCACCTACGAGCGCAACGAGGCCCTGTACTTCACAAAGGAGAGGTTGATGAGCTGGGAGGGTGTGCAGGCATACCCGGGCACCGTTCCGCCGAAGGACGGTGGGCTGCCCGAAGATCCCATGGCCCGGAAGGGCCAGGGCAAGGCGGCGGAAGGAGGGGTGGCCTGATGGCATTCCTGATGGCGCATTTTGCCCAGATCGTCTTCTACGTGCTGGCGGCCCTCGCGGTGCTCGGTGCCATTGGGGTCGTTGCCTTCAAGAACCCGGTCCACTCGGCGCTCTCGCTTCTGGGCACCTTTCTGATGATCGCCGGGCTCTTCGTCCTGCGCCAGGCCGAGTTCCTGGCCGCGGTTCAGGTGCTGGTCTACGCCGGCGGCATCATGGTGCTCTTCCTCTTCGTGATCATGCTGGTCAACGTCAAGAGGCTTCAACCCGAGGCGGTGTTCCTCTCCGGCCAGGCACCCCTGGCGGTTCTGGCGGGTGTTCTGGTGGGCGCCCTGATCGCCTTTGGGCTCCTGGCGGGCAAGTTGGTGGCCGCCGGAGGCGGGGAGGATGCGCTCCGGATGGTCGACGGCAAGATCGTCGGGAACACCGAGGCCGTCGGGTGGCTTCTCTACCGGCAGTACCTGGTTCCCTTCGAGGTGGTCTCCGTCGTCCTGCTGGTGGCCATGATCGGCGCCATCGTCTTCGGGCTCAGGAGCGCCAGTCTGGACCGGGGCGAAGGGAGGGCCGAGCAGTGATCGGTGCCATGCACTACGTTTTCCTGTCGCTCATCCTGTTTGTCCTCGGGCTGATCGGGGTCATGGTCCGCAGGAACTTCATCACCGTCCTCATGTCCCTGGAGCTGATCTTCAACGCCGCCAACCTCAACCTGATCGCCTTCTCCGATCGGCTTTCAGACCTTTCAGGCCAGGTTCTCGCCATTTTCATCATCACCATTGCCGCGGCCGAGGCGGCCATCGGCCTGGGCCTGATCATCGCGCTTCTGCGGCTCAAGGACACGGCGTCCCTGGACGACGCCAACGAGATGCGAGGCTGAGATGAAGCTCTACGACCTCATCTGGCTCATCCCGCTACTCCCCCTCGCAGGGGCCGCCATCAACGGCCTGATCTCCAACCGGCTGGGGCTCAAGAAGTCGTTCACTCACACGGTAGCCCTCCTCGGTTCCGGCTCCGCCTGGCTTCTGGGCTGGGCGGCCATCATCCAGTGGGTGATGGAAAAGGGGATTCACCATCCCCACGTGGTGCGCCTCTACGACTGGGTGCTCGGTGGGACCTTCACCACCCTCTTCGGCCACGAAGCGACCATCAGGATCGGCGCCTCCTTCCAGCTGGACGTTCTCTCCTCGGTCATGGTCGGTTTTGTCAGCTTCGTGGGTTTCCTGATCCACATCTACTCCGTTGGCTACATGCACGACGAGTCGGACCGTGCCTACTCCCGCTACTTCTCCTACCTCAACCTGTTCATGTTCTCCATGCTGGTCCTGGTGCTGGGCTCCAACCTGCTGGTCCTCTTCGTCGGCTGGGAGGGCGTCGGCCTGTGCTCCTACCTGCTGATCGGTTTCTACTTCGAGAAGGATTGGTGCGCCGTCGCCGGGATGAAGGCCTTCATCGTCAACCGGATTGGTGACTTCGGGTTCATCCTGGCCATCTTC
>CAZXNA010000176.1:0-5183 GCA_964641295.1 uncultured Thermoanaerobaculia bacterium
ACCCCACCCCACCCACCTCAGCAGCCGGAGGTCTACCGCCGCTACCGGTTCGTCTACGCCAAGCGCGGCGAGGCACGTTTCCTCTCCCACCGCATGGTCATGGACGCCCTGGAACGGGCCCTCCGTGCGGCGGCCGTCCCGGTGCATTACACCGAGGGCTACAACCCCCACATCCGGCTCTCCATGGGACCGGCGCTGCCACTGGGCACCGAAGGCCTGGCGGAGAGCTTCGACGTGGACTGCACGGCCGCCGTGCGGCAACGTCACCTGGACGCGGTCAACGGGCTGCTCCCCGACGGCCTCGAGATCCTCAACGTCACGCCGCTGCTCCCCGGCGCTCCTTCCCTGGGCAAGCTGGCCGACGCGGCACGTTACCGAATCGCCGTGCTGCCGGACCGGCCCTGGCCCGCCGGTCCCGAGGAGCTGCCCCACGAGATCCGTACCGCCGTCAACCGGTGGGAGGTCGGGGACGACGGGTCGCTCCGGCTCGAGCTGGCGCTCCGGACGCCCGAGGGCTCCGCCCCTTCCCTCAAGACCGTGCTCCTGGCACTGGGGGTCCCCGAGGAGGACGTCCCCGTGGTCCCGGTCGTCCGGGAGGCCGTGCTCCTGCGCCGGCGCAAGCCGGCGGCACCGCCCGGAGGTGCGTCGTGAGCCGATGGATCGTCCACGCGGCGGCCGAGCTGACGGCCTCCCACGCCCTGAGGTCCTATCTGGGCGAGCCCGAGGAGGTCCACGCCCACCGCTGGCGTGTGGCCATCCGCGCCGCCGCCGACACCCTCAACGAGGAGGCGTACGCCCTGGACTTCCACGGCCTCCGCAACCTCCTCCAGGAGGTCGTGGCACCCCTCGACGGAACGCTGCTCGACGAGCACCCCGAGATCGGCGATCCCTCCCCGACGGCGGAGAGCCTTGCCCTCTACCTGGCCCGCCGTCTCGCGCCCGGGGTGGACGCACTGGGCGGCAAGCTCCTGACGGTCAGCGTCTGGGAAGGTTCGGGCAACCGTGTCGACCTCGAGCTGGAGTGACATGAGGCAGCGAGCGCCGCGCTCGCGTCGCCGAATGTCATCCCGAGCGGAGGCGCAAGGCGCCAAAGCCGAGGGATCTCCCCCACTTCACGCCCCTTCGGGCCGCTTCGGTCCGGATGAAGGGGGCACGTGGGCCGAGAGCCATCCACGTCCTGCTTGAAGACGAAAGGGAACATCCACGGTTTCCCGCCCCTTCGGTTGACAGGAATGCCGCAGTGCGGTATATTGTCGACGTGGGATGCCGCGAAGCGGCAACGCCCGGCGAGGCGCCCTGAGGAGAAGAACCATGATCCGTTTGATCAAGCGCTATGGAAGCCGCAAGCTGTACGACACGGAAGAGAGCCGCTACGTCTCCCTCGAGGAGCTGGCCGGCTGGATCCGTCACGGCCAGGAGATCCGCGTCATCGACAACAAGACCGGGGACGATGTCACCTCCCAGACTCTGACCCAGATCATTTCCGAGGAGGGCCGCCGCGGCACCGCCCTTCTTCCCAACGACCTGCTCCACGAGCTGATCCGCCTCGGCGAGGAGGCCGTCAGCTCCTCGGTGGGTCATGTGCAGACCAAGGTCGATCAGTTTGTTAAGGCCTCCATCGACCGTCTGGCTCCGGTCCGCAAGGCGCGGGATGAGATGGAACGGCTCAAGGAACGGCTCTCCGAGCTGGAGAGCGCTCTGGCCGAGCTGGAGCAGGGAGAGACCACCGAGGGGAGACCCGCAAAGACGGCGACAGGAAAGGGCACCGCACGGAAGGGTGCTCCCAAACGCACCGCCGCCAAGGGCTCCACCTCGTCCAGCAAGAACAAGAAGAAGGCGCCATCGGCGTGAACCTCGGCCGGCGTCTCCAGCAGTCGAGCTCCAGACACGATGAACGGAGGGTACGATCATGAGGCGGCCGGAAGGTAGGGTCGGACGCCCTGCCATCGCCCTGGCCATGGCCGGCGGAGGGCCCCAGGGGGCCATTCACGAGATCGGGGCCGTCATGGCCCTGCACGATGCCATCGAGGGCCTCGACCTCAACGACATGGAGATGTACGTTGGTGTCAGCGCCGGCGCCTTCATCGCCGCCTGCCTGGCCAACAAGCTGACCCCGGCCCAGATGGTCCGCGCCATCGTCAAGACCGAGCCCGGCGAGCATCCCTTCGTCCCCGAGACCTTTCTGACACCCGCCCTTGGCGAGTACGTCAAGAGTGGCTTTCGTATCCCCAAGGTTTTTCTGGACTCCATGTGGAGCTACTTCCGGGGCCGGGACGACATGACCCTCGTGGAGTCCCTGACACGGCTGGCGAGGGCCCTGCCCGTCGGCATCTTCAAGAATGAGCCTCTGCGGGAGTATCTCGAGCGGATCTACTCCATCAAGGGAAGGACCGACGACTTCCGTGAGCTCGACTCCCAGCTGATCGTCATCGCCACGGACCTGGATTCGGGCCAGGCCGTCCGTTTCGGCGAGCCGGGCTTCAATCACGTACCCATCTCCCAGGCCGTCCAGGCCAGCACCGCCCTGCCCGGTCTCTACCCTCCCGTGATCATCGACGATCGTTTCTACGTGGATGGCGTCCTGCTCAAGACGCTCCACGCCTCGGTCGCCTTCGACGAGGGCGCCGAGCTGGTGTTCTGCCTCAACCCCATCGTCCCCGTGGACACCATCCGCGCGGTCGACCTGGGCGTCATGCGTCGCGGCAAGCTGGTCGATCGCGGCCTGCCGACGGTCCTCTCCCAGACCTTCCGCACTCTGATCCACTCCCGCCTCGTCATCGGCATGGAAGCCTATGAGGAGCGGTACGCCGATTCCGACTTCATCCTCCTGGAACCCCGGCGGGACGACTACGAGCTGTTCTTCACCAACGTCTTCAGCTTCAGCCACCGGAAGCGGGTCTGCGAGCACGCCTACACCTGCACCCTCAGACAGTTGAAGCTCCGGCGCCGTGAGTTGACGCCCATTCTCGAGCGTCACGGCCTCAGCTTCCGCGACGAGATTCTGGCGGACGAGAATCGAAACGTCTGGATGAGCGCCGGCCTCTCCACGGATCCCAGGCCCTCCCCGCCCCCCGTCGTCGACCGCCTCGACCAGGCCCTCGGCCAGCTGGAGCGGCTGATCGAGGAGGCCTGACCCAGAGCTCCCTCCCCCATTTGGCGCTTCTCTCCCCGATACGCTATGCTCTTGCCGCACGAGAAGGAGGCGTCAATGGCAGCAGAGATTTTCACCGAGGATTGGGCCAAGGCCTGGTGCGAGAAGATCAACGCCAACGAGGAGTACGCCAAGGCCGCCAAGCGGTGGGAGGGCGCCATCGTTCTCCTGATGGCGGCGGACGATTCCTATGGTATTCCGGAGCAGCGCGCCGTCATCGCCGATCTGTGGCACGGCGAGTGCCGCTCGGGAAAGGTTGCCGGGGCGGGCGACCTGGACGAGGCGCCCTACATCATCGCAGCCGATCCCCCGACCTGGAGCAAGATCCTCTCCGGAGATCTCGATCCCATCGTCGGACTCGTGGGCGGAAAGCTCAAGCTGGAGCGCGGCAAGCTCTTCAAGCTGCTCCCCTACGCCAAGGCGGCAAAGGAGATGGTGGAGTCCGCCAAGCAGGTCGACACCTCTTTTCCCCCCGAGTGGAAGTAGGCGCGCTCCGGTTCCTTCCGCCTGCGTGAATCAGGCGCCGGCCCTTGCGGCCTCTTCCATCAGCACGTTGACCTCGCCGTGAACGTGCTCGATCAGGGAGTCCGGGTTGGGCACGAGGGCGGCATCGGCCGCGACCCCGATCCGGACCTCGCCCGCATAGCTGAAGATGCTGATCCCCAACCCCATGTGGGCCGACTGGGGAACCCAGAACAGCATGTTGCGGATGCGGGAACCCGCCATGTAAAGGTGCTTCCTGGGCCCCGGGACGTTGGTCAGCACCAGGGTCGCCTTGCTCCCGAAGTAATCGACCCCAAAGGCCAGAAGCTCCGGCTTGGCCAAGCCCAGAAGCTGGAGAACGCTGAACACGACCCCGGCTTCGGGTGATCTCTTGAGCCGCTCCATCCGCTTGTGAACGGTCTTCAACCGCTCGAATGGCTCGGCCATCCCGACGGGCAGCGCCACGAACACCAGGCCAAAACGGTTGCCCAACTTGTCCATTTCCTCGGCGGACCGGATGTTGACGGGAACGACGGCGTGAACGTCCTTCCCCTCCAGGTGATCGCCCCGGCCCAACAGGTAGGAACGCATGGCACCGGCTGCCACCGTCATCAGGACGTCGTTGATGGTGTAGCCGAAGGTCTTGCCGATGTTCTTGATCTCCTCCAGTGGGATGGGGCGGGACCAGGCGGCCTTCTTGGTGATGGTCACCCGGCCTTTGAAAGCGGTTCTCGGATCCGCCGGACGCTGGATCAGCCTGGACAGGACACCCGCGGCACCAACCCCTCCCTGGACCAGTTCCGCCATGCGGTCCGGGTTGATGACGATCTCGCGGCCCCGGTCCATGAGGTTCTCGGCAGCACCGAGAAAGCTCTTCCCGCCTTGCCTGGCCGCCCGTTTCACCCGTTTGCGCTGGACCGGGATCTCCTCGGGCTCCTCGTCGGTCAGTGAGAAGAGCAGCCGGACCAGGGCGATGCCGTCGGCGATGCAATGATGGATCCGGATGATGACGGCGGTTCCACCATCGTAGTTCTCGACCACGTGGATCTGCCAGAGGGGCCTCGAACGATCGAGGGGAGTGCTCATCAGGTCACTGACAAGTTCCTGCAACGCCTTCTGGTCCTGAGGGGCCGCAAGAGCCACCTTCCTGAGGTGGTACCGGAGCGTGAACTGGTCGTCCTCTTCCCAGACCGGCCGCCCCAGGGGGAGCACCGACTCCGTCACACGGCAGCGGAACCGGTCGTGGATCATCAGCCGGTCCTCGATCATCCCCTTGAAGCGCGGGAAATCCAGCGGACCGTCGAGGATCATCATCCCCGTGATTGTCATCAGATTCGTGGAATCCTCCATGCGCAGCCAGGCACTGTCCACGTTGTCCATCGGTACACGATCACGAGAAAAGAAGACCACGGCTCCCAACCTCCAAGCTCCCATGCCAGTCCGGCTCTACTCCTGCCAACCTGCGAATCTCCAACGTAGGTATGGAAAATACATCATATCAAGGTGCCTACTCTCGAGGTCTTCTCCGACGGCCCCCGGGGAGCGGAGG
>CAZXNA010000177.1:0-5118 GCA_964641295.1 uncultured Thermoanaerobaculia bacterium
GATCAGGGTGCGGCCCCATCCCTTCTTCAAGCGGGAGGGGGATGACATCCGGACGACCATCCCCATCACCTTCGATGAGGCGTACCTCGGGGCTCAAATCGAGGTCGGCACCGTCCACGGCCCCGTGCGGGCCACCATCCCGCCGGGAACCCAGTCGGGGCAGACCTTCCGGCTCCGGGGCAAGGGCGTGCGCTCCCTCAAGACGAGGGCCTACGGTGACCACCTGTACACGGTGCACGTGGCCGTGCCCAAGGTCGTTTCACCGGCCGGAGAAGAGGCGGCACGGCGGGTGGCCGAGCTCTACCGGAAGAACCCCAGGGAGGGACTACCCCTGGGGCTCTGATGAAGCCCGCGGATCCTGCCGGCGTTCTGCTGCGACCACGGATACGCCAGGCATCGAGTGGGCCGGAGAGTTGGCATTCGGGATGTCATCTGCAGCATTGCGCCCAGCCGAGTACCGGAGCCAGGGCCCCGATCGGCTGAACCGCCATGAACCCACCGGATCATCCCATGCCGGCTCCTGGGGGTGGCGTTCGGGAAACCGCTTGAGCCAGAAGGGAAGGTCTGCCGGGCTGATCGATCACGTCGATCCCAGACCCGTGTAGAAGAGCTCGGCCAGCCGGGAGAGATCCCGGAGAGTGGTGGGCTCCGCGTCAAGGAGGGGAATGGCGACCAGGGGGTGGCTGGCTCCCAGGAGGTCCCGGAGCTCCTGGACACCGGCCTGGTCGCGCCGACCAAGCCAGGCCAGGAGGCGAAGGGCCTCGTCGGCGGGCCGAGGCCCTTCGACCAGGGGATGGACCCGGTTGACGGCGACGGGCCCCAGGCGGTACCCGGCCTCGCCCAGCTTGCGGGCGAAGAACAGGGTGTCGGCGACGCGTTCGGGGTTGGGTCCGCTGACCAGGAGGAAGCCCGTGTCCGTCGTCGACCGCAGCAGCGCCTGGACCTCGGTGGCACGGGTCCGGAAGCCGTCGAAGAGGGGAGCGAAGGCCTGGAAGAACTCGGCCATGTCCCGGAGAAGCTCCAGCCCGACGATACGATCGAGGAAGGCCTCGGCGCCGCGGCCGAGGGGGCCCAGGCGGGAGGTGGGCCGGAGGTGGCCGGAGGGGTCGAACCACGGTTTGAGGGCGATCCGCAGGGCGCCGCTGTCCAGGAATGCCACGATGCGGTTGGGCGCTTCGAGGAAGTCCAGCGCCTGGCGGGTCGGCGGCGTGTCCAGGATGAGCTGCCGGCCCGGGTGCTCCTGGGCGGCCTCGAAGAGGCGTTCGACGGCCATGTACTCCAGGACACCGGCCAAGCTGCCGGCCAGGTGGTCGTAGTAGCGGTTGTGGAGGATCCGTTCCCGGCTGGCCTCGTCGGGGGCGTAGCGGGCCACCAGGCGGTCGAAGGTTCCGCGGGCATCCAGGAGGCTGACCGAGAGGGTTCCCGGCGCGTCCAGGGGAACCGCGACCTCGGCATCGAGGGCGGCATCGCCGACCCCAAGGGCGTCCTTGAGGCGAAGGGAGGGATCGAAGGTCATGACAAGCGTGTCACGGCCGGCCTCGGCCGAGGCGACCCCGAGGGCCGCCGCCAGGGTCGTCTTGCCGACGCCGCCGGAGCCGACGACGATGAGGAGGCGATCCTCGATCATGGGAGAGGCTCCTCGAGGGCCGGGCGAAGCCGGCGGGCTAGGCTGCCGGCCAGGGCCGGCCCACGGTCGATTGGCAGGAGGGGTAGCCGGACCGCAGGCCCGTCCCAGGTGCGGAGGAGGCGCTCGAGCTGGGCCTCGTTGATGGCATGTCTCCGCCGGAGCAGCTCGAGGGCCGTCGTGTCGGCGCTTTCGGCGTCGGGCCCGGGTGGGGGATAGATGCCGTTGACGACGACCAGCTCGGGCCGCCGTCCCATGGTCGTGTCGAAGGCGGTAATGAGCTCCAGGGTTTCCGAAACGGGCATCTCCTCGGCAAGGGTGACGGCCAGCAGGCCCGTCCGCGCCGGGTCGGCGACGAAGCGGGCGATGTCCCGGGCCATGCGGCCGACGGGGCCCGAGGTGATGACATCCGCCACCAGGGAGGGGGCCTGGAGAAGCGCGACGCCGTGCCCCGTGGCCGGGGCGTCGAGAATGACCGTGTCCGGGCGTCTCAGGGCCCTGGGGCCGTGGCCCTCGATGAGACGGAAGGCCCGGCCCAGGAGCGCCGTTTCCTTGAGCCCCGGCGCACCCTCGGCGAAGTGCTGGTAGACAGGGCTGGCAAGAACCCGCCGGGCGATGGCCGGGAGCTTCACGCGCTCGGTGACCAGGTCATCGAGGACCCTGCGGGGTTGGATGTTCTGGAGGAACAACCTGTTGGCCGACCGGACGATCTCTCCGCCCGAAGGGGGCAGGTCCAGGAGACGGTGGAGGCTCTCCCGGGGATCGGTCTCCATCAGGAGGACCGTCCGGCCGGCGGCCGCCAGGAGCTGGCCCAGGGCCGCCGTGACGGCCGTCTTGCCGACACCCCCCTTCCCGGTGACGAGGATCAGGTCCAGGCTCGTGAGGCGGTCGATCAGCCGGACACCGCTCGTGGATTTCACCATGGGATGCCCCTGGGCGGCGGTTATCACCGGTAGAGGCGATCGATCAGCTTGGCGAAACGCTGCTCGATGATCCGCCGCTTGATCTTGAGGGTCGGCGTCAGGTGGCCGCCCTCGACGGTGAAGGTGACGGGGACGATGGCAAAGCGTTTGATCTGTTCAAAGGAGGCTCGGCCAGCGTTGACGCTGTCGACCAGATCCTGGTACAGCCTCATCACCTGAGGTCGGGTGACCAGGTCCTCCCGCCCGGCGTGCTCGATGCCGTGTTCCCGGGCCCAGGCTTCGAGGGCTTCGAAGGCCGGGGAGAAGACGGCGACGAGGTAGGGCCTGCCGTCTCCGATGAGGACGACCGACTCCAGGTAGGGCGACCTCTTCAGGCTGTTCTCCATGGGTTGAGGGGCGACATTCTTTCCGCCGGCCGTGACGATGATGTCCTTCTTGCGGCCAGTAATCAGCAGGAAGCCGTTGTCGTCGATCTCGGCCAGGTCTCCCGTCCTGAAGAAGCCCTCGTCGTCGAAGACCTCGGCGGTCATCTCCGGTTTGTTCCAGTATCCCTCCATGACGCTGGGACCCCGGACCAGGAGCTCCCCATCTTCGTCGATCTTGATGTTCAGGTTGGCCAGTGGCTTGCCGACGGTTCCCAGGCGCAGCTGGCCTGGCTTGGCGCCGTTGACGGCGATGACCGGCGAGGTTTCGGTCAACCCATAACCTTCCATGACGGGAATGCCCACGGCGTGGAAGAACTCTCCGAGGTGGAGCGGAAGCTCGGCGCCGCCTGAGATGGCGAAGCGAACCCGGCCCCCCAGGGCCTCCTGGATCTTCGAGAGCACCAGCCGGTCGGCCAGGTCGTACCGTTTCTGGAGCAGGATGGGGATCTCTCGGCCGGCGATCCGGCGATGGGCCATCTCCCGTCCCACGTTCACGGCCCAGTGGAAGAGGGAACGACGGAGGGGCGAGGCCTCGGCCAGCTTCGCCTGGATCCCCTCGTGGACCTTCTCGTAGAAGCGAGGCACGGCGGCGAAGATATGTGGCCGAATCTCGGCGATCAGGTCTCCCACGTGGTAGATGGAGCAGTAGGCACGGTAGGTCGAGCACCACATGTAGATGTATCCAACCATGCGCTCGAACACGTGGCAGAGCGGCAGGAACTCCAGCGCCACGTCACGCCGGCGCACGGGGATCCTCGGTGTGGAGGTCAGCACGTTCTGGACCATGTTCCGGTGGGTCAGCATGACGCCCTTGGGCTCGCCGGTCGTCCCCGAGGTGTAGATGATGGTCAGGAGGTCTTCCTCGCGGACGGAACGGGCGCGCTTCCAGAACCGGTCCCCGGCGCCTCCGATGTCTCCCGAAGCGACGACATCCTCCCAGGTTGCGACCCCCGGCTCGACGGGACCCTCGATCTGGATCAGGTGTTGCAGCTCGGGACAGTTGTCCCGGATCTCGAGGAACTTCGCCATCTGTTCGGCGTTTTCCGCGATGACGACCCGGGCGCCGGAGTCCTTGACCTGGTACTCGATCTGACGGGGCGTCAACGTACCGTAGACGGGAACGCTGACGGCGCCCAGGTCGGCGATGGCCAGGTCGGCCATGTGCCACTCGGGCCGGTCGTCCGAGAGAAGCATGACACGGTCGCCGCGGCCAACGCCCAGACCTTCGAGGGCCTCGGCCAGAGCCGTGGTTTGCAGGAAAAACTCCTCTGTGGAGAACGACCTCGTGCCGCCCGGGAAGAAATGGACGTAATGTCCCGGCCTCGGGGCGGCCGTATCACGCCTGTAAAAGTCAAGTACCGTACGTTCCGCCATGCCTCCTCCTGACCGGGAGATGGTAACACCGCTCCTTGACGTTCCGGGTTACCATGGCGGCTGGAGGGGAGCCATGTGCGGCATCGTCGGAGTGATCAGTGACAGCGGCGAGGCGATCGTTCGGGATCTCGCCAACGGATGCCACTTCCTGCAGCACCGTGGTGCGGCCTACGCGGGCATGCTCGTCTTCGATCCCGTTCATCGCCGGGTGCGGCTGGAGAAGGGTGAGGGGCTCGCTGACGACATCTTCAAGCCACTGGGGGACGTTGAGGGAGACCTCGGCATCGCCCACACGAGGTACCGGACCCACGGGAGCGGTGGGATCGCCAACGCCCAGCCCTTCTACGATCCCTTCGCCGGGATCGGCCTGGCCCACAACGGCCACATCACGAACGTTCCGCAGATCTCCCAGGAGCTGAAGGAGCGGGGCCTGGAGCTGGCGGCGGACTGTGATGCCGAGCCCCTCCTCAAGGTCCTCGCCCTGTGGTTCGAGGATGCCCGCCGCGAGGATCCCGACGCCCCCGAGCCCCAGCTGATGTTCCGGGCCATCGAAAAGGTCCAGGAGCGCGTGACGGGCGCCTACTCCGCGGTGGCCGTCACGCGCTCGGGGCTCTACGCCTTCCGGGATCCCACGGGGTTCCGGCCCATGGTCCTGGGATACCGGGACCGGGGGGGTCGGCGTCGGATCATGATCACCTCGGAGACCATCGCCCTGGAGCCCGGCTCGTATACAATTCCCCCCACCCACAGGCCCCCCGCACCGACCGTCTCC
>CAZXNA010000178.1:0-5051 GCA_964641295.1 uncultured Thermoanaerobaculia bacterium
CTAAAGCTGGTGTCCGAGGGGATCAACCAGGTGGCCAGCAGCCACATGGGTCTGCTGCTGGTGACCCATTACCAGAGGATCCTCAATTACGTCCAGCCGGATTGGGTCCACGTCTTCATGAACGGCCGGGTGGTCCGATCCGGCGGGCCCGAGCTGGCCCACGAGCTCGAAGAGCGGGGCTACGACTGGCTCGAGCCCGAAGCGATGGCCGCCGGAGGTGGGGCATGACCACTGAGCAGGAGCGCATCGCGGACCTCAACCAGGACTACCTGGAGAAGTACGGCTTCCACGATCCGGAGGAGTACCTCCTGAAGGCGCCGAAGGGACTCGATCACGAGGTGGTGGAGATGATCTCCCGCTACAAGAACGAGCCCGACTGGATGCGGGAGATCCGCCACAAGGCCCTGGACATTTTCCTGTCCAAGCCCATGCCCCGTTGGGGGAATCAGGAGAAGCTGGCCGAGATCGATTTCGACAACATCCACTACTACCTCAAGCCCAAGGGTCAACGCACCCGGGACTGGGACGACGTGCCGGAGAACATCAAGAAGACCTTCGACAAGCTCGGGATTCCCGAGGCGGAGCAGAAGTTCCTGGCGGGCGTCACCGCCCAGTACGAGTCCGAGGTCGTCTATCACTCCATCCGCGAGGACCTCGAGAAGATGGGGGTGATCTTCGGCGATATGGACTCGGGGCTCCGTGAGCATCCGGAGATCGTCAGGAAGTGGTTCGGGACGGTCATTCCGGCGGCCGACAACAAGTTCTCCGCGCTCAATACCGCCGTCTGGTCCGGGGGGTCCTTCATCTACATTCCCCCGAACACCAAGGTGGACATCCCCCTCCAGGCCTACTTCCGCATCAACGCCGAGAACATGGGGCAGTTCGAGAGGACCTTGATCATTGCCGACGAGGGATCGTCGGTTCACTACATCGAGGGGTGCACCGCGCCCGTGTACAGCACGGATTCCCTCCACTCGGCCGTCGTCGAGCTCATCGCCCTCAAGGGCGCGCACATCCGGTACACGACGATTCAGAACTGGTCGACCAATGTCTTCAACCTGGTGACCAAGCGGGCCAAGGCCCACGAGGACGCCGTGGTCGAGTGGGTCGACGGCAACATCGGCTCCAAGCTGACAATGAAGTACCCGGCCATCTTCCTGGTGGGTGAGCGCGCCCACGGCGAGGTTCTCTCCATCGCCTTCGCCGGGCCGGGTCAGCACCAGGACGCCGGGGCCAAGATGGTTCACCTGGCACCCAACACGACCTCGCGGATCATCTCCAAGTCCATATCCAAGGATTCGGGGCGGTCCTCGTACCGGGGCCTCGTAAAGATCGCTCCCAACGCCAAGGGCTGCAAGACCAACGTGGAGTGCGACGCTCTGCTGATCGGCGACGCCGCCCGCTCCGACACGTATCCGACCATGGAGATCGCGGAGCAGGACGTCCGCGTCGAGCATGAAGCCCGCGTTTCCAAGCTGGCCGACGAACAGATCTTCTACCTGCAGAGCCGGGGCATCAACGAGGACCAGGCACGCTTGATGATTGTCAACGGGTTCATTGAACCCTTCGTCCGGGAGCTGCCCATGGAGTACGCCGTTGAACTCAACCGCCTGATCGAGCTGGAAATGGAGGGATCCGTTGGCTGAAACAGCATCCGCCGTCGTCAACAGCCCCGTGGTCGACGAGCCCACCGTCCGCCGGATCTCGGCAAACGCCGATGAGGGGGCCGGGCTTCTCGAACTTCGGATGAAGGCCCTGGCCGTGCTCGAGGAGACGCCTTTGCCGGACCGGGTCCGCCACCTGTGGCGGTTCACGGATCCCCGGAAACTGCTGCCGGGTGAAATACAGGCATTTGTCTCGCCCGCTCCGGTTGAAGGTCTTGCAGCACTCCCCGACGGAGCCTCGGGGGCCGTCCTGGCGCTGCCCGGAGAGCCCGTCAGCGTCCAGCTATCGCCCTCCGCGGAAGAGGCCGGCGTCCGCATCGTACCCCTGGCGGAGGACTCCCTCGCCCTCGAGACCGTGGGTGTTGCCGTGCCGGCGGCGACGGGGTATTTCGAGGCCCTCAACCTGGCCGCCTTCACGGCGGGGGTCGTCGTGGAAGTTCCCGCCGGGGTTCGGCTGGAAGAGCCCGTTCGCGTCGTCGTTCCCGCGCTTCGTGGGACGTATCTCCCCAGGATTCTCGTTCGCGTGGGGCGGGGCTCGGAGGTGACGATTCTGGAGGAGCACCTGGGCGGTGGTCAGGAGAGCCTGATGGTCTCGGTCACCGAGATTCTCGCCGAGGCCGCGGCCCATGTGACACACGTGGTGTTCCAGCGCTGGAACGCCGGAGTCCGCGGACACCTGACCAGCCGCAGCCGCATCCAGAGGGACGCCAAGGTCACCCTGGTCATCATCTCCATGGGAGGCGAACTGAGCAAGATGAACCTCGGCGCGGTTCTTGAGGAGCCCGGCGCACAGAGCGAAATCGGCGGGGTCGTGCTGGGCCGGAACCGCCAGCACATGGACCATCACACCCTCCACGATCACCGGGCAGGCAACACCTGGTCCAACATCGACTTCAAGGTCGCGCTGACGGGCCGCGCACGCTCGGCCTACACGGGTCTGATCCGGATCGAGAAGGAGGCTCCGGGGGCCGAGGCCTATCAGGAAAACCGCAACCTGCTGCTCTCCGGGGGGTGTCGTGCCGACACCATCCCCGAGCTGGAGATCCTGACCGACGACGTGCAATGCACCCACGGGGCCACCGTGGCGCCCATGGACGATGAGCAGGTCTTCTACCTGGAGACCCGTGGCATTCCGCCCAAGGAGGCGCGGCGGCTGATCGTCCAGGGTTTCCTGGAGGCGGCGCTCAGCCGGCTCCCGGGGGAGTTGCGGCACGAGATGGAGTCCGTGGTCTCGGCCGGGCTGGAGGAGTTCCTCGACGAGCGGGAGGAGCAATGAGCGCCGGGTCCAAGCCGCGCCGGACGACCCAATGGAGCGATGTTGGGGATCACTTTCCGACCCTGGGGAGGACCATCAACGCCCACCGGCTGGTCTATCTCGACACCGCTGCAACGGCGCAGAAACCCGAGGGTGTGATCACCGCGGAACAGGAGTACTACCGGCGAACCAACGCCAACGTTCACCGGGGGATCCACACGCTTGCCGAGGAGGCCACCGCAGCCTACGAGAACTGCCGGCAGCGGGTGGCCGGGCTCATCGGCGCGCCGTCGCCTGAATCCGTCGTCATCACCCGGAACTCCACGGCCGCCATCAACCTGGTGGCCCGTGGACTGGAGCACACCTTCGAGCCCGGCGACGAGATCCTCCTGACGGAGATGGAGCACCACGCCAACCTGGTTCCGTGGATCATGCTGGTGAATCGGACCGGCGTCCGGCTCCGCCACATACCCATCACTGACGGGGGACTCCTCGATCTTGATCGCCTGCCCGACCTCCTGACGGAACGGACCCGCCTGGTCTCCCTGGTTCACGTCTCCAACGTTCTGGGAACCATCAACCCCGTGCGGGAGGTGGCGGAAGCCGCCCACGCCGCAGGCGCCAGGGTTCTCGTGGACGCGGCCCAGTCCGTCGGCCACATGCCGGTGTCCATGGAAGACCTGGGCGTGGACTTGCTGGTCTTTTCGGCTCACAAATGCTACGGCCCCATGGGCCTGGGCTTCCTGGCCGCCCGTCCGGAGCTTCTGGACGAGATGGAGCCCATGGAGGGTGGTGGGGAGATGATCAACGAGGTCCATCTGGACCGGGCCACGTGGGCCGAGCCACCACTGAAGTTCGAGGCGGGAACGCCCAACGTGGCGGCGGCAGCGGCCTTCCCGCCGGCCCTCGACCTGCTTGAAGATCTGGGACTCGAAGCCGTACGAAGCCACGAGAAAGAGCTGGCCGCGTACGCCCTGGAACGACTCGAAGAGCTGGACGGCCTGGTGGTCTTCGGCCCCCACGATCCGGATCTCCGGGGAGGTCTCGTCGCCTTCCACGATCCCGAGGTCCATCCCCACGACATGGCCACCCTCCTGGATCAGGCAGGTGTGGCCGTCCGGGCGGGACACCACTGCGCTCAGCCCCTCCACCGCCGGCTCGGCGTCGTCGCCACCACGCGAGCCTCCTTCGGCGTCTACTCCACTCCCGAGGACATCGACGCCCTGATCGAGGCCATCCGATTCGCCAGGAGGTACTTCAGCCCATGAACATGAACGGACTGGATCAGCTCTACCGTGAGGTCATCCTCGATCACCACCGCCACCCGCGGGGACGCCACCAGCTGCACCAGGTGGACGTGGAGGCTTCGGGCCTCAACCCCTCCTGCGGCGATGAGGTGACGCTTCAGCTGGAGCTGAACGGGGACCGGATCAAGGACGTGGCCGTTGAGGGCCGGGGGTGCGCCGTCTCGACGGCCTCGGGTTCGATCCTGGCCGAGTTGATCAAGGGGCTAACCCTGGACGAGGCACGCCGGATCGCCGAACTGTTCAAGAAGGTCATGCACGGGGAGGATGTGCCCGCTGAAATCGACATGGGCGATCTCGAGGCGCTGACCGGGGTCCGCAAGTTCCCCGTTCGGATCAAGTGCGCCCTCCTGCCGTGGGTGACACTGCTCAACGCAGCCCTGGACGACGCCGACGCCTCCAACAGGGGCGCCACCGAAGAGGCCCGGGAGGTCGAGAGATGAGCGTGACCATCGACCAGGTCCGTCAAGCGCTTCAGCCCGTCAAGGACCCGGAGATCGGCTTCTCCATCGTCGACCTGGGTCTGATCCGTGGAATCGAGGTGGACGATGAGAGCGGCGTGGTCACCATCCGGATGACCATGACCTCGCCCATGTGCCCCCTGGCCCCGGAGATCATCGAGGCGGCCCGCTTCGCCGTTTTCCAGCTGGAAGGGGTCAAGAGAGCCGACGTGGAGCTCGTCTGGTCGCCCCCATGGGACCCCCGGGTCGACGCTTCCGACGACGTCAAGGCCGCCCTGGGTATCTGGGAGTAGCCCGGGGATTCTGGGGGGTTGCTGCTGCGACCGCGGATACGCCGGCCATTGCGGCGTTTCTCCCGGCGGCGGCG
>CAZXNA010000179.1:0-5000 GCA_964641295.1 uncultured Thermoanaerobaculia bacterium
GAGGGAGCGTCCTCCCCAGTCATTGCGAGGATCGGAGCGACGCAGCGATCTCCTGGGAGGACCCGGTGGGTTGGCCGCTGAACAGCTCTGTGTGCCGTTTCCTGTCCCCTTCCCGGCATGCCGCTCGGCCGATGAGATCGCCGGCCAGCCCGGCCGCTGGCCGATACAGTCAGCAGTGACAACCTCACAGGTGTGGGATTGGTACGCCTGGCGGCCATGAGAGAATCCGGGGCGATGACACTCTTGGGGTGGATTGTTCAACGGGGGCGGGCGTCAGGTCCGGTTGCGGCGGCCGGGCTGCTGTTGGCGGCGTTGCTCGTACCGGTGCCTCCGGGGTGGGGCTTCGAGCCGCTGCCGCGGATTAAACCGGCCGGGGCCGGGATCGATCCCGTGGCCCTGGACGAGGCCCTGGAGGACCTGAGGCAGGCGCCGGGGATCTACTCCGTGGTCATCGTCCAACATGGAGGCGTGGTGGCGGAACGGTATTGGCGCGGCTCTGCCGAGACCCTGCACCACCTGGCCTCGGTGACCAAGAGCGTCACCTCGACCCTGGTGGGCCTGGCCGTGGACCGGGGGTACATTCCGGATGTGGACGTTTCCATGGTGCAGTACCTTCCGCCGGAGCTCCGCCCGGACGATCCGGCCAAGGACACCATCACCCTGCGGCATCTCCTGACCATGACCTCGGGACTGGACTTCGACGAGGACACGGAGTGGGAGAGCTGGCTCCGGGCGCCCAACCAGGCGGCCTACGTCCTCGACCGGCCCCTTGAGGCGCCTCCGGGAACGCTCTTCCACTACAGCACGCCGGCCTCTCATCTCCTCTCCATCGTCCTGACGGAGGCCGTTGGCGTGTCCACGGAGGATTTCGCCCGTTCGGTGTTCTTCGATCCGCTGGGAATCACAGAGCTTCGCTGGGAGACCGACCACCAGGGCTTCGATTACGGGGGCCACGGGCTGTGGCTGCGGACCGAGGACATGGCCAAGCTGGGCGTGCTCTTCCTGGACTGGGGTGTCTGGCGGGGCGACCGGCTCCTCTCCACCACCTGGATCGGCGAAGCGACATCCTCGCACGTGAATCTCGAAGCCTCGTTCGGTCCTCTCCACGACATCGGCTACGGGTGGCTCTGGTGGATCGACGAGGGGCTCTCGTGGCCCGTTTATCTAGCCTGGGGCTGGGGCGGGCAGTTCGTCTTCTGCGCCCCCGCCCTGGACCTGGTAGTCGCCGCCAACGCCAACTGGAACGTGGGATCGGTGGAGGCCAACCACCAGGAAGCGGCCATCCTCGAGGTCATCGTCGGCGAGATTCTGCCCCTCGTGAAGCGTCAGCCGCCGCGCCGGATCCGCCGGCGCCTCGTCCCCACCACGTCCGGGCGGGCACTGGGTGACGATAAACTCGCTCGATGAAGAAGAGTCTCGGAATCCTCGTCATCCTCCTGGGAAGCCTCTGTCTTTCGACGGTCCATGCCGGTTCCCGGGTGGAGTGGGCCCGGTGGGCCAAGCACGGTCCGCCCGTGTGGGAGGGGTGGGCCATCGCCGCCGATCCGTCGGTCATCTTGGACAATGGAATCTTCCGGATGTTCTACACGGCGTGGCTGCCGGGCCCCGACCGGGCCCTCCTGGCGGAGGCCGTCTCGTCCAACGGGATCGACTGGAGCCCGGCGTTGCCCGTGGACAGCGAGAGCCCGGCACCTGTGGTTCTGGACGGACGGCCCGGTGCCTGGGACGCCCAGCTCGAGACGGCCTTCGCCATCCGAAGGAACGGCCAGTACCTGCTGTACTACTGCGGCTATCCCAGGAGCGTGGACCCCGTCAGCGCCGGCGAGTTGGGGCTGGCCCGGTCGGAGGACGGCCTGCACTTCGTCCGCGTTTCGGACGATCCGATCCTTCACAGAACGCCCGGCTGGTACGACAACGACGCCATCTTCAGCCCCTCCATGGTCTGGTGGCGCCCCAACTCCCTGGCATCCGACCAGGGCTGGCTGATCTACGCCGGACACTGCTGGACGGACTGCTCCCGGGTCGGCCCCGGCCTGCGGATCCTGGGCGCCACCTCCACCGATGGGCTGTCGTGGACCAAGGCACCCGAGCCCGTGGCCGAAGCGCTCCTCGCCGGCCTCGACTGGACCGGCGCCGGGGTGGCCGAGCCGGACCTGGTCCAGGGGCCCGACGGGCTGTTCTACCTGTTCTTCTCGGCCTTTTCCGGTGAGGACGGCGACACGGTCCAGATCGGTGTCGCCCGGTCGCCCCACCCCTTTGGACCGTGGGAAGCCGACCCGCGGCCGATCGTTGCCACCAGCGATCCCGACGGGTGGGAGGGGAAGGAAGTCATCGCGCCCTCGGTGCTCTTCGAGAACGGGAAGGTTCGCCTGTGGTATCACGGCTTCCAGAAGGAAGAGCAGGACTACCGCATCGGTTACGCCGAGGCGACGTGGCCCCTGATGACCATCGAGACGGACTGGGAGCGCTCGGGGAGCAACCCCCTGGTCAACCCCTTCGGCGCCATGGTGACCGGTGCCACGGACCTGGCCGTGGCCGATCCAACCGTCATCTGGGACGAGGATGAGAAGATCTTCAAGGGCTGGTGGTCGACGACCGTGGCAGGGGAGTTCGGTCCCGACGGCCCCAGCATCAACGGGATCCGTTACGCCGAGAGTCCCGACGGTCTCCACTGGACCGTCCAGCAGGAGCTGGCCTTCTCGGCGGTCTTCGGCGATCCGGGTGCATGGGATTCCACCCACAGCGAGACGCCCTTCGTCATCAAGGTGCCGTCCAACCCGGCGGAACGCCGTTACCTGCTCTTCTACTCGGGCGGCAACCTCGAGGCCTGCTCGGTGGGCGACGCCCCCTGCTACGAGATCGGCATGGCCTTCTCGGCCGACGGAACGCACTTCAGCCGCCTGCCCGCGGACGAGTCGCCCTACGGCGAGGCCGGGCTGGTGCTCCGGGGCGAGGAGGTGCTCCACGGTGTCGAAGGGATGGCCCTCGGAATCGTGGCCGATCCGACCGTGATCCAGGAGCCCGGCGGAACGTTTCGCCTGTGGATGTCCGGCTATGCCGAGGATGCCGACCACGTCCCCCTGGCCTTCGGCATCTGCGAGGCCTCCTCCGTGGACGGCATCCACTGGACTCCGGCCGCCGTCAACCCCCTGCCCTCGTTGCGCCGGCCCGGAGAGGTGGCGGCGGGGCAGCAACCCAGCGTCCTCTACAACCCGCAAACCCGGCTGTACGAGATGTGGTTCACCAACGACCGGGAGATCGACCAGGAGCGAACGCCGGCGACGCTCTTCCAGGCCTTCGGCTACTGGCACGCCACGAGTTCCGACGGCATCCACTGGGTGCCGGAGTACGGCGACGAGCCGGACTTCCGGTGGGATCCCAGCCACGCCTCCGAGCGCTGGGGCCTGCTGACGGGCGTCCACGTGCTGCTCCACGGCGGGCGCTACATGATGTACTACTCGGGATGGTCCGCCGTGGACGTGCCGTCCCTCTTCCTGACGCCGACCCGGCGCGGTCTCGTGGACGGCGTGACCGCCCTCAACCTGGCCACGCGCCCTGCGCCCGGGCCCACGGTCCGGAAACCGGCGGGGCGGGTGATTCCCGGGGCACCATAGCGTAGGCCGTAACGTCCGCGGGCCCGGCCGGTCCGCTCGGTGAAGAGCTGCCAGGCGAACCAAAGGGTCAGTGCCAGCAGTAGGAGGAAGAGCAGCTTGCCGAAGTAGCGCATCACAAGGCCAGTGTGGGCGAGAGCGGCAGGGACCGCAAGCGGGACGGTGCGGCGTTCAGCGCTTCCGCAGGCGGCGCTCGAGCTTGCGCAGGCGCTTGTGGATCTTCCGGGCCTCCTTTTTGCGCCGAGCCGAGCGGAGCAGCTCCTCCTGGCTCCGGAGCACGGGCACCAGCGAGGGGTCCTCGGGGCCCCGGGCGGTTTCGATGGCGGTGATCAGCCTGGAGTTTGCTTCGATGGCCGCATCCGCCCGTCCGGCGGCGCGCAGCAGGCCGGCCCGTTCCTCGAGGACGGAGAGCTCGAGAGACGGATCATGGCCCGAGGCGGCGATCGTTCCGAGCTGCTTCAAGTATTGCAGCGACCCTTCGACATCCCCCTCCATGGCGGCGACCCGGGCCAGCCGTTTCAGGGTGGTGATCCGCCGGGGATCGCCGGCGCCGAGACGCTGGCTCTGGAGCGTCTCCAGGGCTCCCAGCTCCTTGCGCGTGGCGGCCACCGCGGGGTCGTCCTTCCGCGTGCCGAGGAGATCGCCGGGGCTGACGCCCTGGGCGCCGATCGTTCGCCAGTCGGCATCCGCGACGATGCCGCGGGCCTCGAGCTCGTCCTCGCCGGCGGCGCCGGCCTCCAGTGCGGCACGGGCCAGCTCCGCCGCCACCTCGGGGTTGCCCCCGGCCACGGCGGCCTGGGCGCCCTTGACGAGGGTTGCCCCCGGCTGGCCCAGGCCGGGATCGGAGGACTGGAGGGCGGCAACCTCCCGGAGGATTTTCGCTCCGGCCTCGGCCGAGCCGTGGGCCAGCTCGAATTGGGCCAGGCTCTCCAGGGACACGACCCGCTCCTCGTCGGTGGCCGTTCCCCTGTCCAGGAGCTTGACGGCTTCCCGCTGGCGGGCCAGGGCCGTCTCGAAGTCTCCCTCGACGGCGGCAAGGCGGGAGAGCATCTCCAGCACGCTGCGGTGCCGGTCCGGGTCGGCCTTGCCCGTGGAGGCCGCCAGGGCGGCGTACCGGTTGAGGTCCTCCTTGGCCGTAGGGACGTCGCCTCCCGCCAGGGCCGTACGCCCGGCGGCGGCCAGCGGCGGCAGGAGCTCGGGGCTGTCGTTGCCGGCCCGCGCCTCGACGGCGGCAAGGAGCAGGGAATACATGGCCTGAGCCTCCTCCAGACGCTCCTCGTTCTCGTAGAGCTTGCCCAGGTCCTCCAGGGTCGCCTCCAGCCGCCGGTCCCCGGGGGGGAAGCTGCCGGCGATCTTGAGGGCCTTCTTGAGCTCCGCCTCGGCCTGGGC
>CAZXNA010000180.1:0-4971 GCA_964641295.1 uncultured Thermoanaerobaculia bacterium
ACTCCCGACACCTGACGACCCATGCCCCCGATTTCTCGACACTGGCACGCCCCTTGCTACTCGAACTGTCGAGCGTCATGGTGGCGCTCACTACGAAACACGGAGGTGCATCATGCAAGCTCGATTCATCGGAACTTCGCTGGCAACCCTCGCCATGACCGCCCTGCTGGCCATCCCGGCCGGTGCCCAGGAAACCACGCCCCCGGCGGGGACCACCACCCAGTCCGTGGTGAAGACCCAGACCAGGACGCAGACCGCCCGGCCGGCGCTGCTTCCCAAGTCCGGCCTCGACGGCCTGGCCCAGACGGCGGCGGCAACCACCACCACCACAACCGCCACCAACGGGCAGAAGGGAAAGCGTTCCGGTCCGGCCGACGGCACCGGCAACGCCTACCGCAAGGGAAAGCGCAACGGCCAGGCCGACGCCACCGCCCAGGGAACCGGACAGGGCAGCGGGAACGGCCGTTACGGCGCCCGTGACGGCAGCGGAAACTCCGGGCAGCGTCCCATGGACGGCACCGGCTACGGAGCCCAGTCCGGACGCGGCTCCGGCAGCGGCACCTGCGACGGCTCCGGCGTCGGCCGAGGCCGCGGCCGTGGCGGACGGCGGTAAGAACATCCGGGACAACGAATGGAGACACACCGGGGGCGCCCGCGAGGGCGCCCTCATTCTCTGTCTTCACCTCCCGGTGCCGGCCGGGCAGCGGACTCCTCGCTATGACAGGGGCGTGCGGCCCATCACGCCGGCGACAGGAGCCCCCTACTTCATGATCCGCAGCTGCACGGCGCTGGGGTGCTTCGCCGAACGGTAGACGCGGTTGGTCACGGGCACGAAGTCCTCCGCCTTCGCCTCGAAGATGTTGTCCACCCAGGTTCCCGGGTTCCGGTCGATGAACGGGAACCAGGTGCTCTGGATCTGCACCATGATCCGGTGTCCCTTGAGGAAGGTGTGAAAGATGTCGTGGAGCTCGTAGCGCAGGTGCGCCGGCTCGTTGGGCGCAAAGGGCTCCGGGTGCTCGAAGCCGTTCCGGAACCTCCCCCGGAACGCCTCCGCACGGACCAGCCGCTGGACGCCGCCGCTCTTGTCCTTCGGCTCCTCCCCCCAGTTCATCTCGCCCTCGACCCAGTGGGGATCCTCCGTCGGCTGGACGTCGATCAGCTTGACCACCCAGTCGGAATCACCGCCGGAGGTGCTGACCCACAGGTCCGCCATGACCGGCCCGGCCACCGTCAGGTCGTCCTTCAAGGGCTCGCTGGTGTAGACCAGGACGTCGGGACGCCGCCCCGCGAACCGCTGGTCCTCCGTCATGTATTCGGCCGACCAGCCCGTCGTGATTTCCTCCGTGTAGGGAACCGGTTTGGCGGGATCACTGACGTACTGGTCCCACGCCTCCTCCTGGGAGCTGGTCCGGGTCCAGGAAAGCGTGTGTCCTTCGCCGAGGTAGAGCGATCTCGTCTCGGCCGGGGGCGGCCAGCCGTCGAACTCCCGCCAGCGGTCCGCGCCGGTCTCGAAGACCAGCGCCTCGGGCTGATGGGGCACCGGGCCGCCCTTGAGGTAGTGGCGGAAGAAGGGAAGCTCCACGTTCTCCCGGAACCACTTGGCCGTGGCGAAGCCGAAGCTCTCCTCCCCCAGGCGCTCGCCGCTGGTCCACGCCCAGCCGCCGTGCCGCCACGGCCCCATGACCAGCACGTTGTGGATGCCGGGGTTCTGCTTCTCCACCGCCCGGTAGGTGGCCAGCGGACCGTAGAGGTCCTCCGTGTCGAACCATCCGCCGACCACCATGACGGCCGCCTTGATGTTCTTCAGGTGTGGCAGCACGTTGCGCGCCTGCCAGAACTCGTCGTAGTTGGGGTGGGCCGCCACCTCGTCCCAGAAGGGGATCTCGTGGTGGAAGAAGCGTTCGTTGGCGTTGGCCAGCGGACCCAGGTCGAGGAAGAAATCGTAGGCGTCGGGCGTGCCCATCTCCAGGTGCTTGGGCCACTCTGTGGTGGGCCCCTGGCGCGGCCGCCCGAAGACCGAAAAGAAGTCGAAGGCGAGCACCAGGTTGAAGGTGCCGTTCCTGTGCATGTCGTCCCAGAACCAGTCGGCGATGGGCGCCTGGGGCGAAACGGCCTTGAGGGCCGGGTGGGAGTGGATCATGCTGCAGGACGCGTAGTAGCCCGGGTACGAGATCCCCCAGATCCCCACCTTCCCGTTGTTGCCCTTGACGTGGTGGATGAGCCACTCGATGGTGTCCCAGGTGTCCGTGCTCTCGTCCACCTTGGCCCGGCCGCCATCCCACGCCTCCTCCGGCCGCATGTTGACGAACTCCCCCTCGGACATGAAACGGCCCCGCACATCCTGATAGACGAAGATGTAGCCCTCCCGAGCGAACGCCTCCGACGGTCCCAGCGATTCCATGTACCGGTCGGCTCCGTAGGGCGCCACCGAGTAGGGCGTCCGGGTCATCAGGATCGGGTAGGTCTTCGACAGGTCGTTGGGCACGTACACCGCCGTGAACAGCCTGACGCCATCCCGCATGGGGATTCGGTACTCGAACTTCGTGTAGTGGGAACGCACGTAGCGTGCCGCCTCGCTGCCCTTCGGATCGCGCGCCCCGGCCACGGCCGCCATGGCCACCACCATCACCACAAGAAACAACGTCCGGAAATGCTTCATGAAACCCCCTCCCAACGGGTGTACGAAACACCGGCTCCCAGGTTACACGACCGGCACGACCGGTTGAACGCCACGGGCAACATGGGAAGAACCCGCCCACGCACTCGCTTCACCCGGCCGGCCGGGATGGCACGACCATGGCCGGCGCCCCGCCCCACCACCGTTCCGCGATAGACTGATCGAAGGAGGTACAGTCCCATGGTCTTCGCCGATTCTCTCACCAAGGCCGGGAAGCTGCTGGAGATCCAGAGGATGTTCGCTCGCCAGCCCTCCCGTGTCCGGACGACCCGTGAGATCTCGGAACACCTGGACATCCCCCGGCGCACAGTGCGCAAGTACCTCAACGAGCTGGCGGGCTCCGGGCAGCTCCCCATCTACCGGGACCGGAACGGGTGGCGCCTGATGGAGGGCGCGAGTCTCCGCACGCCGCCCGTGCGCTTCGAGCTGGAGGAGGCCACCGCCCTCTACGTGGCCGCCCGCCGCCTGGCCCGCCGCTCCGGCGAGCCCGGCCCCGCCCTTCGTGGAGCGGTGGCCAAGCTCTCCGACGTTGTGCCCGAGGAGCTGAGCCCCGCCTTCGAGCGCCTGGCCAACCGGACCACCTCGGGCGACACGAAGGCCGCGCGCATCTTCCGCGACCTGGCCTACGGCTGGGCCACGAGCCGCGTGGTCCGCCTGCGGTACAGACCGCGCACCCGACCGGAGGAGCGTGAGGCGGCCTTCCGTCCCTACCTCCTGGAGCCCGCCGCCGTGGGCTCGGCCCTCTACGCCATCGGCCTCATGGAGCCCCCCGGTGAGCTCCGGGTCCTTCGCCTCGAACGCATCACCTTCTCCGTCCTGACCGGCCTGACCTTCAACCCGCCTCCGGTGGACGACCTCCTGGAACGCATCGAGCGATCCTGGAGCGTCTGGCTGGCCGACGAAGACCCGGTGGAGGTTCGCCTCCACTTCGCTCCGGCCGCCTCGGCACTGGTGCGCGAAACCCGCTGGCACCCCTCCCAGCAGCTCAAACCGGCCGACGATGGCGGCGTCGAGCTGAGCCTGACCGTCGCCTCCACCACCGAGCTGGTCCCGTGGATCCTCGGCTGGGGCCCCAACTGCCAGGTCCTCGCCCCCTCCGACCTCCGCAAACGCATCGCCACCGAGCTCCGCTCCGCCGCCACCATGTACTGACACGGCGTGGTGAGCACCACGCAGTGTCATTGCCAGGAGCGAAGCGACGAAGCCGCTGGCCACCCTTTCCCCGCGCCCTGTTCCACCCTCTTCCCCCTGTTGCCCATCTTCCAACTTTTCTCCCCTTCCCTTACAGCACCATGTGAGCATATCGTCATGAAGAAATCGTAAACCATAGAAAAGGCAGACGTTACTTGCGTTCGAAACAGACATTGTGATATCCTTCACAAGAGTTCGCTGGTGAGATACCTTTGACGTGCCAAAGAAGGGGGATGAAACCATGGGATCCAAGGTCCAGGTGCTTGGGGCGGCGATGTTGGTTTTGGGGATGGTGTGGTGTGCACCGGCCGCGGCCGGCGCCGGGGTCGCTCCCATGCCCCAGGGCGCCACGGTGGCGTGGAGCCACGCGCCCTACGAGATGGGCGAGTGCGGCATCTGTCACGTCCGTAGCGATGCGGCCGATCCCGGTCCCATCAAGACGGACAACGTCACCGGGCTCTGCTTCGGCTGCCACGAGGAGCTCCAACGGGCCATGGAGGGGTCGCGCTTCTCCCACGCCGCCGTGGAGGACAGCTGCACCAACTGTCACAACCCCCACAACGCCGCCTACAAGAAGCTCCTGATCGCCGAGTCCCCCGCCCTGTGCGCCCAGTGCCACGAGGACATCTGGGACGAGGCCACCAAGGCCGCCGTGCAGCACGCGGCCGTCCGCGAGGGCACGGGCTGTCTCAACTGCCACACGCCCCACGCCTCCAACGTGGACAGCCTGCTCCTGGCCCTCCCCTACAACCTCTGCATCGGCTGCCACGGCAAGGACGGGGTCAAGGACGAGCAGGGCAAGACCCTGACCAACCTCGTTTCCCTCCTGGCCAGCAACCCCGTGGTCCACGGACCCGTCGGGGACCAGGATTGCAGCTCCTGCCACACCCCCCACGGCGGCGAGCACTTCCGCCTCCTGACCACCGAGTACCCGGCCAGGTTCTACTCGCCCTTCGATCCCAAGAACTACGCCCTCTGCTTTACCTGCCACAACGCCGAGGTCGTCACCGCCGAGAGAACGACGACCCTGACCGCCTCCCGGGCCGCCCACCGGAACCGCAACTACGTACACGGACACCAGAACGACACCGACACAACGCGCG
>CAZXNA010000181.1:0-4770 GCA_964641295.1 uncultured Thermoanaerobaculia bacterium
GTTGCCCTGGGACTGGCCCTGTTTCAATCGGACCCGTACCGGGAGGCCCGGCCGGCCTTCTCGCGGGCCCTGGAGCCCGCTCCGGAGACCGCCGTGGCCGCCACCAGGCCCGGGCGCGCGGCTGCCAGGGCCGGTGACTGGAACGAGGCGGCCGAGGCGCTGACCCTCGCGGCCACCCTCGTGCCCTCGGACGAGGACCTGGCGGCCGAGGCCGAGGCGGCACGTTCCCGCCTGGAGCCCGAGGGGGACGGCGAAGAGGAGCCGGAAACGGCTCCGTCCGCCGCCGCGAGGGAAGAGGCTACCGAAGCTCCTGGACCAGTGGAGCCCGTTGCGGCGGGAGGGGACGGGGAGAGCGGCGCCGCAGAGGCCGTGGAGGAAGGTGGAATCCCCGGAGGGGAGTCCATGGGGATGCCCACCGTGCCCCGGAGGACCCGGGAACTGGCCTTCGTTTCTGAGGAGGACCCGTGGCTGGTGATCCCCAGGGGCGACACCGGCGTGTTCCAGGTCGGCGATGACGTCTTCACGGTCTCCGGGACCGATGAGGCCATGGCCGGGGCTCGTCTGGACGAGGGTGCAGGATTCCTGGAGGAGGAACCGGCGGAGCCTGAAGCTGAGGGTGAGGCCGGGATTCCGGAAGAGATCGTGGCGGGCGCCGGGCCTGCCGTGGAGGAGGAGGCGGAGCCGCCCGTGGCGGCCGCCGTGTTGGAGGAGGAAGTCGTCACCGGACCCGAGGAGACGGCGGAGCCTTCCGGGGCCGAGGCTCCCGGTTCGACCGGAGCGGCGGCCACCGTCCTCCCCGGCGGCGAGATCCCACTCCCGACGGCGACATTGGCCCGCCTGGCCCTGGAGCAGGGCGATCTTCCCCTGGCCGAAGAGACGGCCCGGGCCGTGCTGAAGCGCGATCCCGGATCCATGGAGGCCAGGGAAGTTCTCGAGAGCATCGCCAAAAGGCGTTCTGAGATGGCGGCCAGCCCGGCCACCGTGGCACGGCGCAAGATCGAGCGTCTCGAGGAGTGGCTCGAGCAGGTTCGGCGGGCGGCAACAGCGAGGGCCTCATGAGCTTTGAAACAGCGGTTTCCCAGATCGTTGCGAACTGTCCGGGGGTCGTGGGCGGAGCGATCGTCGATCCCGACGGCATCCCCGTGGTGACGGTCTCCAGGGACCAGGCCATGGAGGAGATCGGTGCGGAGTTCGCCGCGATCCTCCGGGAAATGGCCCAGGCCGAACGGGAGCTCGATCACGGGGAGATTCGCCAGCTGACCGTCGAGACCCGGGATTCGGCCACCGTGGTCACCCTGATCGGCGAAGGGTACTTTATACTGCTCCAGATGGAATCCGGCGGTCTCTTGGGGAAGGCCAGGTTCCTCGCGCGGGTTGCGGCCGAGCGGCTGCGGGCCGACTTCGTCTGATTGGGAGCCTCTGGATGTTTAAATTCAAGGAGATCTGTGAGTTGATCCGTCTGGTGTCGTCGACCGGCGTCGCCGCCGTCGAGATCGAACATGGTGGGCGCCGTCTGAAGATCGAGGGCGCCGGAGGGACGGTCGTCCAGTCCATGCCGGCCGTCCCGGTGGTGCAGGGTGCGACGGAGCCCCCGCCGGCGGTGGCTCCAACCTCCGCGGGCCTTGGGGCCCCCCCGGCGGCCGGCGAGGCCGAGCCCGAGGGGACGGAGGCGGGGGGCGAAGACCTTCACCACGTCACCTCACCCATCGTGGGCACCTTCTACCGGGCGCCGAACCCCGATGCCGATCCTTACGTCAAGGTGGGCGACTTCGTCGAGAAGGGGCAGGTCCTCTGCATCGTCGAGGCCATGAAGCTGATGAACGAGATCGAGTCGGACTGTTCCGGAACCATCGTCAAGGTCTTTCCCGAGAACGCTCAACCCGTCGAGTTCGGGGAGCGGCTCTTCGCCATCCGGCCGGCCTGAGCCATGCTTCGCAAGGTCCTCATCGCCAACCGCGGCGAGATTGCGGTGCGGATCATCGCAGCCTGCAAGGAGCTTGGCATCCCGACGGTGGCCGTGCATTCAGAGGCCGACAGGGACTGTCTCCACGTGGAGATGGCCGACGAATCCGTGTGCATCGGCGGCCCCTACGCCAACACCAGCTACCTCAACATCTCGGCCGTCATTGCGGCGGCGGAGATCACCGGGGCCGACGCGATCCATCCGGGTTACGGGTTCCTGGCGGAGAACGCTCACTTTGCAGAGATCGTCCGGGACTGTGGCCTGATCTTCATCGGGCCCCCGCCGGAAGCGATCCGCCTGATGGGCAACAAGTCGGCGGCGCGGGCCGCCGTTTCCGGGGCCGGCGTCCCCATCCTGCCGGGGTCGAAGGAGCCGCTCCAGGACCGGAGCGAGGCTCTGCGCCTGGCCGAAGAGATCGGCTACCCCGTGATCCTCAAGGCCTCCGCTGGAGGAGGTGGGCGGGGGATGCGCCTGGCCTTCGACGAGCGGGAGTTGCGGAACGCCTTCGACACCGCCCGTACGGAGGCGGAACGGGCCTTCGGCGATCCCTCGGTCTACCTGGAGAAGTACCTGGAAAGGCCCCGCCACATCGAGTTCCAGATCCTGGCCGACGCGCACGGCCGGGTGGTCCACCTGGGGGAGCGTGAATGTTCCATCCAGCGGCGGCACCAGAAGCTCCTGGAGGAGGCGCCGTCGGTGGCGCTGAGCCCGGAACAGAGGGCCGAGATGGGGCGGGCGGCCGTCGCAGCAGCCCGGGCGGCCCGCTACGTCTCCGCCGGGACCGTCGAGTTCCTGCTGGCCGAGGACGGTTCCTACTACTTCATGGAGATGAACACGCGGATCCAGGTGGAGCATCCGGTGACGGAGATGGTCACGGGCGTCGACCTTCTCAAGGAGCAGCTTCGCATCGCCGCCGGAGAGCGCATGTCGTTGCCCGCCCGCAAGGGCGTGCCCATCCACGGACACGCCATCGAGTTCCGGATCAACGCGGAGGACCCGGACACCTTCGCCCCCTCACCGGGCGTCGTGCAGCGCCTGGTCCTCCCGGGCGGCCCGGGGGTTCGCGTCGATACGCATCTCTATGCGGGCTACGCCATCCCGCCCTATTACGACAGCCTGATCGCCAAGCTGATCGTTCATGGAAGGGACCGGTCCGAGGCCATCGTCCGGGGACGCCGCGCCCTGGACATGCTCCGGGTGGAGGGGGTCCAGACCTCGGCGAGACTCCACCGGAGGATTCTGGACGATCTCGATTTCGTCGAGGGACGCCTGGACACCCATTTCATGGCGAGGTACCTCCGCGAGGAATGAAGAGAGAGCCGCTGGCGCTGGATCACCAGGGCCCGGCGGGATCGCCGGTGCTACCATGAGAGAGCGGCTCCAGGTCTTCCTCGTTGGTTTCATGGGTTGCGGCAAGTCCGCCGTGGGAAGAGTGCTCGCCGGAGCGTTGGGGGTACCGTTTGTCGACCTTGACGCCGTCATCACCGAGGTCATGGGCGCCACCGTCGCCGAGATCTTCTCGTGTCACGGCGAGGCGGTCTTCCGGCGGGAGGAGACGCGGCAGCTCGCGAAGGTGTCCGGCATGCCGAGGGTCGTGGTGGCCACGGGTGGCGGGACCTTCTGCAGCTCTCGGAACCGGGAGATCATCGAGGAGGCGGGCGGGGTGACGGTCTTTCTCGACGTGGAGTGGAGCGCCCTGGTCGCCCGGTTGCCGGGCAAGAACCTGGACCGTCCCAAGTTCCGTTCGCCCGAGGAGGCACGTCGCCTGATGGAACAGAGGCGTCCCTCCTACGAGATGGCGACGATTCACCTGAAGCTGACGGGGGAGGAGGGACCGGAGGAGGTCGCGCGGCGTGTTCTGGAGAGGGTGGGACCGGCCTGATGCGCTACCTCGTATTGAGCGACGTGCACGGCAACTGGGAGGCGCTCCAGGCCGTGCTGCGGCACGCGCGCCGGAAGCGCTACGGCCGCGTGCTCTTTCTCGGAGACGCCGTGGGCTACGGGGCTTCGCCCAACCTGGTCGTGGACTGGCTCCGCTCCCTTGGTGGGCGGGTGGTGGCCATCCGCGGGAACCACGACCGTGTCTGCTCCGGCCTGGACTCGGCGGAGACCTTCAACCGCTACGCCCGTGAAGCATCCGTGTGGACCCGCGACCACCTGAGCCCGAAGAATCTGAGCTACCTGCGCGATCTCCCCAAGGGTCCTGTGACCGTGGAAGACGGGCTCGTCATCTGTCATGGATCCCCGGTGGACGAGGACGAGTACCTCTTCTCCGTCCACGACGCCCAGACGAGCATCCTCTCCACCTCGGCCTCGGTCATCTTCTTCGGGCACACCCACGTCCCGTCCCTCTTCGAGCTGCGCCCCCCCGACGGCCACGAGATCCTCCAGGTCAGGCTCCTGGCCGGGAGGCGCACGGTCCTCGACCTGGACACGGACAGCCGGTACCTGATCAATCCGGGGTCCGTCGGTCAGGCCAGGGATCGGGATCCCAGGGCGGCCTACGCCATCTACGACCATGATCGCCGCCGGCTCTTTCACTACCGGGTCGACTACCCCGTGGAGACGGCGCGCCGGCGCATCCACCAGGCTGGGCTGCCGCCGATCCTCGGCGACCGTCTGCTCTTCGGGGCCTGAATGGGAGGCTGTATGTGGAGAAAAGCGTTCCTCGTGCCCGCCATGGTGTTGACTCTCACCGGCGCGTTTCCATCCCATGCCGCCGCCTCCACCGACGAGCTGTCCCTTATCCCCATCTCCGAGCCCACGAGCCTCCTGAGCCCCCCGTCTGCCGTCTCCGGCTTGAAAAA
>CAZXNA010000182.1:0-4738 GCA_964641295.1 uncultured Thermoanaerobaculia bacterium
CTGCCGGAGCCAGCCCAGGGCCGTGGCGCCCAGGCCCAGGTAGATGGGGACGAGAAGGGCGGCGGCCGTTCCCGTCAGCGCCCCGTCGGGCCGGGTGGGGCTGGCCAGCTGGGAGGTCGGGATGGCGATGGCGACGCCAAAGAGGACCGTCACGAAGGCCCCAAGACTCCCCGTCCAGGCGGTGGCCAGCAGGGCGGCCAGGGCGGCCAGGGGCAACCACCGGCCGCAGGGGATGCCGGCGCCCCGGGCCATGCTCAGAAGCTCGTCTCCCGCGAGGAGGGCGGCGGCCCCGAGCACCAGGAGGAAACTCCACACGGGTGCGAAGATGATGATGGCCAGGAGAACGGGGATCGCGACGGCCGCGAGGGCCTCACGTGCCGGCACGAACATCTCCCGTGGGCAGGAAGACCTCCGGCTCATCCGGAGAGAGACCGCCGAAGCGCCGTTCGCGCTGCTGGTAGTCCAGGACGGCCTCGAGGAAATGGATCTTTCGGAAATCGGGCCAGAGAACCGAGGTGAAATAGATCTCCGTGTACGCCAGCTGCCACAGGAGGAAGTTGGAAATCCGCCGCTCGCCCGAGGTGCGGATCAGCAGATCGGGGTCGGGAAGGCCACGCGTGTCCAGGTGACGGCCGATCCATTCCTCGTCGATGGCCTCCGGCGTCAGCTCCCCGCGGCCGGCCTCGGCGACGGCCCCACGGATGAGATCCGTCAGCTCCTGCCGGCCGGAATAGTTGAGGGCGATTTGTACCAGGGGCCCGGTACACCGCGAAGTGGCCTCCAGGGCGTGGTCCAGCTCCTTGCGGACGCTGGCGTCGAGCTGGTCGGTCCGCCCGATGGTCCGGAAGCGGAGGTTGTTGTCCAGGAAGGTGTGGAGCTCCTTGCGCAGGTACTCCTTGAGCAGCGTCATGAGGGTGACGACCTCGTAGCGTGGGCGTTTCCAGTTCTCGGTGGAGAAGGCGTACAGGGTCAGGATCTCGATGCCCATGCGCGAGCTGACCTCGACGGTTTCCCGGACGGACTGGATCCCGGCTCGGTGTCCCTCGACCCTGGGCCGGTGGCGCGCCTTGGCCCAGCGACCATTGCCATCCATGATGATGGCAACGTGGCGCGGGAGCCGGTCGAGGTCGATCCGGTCCAACACCGCGCGTTCGGGAGCTCCGGGCTCTGCTATTTGGTCCAAGTGACGCATGCACTTACCCCTGGGATCTGGAGTCTATCACAATGGTTGGAACGGTCCACGGTGCCGGAACGCCTCCACGGTTCAGCCGTCAGCGCCCGATCCGTGGAAGGGGCCGGGTGAACGATAATACACCTTCTCCAGGGTCAGGCCCCGGGCCGGCGCCGTAAGGATGGAGGCGCCGGGGGTGGGGTGCTGCAGGAGGCGCTCCAGGCGGGTCGTCGAGCCCTCGGCCGCTGCCTCGAGAACGGCCCCCGTCATGCGGCGCACCTGGTAGCGGAGGAAGCCCTCTCCGAGGAAGTGGAGGGTCAGGGAAAGGGGCCCCCAGCGTGCCCAGGCCCTCAACAGGTTCTTGGTCGTCGGTCCCTGGGCGGGGTCGGGGACGCTGAACGAGGCCATGTTGTGGCGGCCCACCAGGAGGTCGAGGGCCCACTCCACGGTGCGGCGATCGCCGATGGGCGCCATGGGCGCCGAGCGGAGCGCCGCCCACGGGAGGCGCGTGCCACCCCAGTGGATCCGGTAGGCGTAGTGCTTGGCCCGGGCGTCGCGGCGGGCGTGGAACGAGGGGGGAACGGCGACGGCTCGGAGCACGCGGATGGTTTCGGGCAGGGCGGCGTTGAGAATGCCGGGAAGCTCGCCGGTGGGGAGACCGGCCGGCAGGTCGACGTGGGCTACCTGCCCCCGGGCGTGGACGCCGGCGTCGGTCCGCCCGGCGCCGACGACGGCTGGAGGAGCCTGCCCCGTGATCCGGGCCAGCGCCGACTCCAGCTCCCCCTGGATCGTCCGCTGCCCCGGCTGCCGTTGCCAGCCGTGGTACTCCTTTCCCAGGTACGCGATGGTCAGCTTGATCCGCCGCTCCATGGACGCCATGTTCGCACGGGCCAGGCCGAGCGGAAAGGGCGGCGATGTTCGTGGCTGCAGCGTGCCGGCTGCTGCGGAGGGAGGCAATCGGGCGTTGAAGACCCAGAGCGGGCGGGGCTCTTGACGGCGAGGGTTGCGATACAATGGCGGTCAAATGTTCGACCTCGTGTATGAAGACGGCGGGATCAGCCACCGGGTGCCCATCCGCCCCGGCTTGTCGATCGGAAGGGCCAGCGACAACGATGTCGTACTTCGCGATTTCTCCGTCTCCCGGCACCATGCGCGCATCGAGGGGGAGGAGGAGACGCCGGTCATCACCGACATGGGATCGACCAACGGCGTCAAGCTCAATGGGGAGTTCATCGACTCGGCTTCCATCGGACGGGGCGACGTGCTGAACATCGGCAGCTTCGAGCTCAGGGTCGAGGAACGGGGGAGCGCCGCCGAGGGTCTCTCGTCGGCCACGTACCTCCGGCCGCTGGCCGAGTTCAGGAAGGACTACGACCTGGAAGGAGCTCCCTCGGGCGCCGTGCGGGGTCTCGGGGAGCGGGAACGGGTATTCGAGGTCCTGGCTCAGGTGGCCAAGGTGCTCCTCCAGGTGGAGGAACTGCATCCCGTCCTCGAGAAGGTCATGGACCTGGTCTTCGCCCACCTCAAGGTCGATCGTGGATTCATCGTCCTCTACGACGAGGAGGGCGGGGAGCCCAGGCTCAAGCTGTGGCGGGCACGAAAGCTGGAGGAGGGAGACGAGCCCGAGGTGCCCATCTCCCGGACCATTCTCGACATGGTCACCAGCAAGAAGGTCGCCCTGCTGACCCACGATGCCCAGGCTGACCAACGTTTCGAGGCGGGACGGAGCATCCGGATCCACCAGATCCGTTCGGCCATGTGCGTGCCCCTGTGGCACCTCGACCAGGTCATCGGGGTCATCTACGTGGACTCGCCGCTTCACGTGGGCTCCTTCTCCACAGCGGACCTGGACCTCCTGACGGCGCTGGCCAACTACGCGGCCATCGCCATCGAGCAGGCCCGCCTGCGCGAGCGGATCAAGAGCGAACAGCTGGTGCGCCAGCGGCTGGAGCGCTACCACTCGCCGGCCGTCATCGAGGCCGTCCTGTCGGGCCCCGAGCACGGAACGCCGCCCGTCATGTCCGGGGAGACCTCCATCCTCTTTGCCGACATCGTAGGATTCACCTCCCGCTGCGAGACGCTGCCGCCGGAGGAGGTCTCGGCCTTCCTCAACCAGTTCTTCTCCCTGGCGGGAGATGCCATCTTCCAGTACGGAGGCACCCTGGACAAGTTCATCGGCGATGCGGTCATGGCCTTCTTCGGGGCGCCGCTGCCCCAGCCGGACCACGCCGAGCGGGCCGTCCGTGCGGCCATCGCCCTCTCGCGGGCCCTGGACGTCTGGAACCGCGAGCGATCCCTCGAGGGCCTCGAACCCGTCGAGGTCCGGACGGCCATCCATTCGGGCCCCGTGGTCGTCGGCGACATCGGTTCGGCGAACCGCGTGGACTACACGGTGCTGGGGAACACGGTCAACGTGGCGGCGAGGCTGGAGGAGTTCGTCGCCAAGCCGGGGCTGATCGTTCTCGGTGAGACGACCCAGGCTGCCGTCGCCCACATCTTCCCGACGGAGCACCTCGGGAACGTTCAGCTCAAGGGCCTGAAGCGGAAGATCGCGGCCTACCGGGTCAAGCTGGAGGAAATCAGTCACATCGAGGGGGCCGCCCCATGAAGATGGACGATCTGGTCTTCGTCACCTCCAACCTCGACAAGCTCCGGGAGGCCGAGGAGGTTCTCGGGGTCAGCCTGGATCACCACGCCCTGGATCTGGAGGAGATCCAGTCCCTGGACCTGGAAGAGGTTGTGCGTCACAAGGCGCGCTCGGCCTGGGAACGGCTCCGCAGGCCGGTGCTGGTGGAGGACACCTCCCTTGAGCTGGCGGGGGCCGGGGGGTTCCCGGGCCCCCTGGTGCGCTGGTTGCTGATCAGCGTCGGCCCTGCCGGGATCGCTCGCATGGCCCATGCCTTCGCCGACAACCGGGCCACGGTGCGCTGCATGGCCTGCGCCTGCGACGGCGGCGAGGAGATCCTGGGTCTGGGCGTGGTTCGCGGCGTCATCGCCGAGGCGCCCCGTGGCCGGAAGGGCTTCGGCTGGGACAGCATCTTCGAGCCCGAGGGCGCCGGCGGCCGCACCTACGCCGAGATGAGCCGGACGGTGAAGAACTCCATCTCCCACCGCCGCCGGGCCCTGGAAGCCCTCAAAGCCGCCCTTGTCAGCTGAAACGAAGCCGGCTGGGGTGCGACCGTCCGCGGGCATGGTCTGGCGGCCGCCCATGCCCGCTCTGCTACTGGGCAGCGTGGTCGTGTAAACGGTGTTGGTGCCCCGTCCCCCCTTGTATGGGAGGGAGTCGCGCGGGGCCGCCCTCTCGTTCGGCCCTGCGGCCGCAGTCTGCTGGCGCAGACCGGCTCCCGCCCCGCAAGGAAGCGGACGCCGGGGTGCCAGAGCAGGTGCCGACGACGGGAGATCCCACGCTGCGGCTGGCGGACCCCTGTGCTACCCTCCGCGCCCTGCGGGCGGAGCTGCTTGCCAGCCGGTCGGGGGGGACCCGGGGGCGGATCCTCGGGATCCGGCCCCGGTGCGGTCGGCTCAACTGGGTGCCGCTCACGGGGCAGGCGCGCGCGCACCTGTGAG
>CAZXNA010000183.1:0-4727 GCA_964641295.1 uncultured Thermoanaerobaculia bacterium
CCCGACCGGCCAGGGCGGCCTCGCCCAGCAGGGCGCCCAGGGCGAGGCCCGGGGCGTCGATGCTCCGGTGGGCCCCGGCGGCCTCCCGGGCCAGGCTCAGGAAGCGCCCCAGGGGGACGCCGATCAGGGCGGCGGGTGTCAGCCCGAAGGGGCAGAGGGCCGAGAAGCGGCCGCCCACATCGGGCGGCGCCAGGACCACCGCCCGGAACCCGCGCTCCCGGGCCAGCTTCTCCAGGCCGCTGCCGGGGTCGGTGATGGCGACGAAGTGCCGGCCCCGCTCCGGAGTGTCCTCGAGCACCTTCCAGAAGTGGCGGAAGAGGGAGAGCGTCTCCACGGTGCCGCCGGACTTGGAGGCGACGAGGAAGAGGGTGCGGGCGGGATCCACGGTCTCCGTCATGCGGGCGACGGCGGCCGGGTGGGTGCTGTCCAGGATGCCGAGGGACGGACGGCCCGGTGCGTTGCCCAGGACCCTCTGGAAGACCTCGGGCGCCAGGCTGGAGCCTCCCATGCCCAGCAGGACGACCCGCTCGATCTCCCCTTCCGCCACGCCGCGGGCCAGGGTTTCCAGTTCGGGCAGGCGCGGGCCCATGCTCTCCGGCAGTTCCAGCCAGCCCAGGCGCTCCGTCAGCTCGGGCCGGTCCTCGGGGAACCACAGGGTGTGATCCCGGGCCCACAGCTTGCCGGCGGCGTCCTCCCGCGCCCAGGCCGCCAGGCGCGCTTCCACGGCAGTGGCCAGGGGTCCCGGCTCGAAGCCCGCCGGGGCCATCACGCGCCTCCCAGACTCCGCCGGCGCTCCTCCAGGGCCGCCAGCAGGCCGTCGAACGCCTCGGCAAAGGCGCGGACACCGTCCACCTGGAGCTGCTCCGTCACCGCCTCCAGGTCGATGCCGAGGGACGGCAGGGCCTCGAGGACGGCCCGCGCCCCTTCGAAGTCGCCGTCCAGGGTGCGCACGGGACGTCCGTGGTCCCGGAACGCTTCCAGGGTCGCCAGGGGGATGGTGTTGACGGTTTCCGGCCCGATCAGCTCCTGGACGTACTTGGTGTCGGGATAGGCCGGGTTCTTGGTGCTGGTGGAGGCCCAGAGGGGGCGCTGAACCCGGGCACCCCGCCTGCGGACCGCCGCAAACTCCTCGCCGTGGAAGATCTCCAGGAAGCGCTCGTAGACCAGCCGGCTGTTGGCCACGGCGGCCTTGCCGCGCAGGGCCACGGCCTCGGGGGTGCCGACGGCCTCCAGCTCCCCGTCGACGGCCGTGTCCACGCGGGAGACAAAGAAGGAGGCCACCGAGGCGACGGAGCCGGGGCGGTCGCAGCGCTCGAGACCATTGATGTAGGCCCGGGCCACGTTCTCGTAGTGCCGCATGGAGAACATCAGGGTCGCGTTGACGTTGATGCCGCCGGCGATCAGCTCCTCGATGGCCGGAATGCCCTCGTCGGTGGCGGGCACCTTGATCATCAGGTTGGGACGGTCGACCCGCGCCCACAGGCGTCGCGCCTCGGCGATGGTGCCCTCCGTGTCGCGGGCCAGCCGGGGCGAGACCTCAAGGCTGACGTAACCGTCCTCGCCGCCCGAGGCCTCGTACACGGGGCGGAGGGTGTCCGCCGCCAGACGGATGTCCCCGACGGCCAGCGTCTCGTAGAGGGCCTCGGCGGACATGGCGGGATCCTCCGCCAGGGCCGCCGCCATGGCCGCGTCGTAGCGGTTTCCCCCCGTGATGGCCTTGTTGAAGATGGAGGGGTTGGAGGTGACGCCGCGGATGCCGTCCTCGTCGATCCAGCGTCCCAGGCCGCCGTCCTCCAGCATGCCCCGCTCGATGAAGTCCAGCCAGACCGACTGGCCCTGCTCCTCGTGGAGTGCCTTCAGTGGGTTCATCTGCCTCGCTCCCTTCACGAACGGCTCGCGGCCGTCACTTCGCGGGCCACGCGAACGACATGGTCCACGGTGAACCCGAACCGTTCCATCAGCTCGCCGCCCGGCGCCGAGGCGCCGAAACGGTCCATCCCAACGATCGCGCCGGCCGGGCCCACGTATTCCCGCCAGCCGCGGGTGACACCCGCCTCGACAGCCACCACGGGGACTCCCGGCGGCAGGACCTCGTGACGGTAGGCCTCGGGCTGGGCGTCGAAGAGCTCCCAGGAGGGCATGGAGACGACCCGGGCGGGCAGGCCGCCGGCCTCCAGCTCCTCCCGGGCCGCAGCGGCCAGGTGGAGCTCGGAGCCCGTAGCCGCCAGCACGACGGCGGGAGTTCCGCCCGAGGCCTCGGCCAGCACGTAGGCGCCGCGGGCAACGCCCCGGGCCGCCAGCTCCGCCGTCCCCCGGAGGGTCGGCAGCCCCTGGCGCGAGAGGACGAGGGCCACGGGACCCTGCCAGTGCTCCACGGCGACCCGCCAGGCCGCGGCCGTCTCGTTGGCGTCACCCGGCCGGATCACCGTGACGCCGGGAATCGATCTCAGGGCCAGCAGGTGCTCCACGGGCTGGTGGGTGGGGCCGTCCTCGCCAACACCGATGGAGTCGTGGGTGAACACCCAGATCACCGGCAGCTCCATCAGGGCGGCCAGGCGGATGGCGGGCCGCATGTAGTCCGAAAAGACGAAGAAGGTCGAGCCGAAGGGACGAATACCGGCGTGGAGGGCCATGCCGTTGAGGATCGTCCCCATGGCGTGCTCGCGGATGCCGAAGTGAAGGTTGCGCTCCCCCCAGCTCCCCCGCTCCAGGTCACCCGATGCCGTGATGGCCGTCTTGCACGAGGGTCCCAGGTCGGCGGACCCTCCGACCAGCTCGGGCAGCACGCCGGCCAGGGCGTTGAGGGCCTTGCCCGAGGCGGCCCGCGTGGCCAGCCTGGCGCCCTCCTCGAAGACGGGCAGCACGTCGCTCCAATCCTCGGGCAGCCCCCCGGACAGCCGGCGGTCCCACTGGGCGGCCAGCTCGGGATGGGCCGCGCGCCACGCCGCCTCGATCTCCCGCCACTGCCGGTGGAGCTCGGCGCCGGCGGCGGCCACCCGGCGGCCCCGCTCGCGCACGGCCTCGGGCACGTGGAAGGGCTCCGTGGTGGGCCAGCCCAGGTTGCGCTTGGCGGCGGCGATCTCCTCCTCGCCCAGGGGCGCGCCGTGGGCCCCGGCCGTGTCCTGGGCGTGGGGGGCGCCGTAGGCGATGTGGGAGCGGACGGCAATGAAGGTCGGCCGCCCGTCGGGCTGCCGCGCCGTCTCCATGGCGGTGGCCAGGGCCTCGAGATCGTTGGCGTCCTCCACGTGGAGGACCCGCCACCCCTGGGCCTCGAGCCGGCCGGGGACGTTCTCCTTGAAGGCCAGGTCCGTGGAACCCTCGATGGTGATGCGGTTGTCGTCCCAGATCCAGATCAGGCGCTCCAGCCCCAGGTGCCCCGCCAGGGAGGCGGCTTCCGAGGAAACGCCCTCCATCAGGTCGCCGTCGGAGCAGAGCACCCAGGTGTGGTGCCGGACGAGCTCGTGGTCCGGACGGTTGAAGACGGCGGCCAGGTGGGCCTCGGCCAGGGCCATTCCCACCGAGGTGCTGCACCCCTGGCCCAGGGGTCCCGTGGTCATCTCCACGCCGGGCGTCTGCCGGAACTCGGGGTGCCCCGGCGTCTTGGAGCCCCACTGGCGGAACTGCCGGATGTCGTCCATCGAGAGGTCGTAACCCGTCAGGTGAAGGACGGAGTAGAGCAGCATGCTGGCGTGGCCGCAGGAGAGCACGAAGCGGTCCCGGTCGGGCCATGAGGGGTCCGCCGGATCGTGGCGCAGGAAGCGCGAGAACAGCACCCATGCCACGGGGGCCAGCCCCATGGGCGCTCCGGGGTGCCCCGAGCGCGCCTTCTCGATGGCGTCCATGCTCAGGGTACGGATGGTGTTGACGGCCAGCTGATCGACGGTATCGAAAGAATGCTCCACTGTGGCCTCCACGGTGATGGCGCCTCCCGGCGGCCGAAGCCTAGCATGGATCGGTCGGCGAACGTCCTGTTGGAAAGCGTGGCGGGAAGTGCCGAGATCCCCGGTTCATGGCGGGTCGGAAGAGCCCGCCATCTCAGTCACGCTGGGCGAGGACGGCTTCCAGCCGCCGGAGGTCCTCCACCGTGTTGACGCCGGCCATCTCCAGGGGATCGTGGAGGACGTGGGCGGCCACGGTGAGCCCGCGGGCTTTCAGGTGCGCGATGACGTCGGTCAGGTAGTACTCGCCCTGGTCGTTGTCGGGCCGGAGATCGGAGACGGCCTCGTTCAGGGGTCCCGTCCGGAAGGCATAGACCCCGGCGTTGACCTCGCGAATGGCCAGCTGTACCGGCGTGGCGTCCCGGGCCTCGACGATGGCATCGACCCCGCCGTCAGCGTCCCGTACCACGCGGCCGTAGGCCCCGGGCTCGTCGAGGATCGCCGTCAGCAGCGCCGCGGCGGCGCCCGCCTCCACGGCGCGCCGCAGGGCGTCGACGGACCCCGCACGGAGCAGCGGCACGTCCCCCGAGAGGACGACGACCCCGCCGGCCCCGTCCCCCAACGCCTCCAGGGCGACGCGCACGGCATCGCCCGTCCCCAGCTGGGGCTCCTGGAGCACTGTCCGCGCGCCCCGGGCCCCGGCGCCAACGGCCACCCGCCCGGCCCCGTCGCCGACGACGACCATCACCCGCCCGGGCGGCGCCAACCCCGGGGCGCCGTCCCGGCCGGGGACCGCGAGGGGGCCAGGCACGATCCACACGACCGCGGGCGCCGCACAACCCCGCGAGG
>CAZXNA010000184.1:0-4680 GCA_964641295.1 uncultured Thermoanaerobaculia bacterium
ATCTGGGACGGGGAAGAGAAGACTGGGGGGGAGGGGAGAGAGGGGAGAAGTGAAGGCCGGGGAATGATGGGTGAGGGAATCAGCTGGAGGCGTTCTGGGTTAGTATTCTCGGGTTTGACGTGGAGCTGCAACGCCGATCCCAGGGAAACAGGGGGAATTATGATCCAGCATGGAGCGTTCGTTCTGGCACTGGCGGGTCTTCTCGTCCTTGGAGCCTGCTCCGCCCACGAACCGCCGGCCGGCGAGGGGAACCCCCTGCTGGCGAGGTGGGACACGCCCTTCGAGGCGCCACCCTTCGACCGGATCCGTCCGGAGCACTTCGAGCCGGCCTTCAAGGCGGCCATGGCGGCCCACGACGCCGAGGTGGCCTCCATCGTCTCGAACCCCGAGCCGCCGACCTTCACCAACACCGTGGAAGCCCTGGAACGCAGCGGGCAACTGCTGGACAGGGTCCATCTGGTCTTCATGAACCTCAACGAGGCCGACTCCACCCCCGAGCTGCAGGCCCTGGCCCGGAAGATCAACCCTCGTCTGAGCGCCCACGAGGATGGGATTCTCATGAACGCCCAGTTGTTCGACCGGATCCAGAAGGTCTGGGAAGAGCGGAACCGGCTCGATCTGACCCCCGAACAGCGGCGGCTCCTGGAGAAGCAGCACAAGGATTTCGTCCGGGGCGGCGCCAACCTGGACGCTCCGTCCAAGGCCAGGCTCAAGAAGATCAACGAGGAGTTGAGCTCCTTGTCGACCCAATTCGGTGAGAACCTCCTCAAGGAGATGAACACCATCGTCCTCCTGATCACCGACGAGAAGGATCTCGATGGGTTGCCGCAGTCCGTACGGGACTCGGCGGCCGCCCTGGCGAAGGCCCAGGGGCACGAGGGGGCGTGGGCCTTCAACCTCCAGCGAACGAGCTGGACGCCCTTCCTGCAGTATTCGACCCGCCGGGAGCTGAGGAAGAAGCTCTACACGGCCTACACCAGGCTCTGCGCCAACGGTGGGGAAACGGACAACCGGGCCATCGCCGCGCGCATCGCCTCCCTGCGCGTGGAAAGGGCGAACCTTCTGGGATACCCGTCCCATGCGGCCTATGTTCTGGACGGCGACACCATGGCGGAGAGGCCGGAGAAGGTCTACGACCTGCTGGCGAAAGTGTGGAAGCCGTCCCTGGCCAAGGCGAAGGCCGAGCGGGCCGAGCTCCAGGCGCTGGCCGACCGGCTGGGCGACGACATCACCCTCGCCAGCTGGGACTGGTGGTACTACGCCGAGAAACTCCGGGCCGAAAAGTACGATTTCGACGAGAACGCCGTCAAACCCTACCTCGAGCTGGAGAAGGTGCGGCAGGCGGCCTTCGACGTTGCCAACAAGCTGTGGGGTATCACCTTCACCAGACGGGACGATGTACCTGTCTACGCACCGGACGTCACGGCCTGGGAGGTCAAGGACGCCGACGGCTCCCTGTTGGGGCTGTTCTACACGGATTACTTCGCCCGGGACAGCAAGCGTGGCGGGGCCTGGATGGACAACTACCGTCAGGAGTGGCGAGAGAAGGGCCGTGAGATCCGCCCCATCATCGTCAACGTCTGCAACTTCGCCAGACCGATGCCGGGCCAGCCGGCGCTCCTGAGCTTGGACGAGGCGACCACCGTTTTCCACGAGTTCGGCCACGCCCTGCACGGGCTGATGGCCAGGGGGAGCTACGCCAGCCTCTCCGGGACCAACGTGGCCAGGGATTTCGTCGAGTTCCCATCCCAGATGATGGAGAACTGGGCCCTGGCCCCCCAGGTGTTGCCGACCTACGCCCGGCACTACAAGACGGGCGAGCCGATCCCGGCGGATCTCATCGCCAAGCTGGAGCGCGCCAAGACCTTCAACCAGGGCTTCATGACCACCGAGTACCTGGCGGCCTCTTACCTGGACATGGACTGGCATACGCTGGAGACTCCCGGGGAGCGGGACGCTGAGAGCTTCGAGGCCCGGGCGATGGATCGGATTCACCTGATTCCCGAGATCGTTTCGCGATACAGGACGCCGTACTTCGGGCACATCTTCGGCGGCGGCTACTCTGCGGGGTATTACAGCTACATCTGGGCCGAGGTGCTGGTGGCCGATGGCTTCGACGCCTTCGAGAGGGCCGGGATCTTCGACCAGGATCTCGCCCGTTCCTACAGGAAGAACGTCCTGGAAGCCGGCGACAGCGAGCCGCCCATGGTCCTCTACGAGCGATTCCGCGGCGCCAAGCCCAGCATCGAGCCGCTCCTCAGGCGGCGCGGCCTGGAGTGATCCGAACGGCGCTTCACGCCCCGTGCAGGTCCTCGAGGATGGTTTCGGCGGCCCGCTGGCCGTAGAGGACGGCGTAGTTCTGGCCGCGGTCCTCGGGGTAGATCTGGGCCATGGTGCAGAGGTAGAGGCCCCGGACGGACGTTCGCATGGGGGGGATCAGCCGGCGGTATCCCGGCAGGACGATGGGCTGGGCGTAGTCGGCCCGGAAGTGGTGGGTGGCAGTGATCCAGTCGGCGTCGAAATTGGGGTTGATGCGCTGGAGGGCCGGGAGGTAGAGGTCCAGGACCTCGTTCTTCGGGGCGTGGAGGAGTGGGCTGTCCGGGAGCACGTAGTTGGAGATGTAGAGGATGTGCCGTCCGCCGTAGCGTTCCCGGGGGATGTAGTTGGTGTGCTCGATGAGACCGCCGAAGGGCATCTCGGGATCGGCGATGTTGAGCCAGTAGTACGGGGTCAGGGAGTGCTTCATCTCCAGGATGGTGCAGATGGCGCCGGTGGCCTTGAGCTCCCGGAGACGGGAGAGCTCGTCCTCCGGCAGGAGGTGGCCGGCCACGTCCAGGTGGTCGGGAACCGGCACGGCCGTCAGCACGATCTCCGCCTCGTGCCGGCCCGAGCGGGTCTGGACGGTGAAGCCGCCGTTGGTCCGGTCGATGCGCACCACGGGATCGCCCGTGTGGATCACACCACCCTGCTTCCGGACCCGGTCGACCAGGACCGAGGTCAGACGGTCGAAGGAACCACGCATGTAACCCAGGCGCTCACCCATCCCAGAGCGGGTCCTCGAGCGGCCCCGGAGGTAGAGCTTGCGCCACAGCCAGACCATGGCCACCCGATCGGCGTAGCGGTCGAACTTCTGGTGAAAGAGGGGACCCCAGACGCTCTCCCAGACGCGAGCCCCCTGGTGCCGCCGGATCCACTGGGAGGCGGGGATGTCCTCGAAGGGGTCGGCCTTCCTGGCCCGCTGGAGCAGCAGGGTCGAGGCGACGAAGCGCACCTTGTCGGCCATCCTGAGCGGTTTGAATCGTAGGAGAGAGGCCGGCGTCCCGAAGTCCCAGAGACGCCCCTGGGTCCAGATGCCCATGCGCGAGGGGAGCCACTGGATCTCCCCTGCCAGGCCAAGCTCCTTGGCCAGACGCACATAGTCCGTGTCCGAAGTGAAGATGTGGTGGTAGAAGGCCTCGAGGGGCTCGCCGCCGATGGTCACAGCCCGGGCCAGCCCGCCGGTTCCGGGGTAGCGCTCGTGCACCCGGACGGGATACCCTCTCTCGGTGAGGCGCAACGCCGCCGTGAGGCCGGCAAGTCCCGCGCCGACCACGGTGATCTCGACCATGAACTCAGGCTATCCCAGCGGTGGTTTCTCGTCAAAGCATGCGGGGGCGTTCTACGCCGCCTACTTCGGCGTGCTCGGCGTGCTGCTTCCCTACCTGGGACCCTACCTCCAGCTGCGGGGGATCGGGGCCGTGGGCATCGGCCTGATCACGGCGGCCGTCTCCCTGGCCAAGCTCCTCTACGCTCCGGTCATCGGTCACCTCGTGGACCGTGGGGCGTGGCTGCGCGGTCTGCTGACCCTCCACGCTCTTCTGGCCGTGGTCTGTGGGGCGGCCGTCTGGTGGCTCGACAGCACCGCCTCCCTGGGGCTGGCCTTCTTCTTCCTGGGCCTGGGCTACGCGACGGTTCTTCCCCTGGTGGAAGCGGCGATCCTGGAGCGGATGCCGCCCAAGCGGTACGGCACCGTCAGGGTCTGGGGCTCCGTCGGATTCATCGTGCTGGCGACGGCGGTGGCGCCCCTGTTGGCCGGCCCGGCGCTGGTCCGTTTCCCCTTCTATCTGGCCGGGATCCTCGGTGTGCTGGTCGTGACGTGCATTCCCTTCGAGGAGGGGGCGCGGCCGCGGCACGAGCCGTCGGATGGAGGATCCCTCCCGGCGGCGGTCTGGGTGCTTCTCGTGCTCCTGACCCTGCACCAGGTGGCCCACGGGCCCTACTACGCCTTTTTCTCCATCACCCTGGCCGGCGAGGGGTATTCCAACGCCGCCATCGGCGGGCTCTGGTCCTTTTCGGTGTTGGCCGAGTCGTTGGCCTTCGCCTTCGGGGGGAGGCTTCAGGAGCGTGTGGGCCTGCGCCGCCTCCTCGGGCTGGCCCTCCTGGCGACGCCGTTCCGGTGGTTGCTGGTTTCGGTTTCGGGAGCTCTGCCCGTACTGGCCCTGGCGCAGGCCGGTCACGCCCTGACCTTCGCCCTCGCACACCTTGCCGGCCTCCAGCTCGTGCAGCGCGCCGCGCCTGTTGGTGCCCGCCGCCGTGCCCAGCCCCTCTACTCCGGCCTCCCCCTCGGGCGGCGTCTCTGTCCGTGTTCGGCCCCTCCGGCGCCACTGTACGCCACACCTCGGGCGCGCCGCACTCGTGCTC
>CAZXNA010000185.1:0-4428 GCA_964641295.1 uncultured Thermoanaerobaculia bacterium
TGTTGATGGGGATCTTCACCGAAGACGCCACGGTCATTTCCCGGGGAGCCCTCTGCCTGAGGGTCGTCCCCTTCAGCCACTGGGCCGTCGGCGTCGGCCTCCTCGTGGGCTCGGTCTTCAACGCCCTGGGCAAGCCCCTCAACGCCGCTGGCCTGGTGGTCCTTCGGCTCCTCGTCTTCGCCGTCCCCCTGGCCTGGCTGGGTTCCCGCCTCCTCGGTGTCGCCGGGATCTTCGGCGCCCTGGCCGTCGCCAACATCCTCGGTGCCGCCGTCGCCTGGGTGTGGATGCAGCGGTTTCTCGGGACGCGCGGGGAGGGGGAGGAGAGTGGGGGAGAGACGGAGCTGGGGTAAGGGGGAGAGGGGAAGGGGAGGAGAAGGCGCCGGGTCCCTTCCGGGAGGGGCGCTGTGTCCCACTCCCCGCCAGGGGATGAAGACTGGCCCGGGCCATTCATGGGTCTTCTGCTGCAAGGGGCGATGCGCCACATGCCGGCCCTTCTCGATTCGCTCGCCCGACGTGCCGCAGGCACGCCTTCATGAGCATTCCGGGCTGGTGTGGGCTACCGGGATCCGAAGAGGGGGAGGACGTAGGCGGGGACCGGACCCAGGAGCTCCTGGAACTGCTCGTGGATGGGGCGCATGGCCTCGGCGGCGGGACCGCCGCACTCGGCCGGGGTCAGTCCGCGCCGCTGGCAGTCGACGATGGAGGGGTCGTAGGGCACCCGGCCGAGAACCGTGACACCACGCTCCGCCATTTCCCGGCTCAGGCGGTCGGCCAGGTCGGCGTTGAGGTCGGCCTTGTTGAGCACGGCGGCCGTCGGCACCTCGAAATGTTCCGCCACCGTCAGGAGGCGTTCAAGATCGGCCTGGGCCGAGGGGGTGGGCTCGGTGACGGCCACGACGAGGTCGACGCCGCTCATGGCCGCGATGACTGGACAGCCGATCCCCGGCGGGCCGTCCACGAGGACCAGGGGGGCGGCCAACTGCCCGGCCAGCTCCGCCGCCCGTTTCCGGACCTGGGTGACGAGCTTTCCTGAGGTCTCGCCGCCGGCGGAGAGGGTCGCGTGGACCAGGGGGCCGAAGCGGGTCTCACCCACGGCCCATGTCCCGGCGGCACGGGGGTGCATGGTGATGGCGTTCTCGGGACAGACGACGGAGCAGACGGCGCAGCCTTCGCAGGTGTCGAGGATGCGGGCGAGGTCGGGGCCGTCCTGCCGGGAGACCATGCGGATGGCGCCGAAGCGGCAGTGCTCGTGACAGAGGGTGCAGCCGTTGCAGGCCTCCGCATCGACCACGGCGATCTCTCCGCCCATGAAGGTCTCCTCCTCCGTGTCCTGCGGTTGCAGCAGGAGGGGGAGATTGGCCGCGTCAACATCGCAGTCCGCCAGGACGAGACGGGTTCCGGAGCCCGCCTCCAACGCCGCCAGAGAGGCGGTCACCGAGGTCTTTCCCGTGCCCCCCTTGCCGCTGAGGACGACGACGGTCTTCATGGGCGGACCTCCGAAGGGTGGCCGTTCCCGGCGGGAAGCCCGTCAGCCAGGGGGGAGGGGAGGGTCGAGACGCTCATGCCGCCGTCTTCCGTGTCAGCTCGTGAAGGGAGGCTCGGATCGCTTCGAGGGCCGGCCTGAAGGAAGGGTCGCTCTGAACCAGCGGGAGGGCCCTCGCGTAACCCTGGGCCACGGCCAGGGAGTGTGGGATCTCCAGGAGGATCGGTATGCCCTCCTCGCTGCAGATCCGCTGGACGGAGCCGTCGCCCCAGTCACTCCGGTTGATCAGGACGGCCATGGGTTTGTCCAGCTGACGGAGCGCCCGTATGGCCATCTGGAGATCGTGGAGACCGAAGGGGGTCGGCTCAGCCACCAGGAGGACGACGTCCGACGCCTCGGCAACCGCCAGCATGGGGCAGGAGGCGCCCGGTGGACTGTCGAGGATGACATCGCCCTGCCGGGGCAACATGGCCAGGACCTCCTGAATCACGGGAACGGCCTGGGCTTCGCCTTCGTTGAGGATCCCCTGGAAGAAGGGGATCTCTCCCGAGCGGCCTGCGGTCACGATGCCGACGGGACGGGGGACCTCGTCGATGGCCTTGGTGGGACAGACGATTGAGCAGCCGCCGCAGGAGTGGCACAGCTCGTCGAAGACGATCCACTGCTCGGGGAGCACTGCCAGGGCGTTGTACCGGCAGAAGTCGGCGCAGTCCCCGCAGTGCAGGCAGTCGGCCTCCCGGACGCGCGGCACGGGCACCGTCACCGTCCGGCGGCTCGTGATCTCCGGCCGGAGGAGAAGGTGGGCGTTGGGCGCCTCCACGTCACAGTCCGCAAAGGCCGCCCCCGGCCACGCTAGGGCGAGAGACGTGGCAATGGTCGTCTTGCCCGTTCCGCCCTTGCCGCTGGCGACGGCAACCCTCATCCGTGGCTCCCGCTGTTGGCGTCGGCGCCGTGGGCCTTTTGCAGCTTGCCGTCGAGAAACGCGGCGACGGCGTCCTGAACGGTTCCGGAGGCTCCGGTGTACACATCGATCCCTGCCGCCTTGAGCACATCGTAGGCCTTGGGCCCCACGTGGCCCGTCAGCAGCGCCTTGGCGCCGGACCTGGCCAGGGTCATCCCGGCGTTGACGCCGGCGCCATGACTGGCCTCGGCACTGGAGTTCTCGATCGTCTCGGCGGTCATGGTTTCCGTGTCGACGACCACGAAGGCGCCGGCGCGACCGAAACGAGGATCGACCGGCGCATCCAGACCTTGACCCATAGCGGTGACACACACTTTCATCTGTACGTCCTTTCTAGGATTTCAGGGAGAGAAGTGAGGGCGGGTCCCCGAGGGGCCCGCCCCTGGAACAGTTCAATCTTTCGATGTATTCAACGAGTCGATCCGGTGCGAGATGGCGTCCAGCCGGCTGCGGAGGGCCTCGGCCTCCCGTTCCAGGTAGACCCTCTCATCCTCCGTTGCCCGCGGCCAGGGGACGCTCCATCCCATCCAGCCGCCTCCGGCGAACCGGCGCCCGAAACCCGCGCCGCGCCCGAAGCCGCCGCGGCCGCCACCCCAGCCGCCGCCCCAACCCCTGCCGAAGCCCATACGGCCTCCCCAGGGGTTGGCGAAACCCGGCCCGTCGAATCCACCGCAGAATCCCGCTCCACGTCCGGTCATGGGACCGGCACCCCACGGTCCAGTGCGATCTCCGTACGGCATGACGACCTCCTTCGAGCCCTTCCGGCTCGAGGCCTTGGGGCTCCAACGTTGAAGTCCGGCCCTGGGGCTGGACCCCTCTTCCAACCCTATTATGGACCCCAAGTGCATGAAATGCAAGCAGTTGTGGAGATGATTCTCAAGTGAGGCAGTGTGCAAATCTCGACAGCAGCGCAGTCTCGTTCTCAACAACGTCGCCGGTCCTGCGCTCTCATTGCTGGATGACGAGGAGGCCGTGGGACCGGAGAACTTCCACGAGGCCCCCCGGACCAACGAGATGGAGCACACCCACGACGACCAGCACATCCCCGTTCTCGTGGGTCATTTCCTCGATCTTGGGGAGCCACGCCTGGTTCCTCTCGACAACCAGCCTTCGGTACGCGCGGGGAGCATCCTCGAAGGTGGACTTCAGGATCCTCGCAAGGGCGTCGGCCTGGCCCGTGCGCCACATCTGCGTCATGGTCCCCACCTGCGGCGCCACCTGATCGAGCTCATGGAGGGTTTGCCGGAGCAACTCGATTTGCTGCTGTGTGGTGAAGCCGTCCAGGATCTCGATCTGGTGGGCCAAGGTCTCGAGCCCTCCCGTCTTCTTGCCCGCCCGAACCGCCTGGGACCACAGGCGCAGGTCGATGCCGTTCGAAGCCTGGTAGCCTGCGGCCTGAAGCTCGAGGCTGGAGAGGGTCATGGCCGCGAACCACGGCTTGACGCCTTCGAGGGTCTCCGGATCGCCCCCGAGATCGCCGATGGCTTTGACAAGACGCCGGTGAAGCTCTGGGGGCAGCAGGGTGGACAGGGTCGTGCCTTTGGGAAGGGCGGCACGCTGGAGCATCAGGAAACCGGCTTCGACGGTGTTCCCGAGGTCGGCCTCGAAGACGACCCGGTCGACCTCTTCGAAGGCGCGTTCCATGGGCCTGGGAAGAGGCCAGGCGTCGGGCGGCAGCATGTGGATGGAGCCCAGCAGGTACACGGTGTTGTGATCGCCGGTGATCCGCCACAGACAGGTGTGCTCCCCGGCTCCCGTCGTTCGGGGGAGGAGAAGGGCGATGCCAACCACCAGAATGACGAGAACGGGGACGATCGGACTTCGTTGCTTGTTTCTCATGGCGTGACTCCGGTCCATGGCAACACGATATCAGCGCCGGTCGTACGGTGCAGAACCCGGGGGGAAGGGAGCGGGAAGGGGGGGTGGGGCGTGCAAGGCTGCCTGAAGAGCCTACAATTGAAGACGAAGAGAATATCGGGAAAGA
>CAZXNA010000186.1:0-4294 GCA_964641295.1 uncultured Thermoanaerobaculia bacterium
TCTGGCTCCGCAGGAGGGATTTGAACCCCCAACCTAGTGGTTAACAGCCACCCGCTCTACCATTGAGCTACTGCGGAGCATCAACGGCAGGCGGGAATTGTAGCCGAAACGGGTTGCATGTCAACTTTCACGGCCGGAGGCGGAGGGACGGAGCAACTCGAAGGTCACGCGCTCGGCGGGAGCGGAACCCAGCGCTGCGTGGAACTCCGCCGGGGATTGGAAGCGGGCGGTGGACAGCCGGCGGCCCTCGCAATGGATGGCGGCGCGGGTGCCCTCCAGCGGCCAGGGGTCCAGGCGGAGACGGCCTTCGCCCAGGTCCCGGACGGTGACGGCCATGTCCTCGCCCCCCCGGCCGACGGCCGAGAGCTGGAAGGGGAAGGGCAGGCCGGCGCAGAGCCAGACGGAGATCCGGTCGGCCGCCGCCAGGATGAGGGCGTTGGCCCGGCGGCCGGAGCCCCAGAGGGCGTGTTCGTAACGGGGGTCGCCGGCCAGGGCGCGTTCCCAGGCGGCCACGGCATCGGCCATCTCGGCCGCGAAGGCCCGGGTTAGGGCGATCCCCTCGATGTCGTTCCGTCGCTTGAGATCGTCGAGCTTGCGGCGCGCCAGCATCCGGTGGTGGTCGGCCACCAGAAGGCCGGTGTAGCGGGAGACCTGGGCGGCGCGCCGTATGGACTCCCGCCAGATGTCCAGGTGGATGGGGGTCTCCATGGTGTCGAAGGTGCGGGGCCGTCCATCGGGATCCAGGGAGGGTTCGGGGTCGAAAGAGGTCCAACCGGAGTCGTGAAGGAGGACGGCGGCCAGAACTTCGGCCAGGGGTGCCGGCCGCGCGAAGCGGCGGTTGCCCCACCTCCCCGCGATCTGCCACGCCATCCACGAGTGGGAGGTCTGGGGAATGGCCAGGGGAGAGCCGGAAGATTCACCGTGAAGAAACACGCCCAATAATACACGGGGCCGCGCGGTCAGGGGCCGTTGAGGGGTGATGCACCCCGTGCTAAGCTGCCCCCATCATGGTGCATTTCGGGACTTCGGGCTGGCGGGGCGTTATCGGGCGCGACATCACCTTCCGGAAGGTCCGGCTGGTGACGCAGGCGATCCTCGACACGGTGTTGCCCCAGAACGGTGGACCCCACGTGGTCATCGTCGGGTACGACACGCGCATGCTCTCGGAGAAGTTCGCCCGATCCGCGGCTGCCCTGATCGCCGGCAACGACATCGACGTGCGGCTGCCGGAGCGGGACATCCCCTCGCCCGTCCTCAGCTCGGCGATCCTCGAACAGAAGGCGGACGCAGGCATCATCTTCACGGCAAGCCACAACCCGCCGGAGTACAACGGCCTCAAGCTTTACACCTCCGATGGGATCCTGGCGCCGTCGAACGTCACAGACCCCGTGGAGACACGGTACCGGGAGCTGGAGTCCGACTGGAGCGACGTCTACCTTCCCCAGCCCCACCGGATCGTCTCCTGCGATCCAAAGCCCGCCTACCTGCAGCAGCTCCAGGAGTTGATCGACTGGGAGGCCATACGCACCAGCGGCCTGACCGTGGTCGTCGATCCCCTCTTCGGTACGAGCCGCGAGTACCTGGACCACATCCTGATGGAGAACGGCGTTCCCGTCACCGTCATCCACAACACCCGCGATCCCTTCTTCGGCGGCTACGCGCCGGAATGCACTTCGGAGAACCTGACCCGCCTCCGGGACGTCATGCGGCAGACGGGGGCCGACCTGGGCCTGTCCACCGACGGGGACGGGGACCGCTTCGGTATCCTGGACCACGGCGCGCGGCTCAAGGAGTCCAACCTGGCCCTGGCCCTGGTCCTGGACTACCTGGCCCGGCGGAGGGGACTCAAGGGACGTGTGGGGAAGACCGTGGCCACCTCCCTGCTGGTGGACGCCGTGGCGCGCCACCACGGGCTCGAAGTGGTGGAGACCACCGTCGGTTTCAAGAACTTCGGTCCCCTGCTGGTGGACGGCACCCTGGAATTCGCGGCCGAGGAAAGCGCCGGCCTGGCCTGGGCCCGGCACCTGCCCGAGCGGGACGGAATCCTGGCGTGTTTCCTGGTGACGGAGATGGTGGCCGTCGAGGGCAAGTCCATGTACGAACTGGGCCAGGACCTCTACCGGCGGGTGGGGACCTACCATTTCCGCCGGACCCAGCTTCCCCTGACCCGCCAGCTCGAGCAGGTTCTCGAACGGCGTTTCCAGCAGGAGATCGACCGCGTGGACGGGCTCAAGGTCGTCGCCACGGATCGGCGGGACGGCCTCAAGCTGACCTTCGAGAGCGGCGGTTGGTTGCTGATCCGCAAGGCTGGCACGGAGCCCAAGGTCCGGATCTACGCCGAAGGGCAAACCAAGGAGGAGATGCGGCATCTCCTTCATTTGGCAAAGAAACTCTTGTCCAACTGGAGGCTGAACGATGTTTGAGATAGATTTCGTCACCGCGCGCGAGGTTCTGGATTCCCGGGGCAACCCCACCGTCGAGGCCGAAGTCATCCTCTCCAGCGGAGTCGTGGGGCGTGCCATCGTCGCATCGGGCGCCTCCACGGGATCGCGGGAAGCCCTGGAGCTCCGGGACGGGGACAGCTCCCGTTTCGGCGGCAAGGGTGTGCTCAAGGCCGTCGAGCACGTCAACGGACCCATCGCCGATGCCATCGAAGGGATGGACGCGCGGGACCAGCTGGGAGTCGACCTGGCCATGATCGAGGCCGATGGCACGCCCAACAAGAGCAACCTGGGGGCCAACGCCATCCTGGCCGTTTCCATGGCCGTCGCCCACGCGGCCGCCGAGGGGACCGGCCTGCTGCTCTACCAGTACCTGGGCGGCGCCGGAGCGCGGGAGCTGCCCGTGCCCCTGATGAACGTGCTCAACGGCGGCGTTCACGCGGACAACCCCGTGGACTTCCAGGAGTACATGATCGTGCCGGTGGGCTTCCACGCCTTCGCCGATGCCCTGCGGGCCGGGGTGGAGGTCTTTCACACCCTCCACAAGGTGCTCAAGGATCGCGGCCTGGCCAGCGGTGTCGGTGACGAGGGGGGCTTCGCTCCGCAGGTCAAGAACAACCGGGAGCCCCTGGAGCTGATCGTCGAGGCCATCGAAAAGGCCGGTTACGAGCCCGGCGCCCAGGTGGCGCTGGCCATGGACCCGGCGGCCTCCGAGTTCTTCGCCGACGGCGTCTACAACCTCGTGGGCGAGGGGCGCACGGGCCTGTCCTCCGACGACATGATCGACATCTACGAGCACCTGGTCAGCGACTTTCCCATCGTCTCCATCGAGGATGGCCTGGCCGAGGGGGACTGGGAGGGCTGGAAGAAGATGACCGACCGCCTGGGCTCCCGGATCCAGATTGTCGGCGACGACATCTTCGTCACCAACCCCGACATCATCGCCCGCGGCATCGCCGAGGGAATCGCCAACTCGGTGCTGATCAAGCTCAACCAGATCGGGACGGTTTCCGAGACGCTGGACGCCATCGAGACGACTCACCGGGCCGGATACACGACGGTCATTTCCCACCGCTCGGGGGAGACCGAGGACGTCACCATCGCCCACCTGGCCGTCGCCATGAACACGGGCCAGATCAAGACGGGATCCGGTTGCCGGTCGGAAAGAATCGCCAAGTACAATGAGCTCTTGCGGATCGAGGAGGAGTTGGAGGAGGGCGGGCGCTTCCGTGGCAGAACGGTGCTGGCCCGCGGCTGACGGTGCGGCGGCTGACCCTTTTCGTGGTGGCTGTGGTGGTCCTCGCCGGTCTCGGCGTCCTCTCGGGTGTCGTGACCCGGGGTCTGGCGGAGCTCGAGGCCGCCCGGGCCGAGCAGCGCCGTCTCGGGCTGGAGAAGGTGGAGCTGGAGCGGAATATCGCCCGCATGGAGGAGACCCTCCACCGCCTCGAAACGGACCCTGAGGCCGTTGAGTCCGTGGCCCGGCGGGACCTGGGCTGGATCCGTCCGGGCGAGAAGGTCATCCTGCTGGTCACCCCGACGCCCCAGCCAACGCCGGCGGTCACCGGAGCGGCATCGGAGCCCCTGCTTTCCGTGCGTCGCGGTGCCGGCCACCGACCTTGACACCCATGGGGGCTGGTCCTATACTCTCGTTTCGCTAGTGACGCGGGGTGGAGCAGTCCGGTAGCTCGTTGGGCTCATAACCCAAAGGTCGCAGGTTCAAATCCTGCCCCCGCAACCAAACGAATAAAACCGCGCATCCGCGCGGTTTTTTCGTTTGGTTGGGACCTTCGTGCCCCCAGAATCGACCCATGGCCCTGGCCGAGGGGTTCGGAGGGAGGGCGGAGCCCGACCGG
>CAZXNA010000187.1:0-4219 GCA_964641295.1 uncultured Thermoanaerobaculia bacterium
GGAGCTCCGCCGTCGCCTCGCCCTCCCCGTCGATGGGGAAGGATCCGGGGGGCAGCTCCTCCTCCCGGTACAGGGTGCCATCGGGCCGCCGGGTCTCGAGCACGTACTCCCGCGCGCGTCGCAGCTTGAGGTCCCGCCGCACCGCCCCCGCGACGCCAGTCAGGCGCGTCATGGCCCCGGTGTGCTCGTGGAGCTCGTACCCGCCCACCGTGCGCCCCGACAGGGCCAGGGCCACGAGCAGGACGTCGTTGCCATCGGGGACATCGAGGGCGAAAGACCCGTCCGCGCTCTGGAAGGTGTCGAGCACGGTGGAATCCGAGGGATCGAGGGCGACGACCCACACGAGCGGCGGAGCCGCGCCCCTCTCGTCGCTCACCCGTCCGGTGATCGTGGCCGCGCCGGCGCTCGCGGCAATCAGCCCGACAACCAATGCCATCGGGACCCCTCGTATCCAGCGCCGTCGAACATCCATTGGGACCATTCTCCCAGATCCAGAGACTCGTGACCCCCGCCGGAGGGGGCCCGGCAACGGCTCAGACTCCGCCCGTGATCCGCGCCGAGAGCTCCCTGACGAGGAAGCGTGGGCTCAGGCGTACGGAGAAGGCCAGGAGGCGGTTGGCCAGACCGGGGATCGCCACCGTCGTGCCGGCCATCATGGCGCGGTACCCGAACCGGGCCACCTCGGCCGAGCTGGGAAGCTTCCTGCCCTTGACCATGGGGGCGTCCTTCATCCGGGCCCGTGCCTGGAAGCCCGAGGCCGTTACGCCCGGGCAGAGCGCCGTCACCGACACGCCCGTTCCCCTGAGCTCGCGGGACAGTGCCTCGGAGAAGTGAAGAACGTAGGCCTTGGTGGCGAAGTAGACCGCCATGCCGGGTCCTGGCTGGAAGGCAGCCGTGGAGGCCACGTTGAGGATCCGGCCCCTCTCCCGTTCCACCATGCCGGGGAGCAACCGCTTGCTGAGCTCCGTCAGGGCCCGAATGTTGACGTCGATGGAGCCCAGCTCGACGGCCAGGTCCGACTCCAGGAAGGGGCCGTAGCTCCCGAAGCCGGCGTTGTTGACGAGGGCGTCTATCACGAGGCCCCGGGCCTCCATCTCCGATACCAGTCGGGCCGGTGCCTTGGGATCCAAGAGGTCGTCCGGAATGGCCTCGACGGCAACTCCGTGGGCACCCTCGAGCTCCGCCTCGAGCTCCGCCAGGCGCTCGGCGTTGCGCGCCGTCACCACGAGGTTCCACCCGTCGGCCGCCATGACGCGGGCCAGCTCCAGTCCGATGCCGCTGGAGGCTCCGGTGATCAGCGCCCATCTGCGCTCCCGACCGTTCTCCACGTTTGTACCTGTCATCAACCACCTCCCCCTCTCCAACGGACCGGCCGCCGCCCGTTCCCAGCTCTTCCCGTCGTGGGGGCCGCGCGACAACCCGACCACGTAGGACGGATCATCCCCTTTCGATCCTACTTTGCCGCCAGAAGGACCGGGTTACACCTCTCGTGACCCGGCGGGAGTCTGTGACCGAGGCACCATCGTGGAGGTGCAACATGCTCCACAAAAGGCGGCCCGCCACGAGCGACGGGCCGCCCAATGTAAGGCCTCCACGTCCGATTCAAACACCGCCGTCCACGAACCAAGCGCCCTGCGACCCACGCTTGAGGGCCAGGCGATGCCGCCGCACACGCCCGTCCGAGAAGCGAACTGCGTAGGGCACCCACACACCGGGGTAGATGCCGTCCGGGTCATGTTCCGGAGCGCCCACAGAAACGACCTGGACCGGCGACGGCGAACCCGTGCGCTCGGGGGACAGCAGCCTGTCGTACGGTGTTCCTCCACCGAGCGAGCGCAGGGTCGCCGCATCCTGCTTGACCCAGGCTTCGAGGAAAGCCCGGGCGGTCTCCTGCGGCGAGCCCGATCCAACGACCGGACCCGGCTCGGCCGCCGTGGGATCCGACCAGATGACGTCCGCAGCAAGATCGAGGTGGAAAACCTCCGGATCGAAGTCCAGATACTCAATGCGATCGATCAGTGCCAGGGTGATCCAGCCACCCCCCCAGAACCCTTCGATCCTGGCACGGCGAAGCAGCTTCGTCGCCGCGTCGAAGACGAAGGTCTCCCGGGTCTTCAGCTCATCCAGCCGGATGGGTACGGTGCCTGCAGGTTTGTGGCGACGCTCCACCACGGCGACGGCGACAATCACGCCGTCCCCCCGGCGAACCGTGTACGCCGAACGGTCGAGGCTCCGCGCCGTGGTGAGCACCGAAATGGGCCCGATGCGCAGGAAGGGCGCGGCCTCTCCAGCCGTTTTCCAGGCCCAGCGCACGGAAGGCTTGTACGTGAGGATCTGGCCGTCCCTGATCAAGCGAACGAACCGGTCGCCGACAGTAAGGCCGGATTCATAACGAAGCTCGGAGGGCTCGCCCCCCTCCCCCAGGTGTACCCAGACCTCATCATTGGCGCTCAGAGGCTGGCGGGGGTCGAAGACGACTCCCCACTGATTGGGCAACGCACGCCGTGTCAGATGGTAGTGCACCACAGGGTAGCGCGAAGCAGCCTCCAGGGCGCGGGCGAACAGGTTCTTGGGGGGCATCAGGACCAGGACCCCCACAACAGCGATCGCCATGGCCGCGGCGGCGGCCAGGGCGAGGCGGGTTCTGGCACCCGCGTGGGCAATCGGGACCGGCCTGGGGGTCCGGCCACCAACCGTCCGGACGCTCCGCTCCGCGAGCTCCTGCCGCAGTCTCCTGCGGTGCTCCGGGTTGACGAATCGTGGAGGCGAGTACTCTTCCAGAACGTGACGGGTCGCGTTCCCTCTGATCATGGTCATTCTCCTTTCCGTTCAAAGCGTTGCCGGAAAGACGGGTGGGAAGATAGAGCCGATTCGAGTTTCTTGAGACCAACGTGAAGCCGCCACTTGACGGTTCCCGGGCGGGCGCCGAGCACCTCGGCGATCTCCCGCACCCGCAGGCCCTCGAAGAACCGGAGGATCAGTACGTTTTCATACTTCTCCCCGAGGTTCCCGAGGGTTTGGCTCATCGCGTGAAGCTCTTCCAACCGGGCAGCCAGCGTTTCGGGGTCCTCCCCCGGGTCGGCCACCCACCGCCCGAGTTCCCGGACGTCCGGCAGCGGCACCTCGCGGCGAATGACGCGGCGACGGCGCAGGTCGTGGATCAGGTTGGTCGCCGTCCGGTACAGCCAGGCACGGCGAGCCGGCTCCGATGGGGAGATGGAGGGAAGAGCCTCCACCATTCTTGTAAAGGTCTCGGAGGTTATCTCCTCCGCGTCGCTCATGTTGAGAAGGCGACGGGTAACATAGGTCAAGATCACGTCGTAGTAGCGATCGAACAGCTGGCCCACTTCGTTGGAGATCGTGGTCATCCGTGCTGGCCTTCCTCTGGTCTCCGCCCTCGTTTCTTCCACTGTCGGGGCTGGATTGGGCTCGTTCATTCCATCCTCCGTCAACTCATCTCGACCGCGGTCATGGCTGAGACGAACGAGCCACGGGAAAGGTTGGGTCCGTGGGACGTTCGGCTGGAGGCGCCGGAGTTCTGATCGCCGATCCCACGGGAGTCAAACCCCTCCTGGTGGTTGCATCTTGAAGGTTCCTCCGGAAAGGACCATCATGGACCCTGTGGAGCCAGGTCGCCTGCCAGCGACCCGTCCCTCGACACGGAGGAAACGCCATGAGCAATATCATGAGCTGCAAATCGTGTGGAACCAAGAACCGCGTGGCCGCGCCGCCCGCCGGCAAGGCGCCCGCCTGCGGCAACTGCGGCGCTCCGCTGCCCTGGATCGTCACGGCTTCGGATGCCGACTTCACCGCCCAGGTTTCGGGGCCCGTGCCGACCCTGGTGGACTTCTGGGCCCCCTGGTGCGCGCCCTGCCGCATGGTCGCACCCGTCCTGGAGGAGATCGCCGCCGATCAGGCCGGCCGGATCAAGATTGTCAAGCTCAACGTCGACGAAAACCCCATGGCCGCCGGCGCCCACCGCGTCCAGAGCATCCCCACGTTGATCCTCTTCAAGAACGGAAAGCCCGTGGAACGCCTGGTGGGCGCGCTTCCCAAGGAGGCTCTCCTGGGCCGCCTACGCCCACACCTCTCGTAACGCGCGATCCCACAGATTCCCATACAGAAAGCGGGGAGGCCGGAGCCTCCCCGCAGGATGCGTTCGTGGGTGGGTTCAGGCTTGGCCGGTGTGGAGGAACTCTTTCTCGAAGTCGTTCCAGGC
>CAZXNA010000188.1:0-4084 GCA_964641295.1 uncultured Thermoanaerobaculia bacterium
CCCCGCGTCGCCTCGGTCAGTCCTTGCTGCATCCCCGCGGCGAGCCCTGCCCCGGGCCTCCTTCTCCCCCCCCCGCCTCCGCGGACTCCGCGTGCTCCCCACCGTGCTCCCCACCGTGCTCCCCACCGGTCTTCTTTCTCCTCCTCGACCATGAGCCCCTTCGCCGCTGGATCTGGTCGTGCCAGCGATTGAGGAAGGGGAACCGCTTCCCGAGTCGGCGGCCCAGGCGCTGGAGCGCCGGTGATTCCCGGGACAGGATCAGCAGCCCGAGGGAGATCAGCAAGACTCCCTGGAGCACCGGAACGAACAGGCCGACGATCCCCAGAACCACCAGCGCCCCGCCTAGAACCAGCCGAAGTATGCGGAACCAGCCCGACGCAGCCGAGGGAACCCCTTCGGGCCCGTCGGCCGGGCCCTCCACCCCCGTGCTCCCCCGCTGCGGCCGTCGCACCTCATCCCCCACCGGGCACCTCCCCCCCGGCCACGTGGGGCGCCAGCCTCTCGAGCACCTCGTTCAACCTCCCCATCCTGGCCAGCCTCTCGGCGGTCTCCCGGGCCTGCTGAAGCAGCTCGTGATCCTGCGGCAGCCGGGCGAAACGCAGGCCGTCGGCGCCCCACTGGCGGAAGCCCGTGATCTCACCGGGACCCCGCAGTTCCAGGTCCGCCTCGGCCAGCCGGAAGCCGTCTCCCGTGGAACGGAAAACCTGCAAGCGCCGCTCCGCAGCTTCCGGAAGTGTGTCGGGCACCAGGAGGACGCACCACGATTGCCGCTGCCCGCGCCCCACCCGCCCCCGGAGCTGGTGAAGCTGGGACAGGCCGAAGCGTTCCGGCGACTCGATGACCATCACCGTTGCCTCGGGTACATCAACCCCGACCTCCACCACCGTCGTGCTGAGCAACACCCCGATCTCTCCGGAGCGGAACCCTTCCACCACCGCCTCCCGCTGCGCCCGCTTCATTCTCCCATGGACGATGCCTATGGAAACCCCGGGCAGCTCCTCCCGGAGCCGGCCCGCATTCTCCTCCAGGGACTGCGCCTCCACTTCCTCCGAGGCCTCGATGAGGGGGTAGACGACGTAGGCCCGGCTCCCCGCCGCCACCTGCTCCCCGATGAAGCTCCAGAGCCGGCCGGCCTCACGGCGGCGCCGCACGACCGTGCGGACCGGCCGCCTTCCCGGTGGCAGCTCGTCAAGGACCGAGAGCTCCAGATCCCCGTAGGCCACCAGGGCCAGGGAGCGCGGGATCGGCGTCGCCGTCATGACCAGCAGGTGGGGCGCGCGTCCCTTCTCCACGAGAGCCCGGCGGTGGGCGACTCCGAAACGGTGCTGCTCGTCCACGACGACCAGGCCCAGGCTCTCCAGACGGACGCCGGCCTGGACCAGGGCATGGGTCCCGACCACGAGCTGGGGTTCGCCACCGGCCAGAAGCTCGAGCACCCTCCGGCGCTCGGCGGCGCCCAGGGAGCCCGTCAACAGCAGCGGCTCGAACCCCGTTCCCGAGAAGAGACGCCCCAGGCTGGCAAGGTGCTGCTCGGCCAGGAGCTCCGTCGGCGCCATGAAGGCCACCGTATGGCCCGCTTCCAACACCGCGAGCGCCGCCAGGGCCGCCACCACGGTCTTGCCCGATCCGACGTCACCCTGGAGAAGCCTCGCCATGGGGCTTGATCCGGCCAGATCCCCCAGGATCTCCCCGATCACCCGCCGCTGGGCCGGCGTCAGCTCGAAGGGCAGCTCCAGACGGGGCTTCACCCCGCCGACTCGGCACGCCGCCCGCTGGCGGCGGCGGCGCTCCCGGACCGATCCCACCGCCAGGGCCAGGGCCAGCAGCTCGTCGAAGGCCAACCGGATCTGTTCCGGCCTTCGTCCCGCCGCCAGGGCCGCCAGAAGAGCCGCCCGCTGCGGGGGATCGTCCGGCGCCGCCGGACGGTGCAGCGCCGCCAGCGCCGATGGCAGATCGGGGAGCCCGAACCGATCCAGCAGCTCCCGCGGAACGGGATCGTCGATCTCCCCGAGGACCTGGAGGGCCTGGTCCATGAGACCCCTGAGCCGGCGCCCTCCGAGGGGTCCCATCCGCCGGTAGACCGGCACGATCCCGGGCTCACATGAAGTCTGGGAACTGATCTCGGGGTTGACGAGCTGTAACCGGCCGCTCCGGGAGTGCCGTTCCACCCTCCCGAAGAGAAGGACCTGGGGACCTCCCTTGAGCTCCCGGGCGACCCAGGGCTGGTTGAACCAGACCACGGGCAGGCTGCCCTCCTCGTCCCGCACGACGGCGCTCACCACGCGCCGGCCCCGCCCCCGGGGCCGGCCCAGGCGCAGCCCGGCGATCTGGCCTTTCACCAGAGCCGGCCGGCCCGCCTCCCGGACCTCCGCCGGCGAGACGGCGGTGCTTCTGTCCTCCCAGCGGTACGGTACCCACAGGAGGAAATCTCCCACGGTCCGGATCCCCCAACCCTCCAGGGCTTCCTGGAGCACCGGCCCGACGCCCCGCAACCGGCTCACGGGGTCCGTGGCGCGGAATCTCGGCTTCTCCATGATCCTTCGATTCTACGCGACGCCACATACTGGTCTTCCAGGATCTGTCGGGCTAAACTCGGACGAGGAGCAAGGAGGTTCTCATGCGAAGAGTCCTTTTCTCGGTCATCGGCATCCTGATCATGGGCATGGCCGGCATGGTGCTGGCGGGCGACACGGACGGTGACGCCATCGTTGGCCTCTGGCAAACCGAACCCGACGTCCACGGCTACGCCTACGTCCAGATCGTACGGAATGGAGACCGGTACGACGGCCGCATCGTCTACCTGGAGAAGCCGCGCTACGGTCCGGACGAGGAGCGCCCGGGGGAGATCAAGGTCGACCTCAACAACCCCGACCCTGCCCTGCAGGAGCGCCGGATCCTGGGCCTGGAGATCCTCAAGGGTTTTGTCTATGCGGGGAAGGGCAAGTGGAAGAACGGCACGATCTACGACCCCAATAACGGCAAGACCTACAAGTGCAAGATGTGGCTGGAGGGCAACGACACCCTCAAGGTGCGGGGTTTCATCGGCTTCTCCCTTCTGGGCAGGAACGAGACCTGGCACCGGGCGCCGGCCGACGCAGCGGAACGGATGGCCGCCCAGCAGAAGGAGCTGGAGCTCCAGGAGGGCCAGGGGGACAACCCGGAGAATCCACCGGCCGAATGAGGGGTGACCGGGGTCGAGAGGGCCCCGGAATCCTCCGTTCACCGCGCGTGGATTGACTCCCGGCGGCTTCTACTTCGCCTCGCCCACCTGGAAGCGGCACTGGACAGTGCCGAAAACGACGGTGTCTCCCGGCTCGATGGGGTGGGGCCTCCCCGCCTCCAGGCGAACACCGTTGACGAAGGTGCCGTTCATGGTGCCCACGTCCTCGATGACCACCCAGGAGCCGTCGTCCTCCTTGCGGATCCTGGCGTGCCGCCGGGAGACCGAGCGCTGCCCGTCCACCGGCGTCAGGTCGATGTCGGGCTGGATCCCCGTCACGGGATCGCTCCGGCCGATGGTCGTCTCCCGCTTCCCGGCCAGGTGCAACTCCTGCCCCCCCGGTTGTACGACCAGGCGAGCCAGGGGATCGGGGGGTGGCGGAGGCGGCGCGGTGATGCCCGAAGATTCCACGTCCACCTCGTGGCCGACGGCCTGCTCCAGGAGCCGCGTTGTCTCCCGGAGCCGCCGGACGAGCTTGCGCATCATGCGGATGGCGATCTCGGGGTTGCGATCGAGGATGAAGGTGAAGGCCGCCTGATCGATCATGACGGCGTCCACATCCGTGCGCGCCACGGCCGAAGCCGAGCGCGGCACCTCGTCCTCCAGCATGCACATCTCGCCGAAGAAATCGCCCTTCCCGAGGACCGCCAGGACCGTCTCCTCCCCTCCGATGTTCTTCCGGATCTCCACCTCGCCGCTCTCGACGATGTACATGGTCAGCCCCAGGTCCCCCTCGGCAAAGATGACCGAGCCCGCCGGGAAGTGCGTCCGCATGGGCTCCAGGGAGTCGTGATCCGCGCTCGTGCCACCCGGTGTCGTCTGCACCTTCGCCATCAGTCACCCCACGTGATGCACCGCGCCCCG
>CAZXNA010000189.1:0-3977 GCA_964641295.1 uncultured Thermoanaerobaculia bacterium
GGGTGCGCCGACCCCTTCTCTCCCGCCGCCGTGCGGGGCTCGGCGGGCGCCGTGTTCCGGCTGGCGCCCCACCGGGAGCTCCCCGTGGAGAAGGCGGTGGCCACGGTCCGTGGGAAGGGGGGGTGGGTCCAGGCCGCCGCGGCCGGTGGTCAGCCAATGGACCGTTGGCATCCCGAGGGGCCCGGACTGGTGCTTCTGGGCGCCGAGGGCGCCGGCCTCCAGCCCGATAGCATGGCGCTGGCCGACGGCCGGGTCACGATTCCGCTGGAACGGGAGGTGGAGTCTCTCAACGTCGCCGTGGCCGCCGGGATTCTCCTCCAGCATCTCCGTTCGCGTTTCGCCTGAGATCTCCCGGAGCGGGACCTTCTTTTCCGTTGCCGGTGGCGGGTGGGTGTCGGTGTGCCCTATATTGGAAGAACGGAGGAGGTCAAGATCAATGAAAGGGAGGTGGGCATGCTCGATCGTGCAGCTCTTCGAAATCTACGGCGTCTGACCGACAACGAAGGCAACACGCTGACCCTTTATCTTGACATCGACCAGACCAAACAGGCCAACCGGAACGGTGGTCACATCACACAGGCCGAGGCCATGGTCAAGGAGCTCCGGACGGCCGGCGAGAACGATGAGGAGCTGGAGGCCGCCTCGGAACGGGCGCTGGAGCTGGTGCGCCGGCTTGAGCCCCGGGCCAAGACCGCTCTGGTCGTCACCCAGTCCAAGGGCGAGGTGGCGGAGGCCCACCAGATCCGGGTGCCCATCGCTCCCTCGATCCACTGGCGTCGTGGCGCCTACCTGCGTCCGGTTGTCGAAGCGCTGGACGAGTACGAACGGTATGCCGTCGTGCTGACGGACAAGAAGCGGGCCCGGATCTTCACATCGTACGTCGGTGAGCTCACCGAACACACGGATCTGATCTCGGCCACGGGGACGAGAACCCAGACGACGGGAACGGACCGGTGGTGGTCCCAGAAGCGCTTTCAGCGCCATCACGAGCAGGAGGTGGCCCTCCACGCCAAGCGGGTCGTGGATGCTCTGCACGAGCTCTCCCTCAAGACACCCTTCGATCGCCTGATCATCGCCGGTCCCCAGGAGGCTGCGGCCCAGGTGGCCCGCCTTCTACCCCGTCGCCTCCATGGGAAGCTCGTGGAGACCATCGCCATGCCCGTCACGGCTGGCGAACGCGAGGTCGCTGAACGGATCGCCCAGCTCCAGGAGAAGATGGAGCGAGAGCAGGAGCAGCAGATGGTCCAGGGGCTGCTCTCCGAGTTGCACGAGAGCGGCAAGGCCGTCAGCGGTATCGGGGATGTGGTCGATGCCGTCAACGAGGGGCGTGTCTGGAAGCTGTTCTACGTCAAGGGACTTCAGCTGGACGGGAGGGAGTGCGGCGGCTGCGGTTTCCTGGCGGTGGAGGGAGACCGTTGCCGTTACTGCAGCGGGGCCTTGCACACCGAGTCCCACTTCGTCGACCGGCTGACGCAGTCGGTCATCGATCTGGCCGGACGCGTCGAGATCGTCGATGGGCCGGCGGCCGAGGCGCTCGAATCGGTCGGGAGCATCGCGGCGCTGCTGAGGTATTGAGGCCCGGTCTTTCTCGCCGGCCTTCTGCTGCAACCGGAGATTCACCCGCCATCACGGCGTTTCTCCCGGCGGCGGCGCCTGTGTCGAAACACCACACTGACGGCTGTCTCTCCGGTCTCGGGACGAAGCCCGGTGCGGAAGGGCGGGCGGGGCCGTGTCCGTGCCGGATTCCGTAGAGGCCGTGCGCTGGAAGGACGATCAGAGCAGGTGCTGACAGTTGAGGGAGGCGTCCCGTAATGGACGCTGCCGGGAGCGTCTAGTTCTGCGTACTCATCCGTGGCGTGTCTTCTCCTCTTGCGAACACGTGGGCACCCTCTGCGATCTCCACGAAACGGCGCAGGAGAGCGGGCCCGTGGTCCGAATCCCGGGCGGCCCGGGCCAGGGCCACGGGGTCGAGGCCCTCGGAGCGGAGGGTTCCGGCCCGTTCCTCGAGGAAGGCGCGCATGACGGCGGCGTCGAATTCGGGGTGGAACTGGACGCCCCACGCGTTGCGGCCGTACCGGAACGCGTGGTGGGGATCCATGGAGCTTTCGGCCAGCCGGACGGCGCCGGGGGGCAGCTCGAGGACCGACTGGACGTGGGTGGCGTGGACGGTCAGCTCGCGGGGAAGGCCGGAGAACAGGGGGTCCCTGTCGGATTCCGGAAGGCGGCGGACGGTGATGGTGCCAATCTCACGGCCGGCGGGGTTGTTACCGACGGTGCCGCCCAGGGCGTGCGCCAGGAGTTGGTGGCCGTAGCAGATCCCGAGAACCGGAAGTCCCTCGGTGACGGCCCGGCGGAGCCAGGCGGCTGTGTGCTCACTCCATGGCTCGCGATCGGTCACCATGGCCGGTGAGCCCGTTATGACGGACGCGGCGGCCACGTCGGGTTCCGGGAGGGCTTCCTCGCGAAAGACGGTGACGACGCGGATCCGCTCCACGGGGACGGCGAGGCCCCGGGAAATCCACGATTCGAAGGTACCGAGGCCGGACGAGGGCTCGCCGGTCTTGACGATCAGGATGGGCTTCATGTGGAACACCTCGTGGCCGCCGGTGCGGGAGCCGTTGCCGCGACGCGGACGGGCGGGATCGCCGGCCGCGCGGCGGCGGCAGGGATGATAACACCACCGGTGCCGGGAGCGGTGGTGTGGCGATTCTCCAGTGGCACCGTCACAATGGACCGCAAGGGGGTAGAAGATGGCGTTGAACGAGCGTGACTGCCAGGAGCTCAGGGAGGCCGTCGAGCTGCTGGAGAACCCCTCCTTCCTCATCGAACTGGCCAGCCGCCTTGGCGTGCCGCTCGAGAAGCTAATTGGCCGGCTTCCCGGAGGCGCCTCCCGGATGATCACCCGGGCGACCAACAGGGCCCTCCACAAGGCCATGGACCTGGCCGTCAGCTCCATGAAGCTGACCGATGGGAGCTCGGACGCGACGGCCCTGCACCGCCGGCTGGTGATGGCAACGGGAGCCGCCGGAGGATTCTTCGGCCTGGCGGGCCTCTCGGTGGAGCTGCCCGTGACGACGACCCTGATGTTGCGATCCATCGCCGAGATCGCCCGGTCCGAGGGTGAGGATCTGACGAACCCCGAGGCCCGGCTGGAGTGTGTCAAGGTCTTCGCCTTCGGGAGCCCCAGCACATCGGACGACGCGGCGGAGAGCGGCTATTACGCCATCCGAGCCGGGTTGGCGCAGGGCGTGGAGCGTTTCCTCCAGAAGGGCGGGGGCCGTTTCGTCGGCGAGCTGATGGCGAAGATCGCCGCCCGATTCGAGGGAACGGTCCTCGAGCGGGTGGCGGCCAGTGGCGTCCCCGTCCTGGGCGCTGCCGGCGGCGCCGCCATCAACCGCCTCTTCATCAACCACTTTCAGCGGATGGCCAGGGGCCATTTCACCGTACGGCGGCTGGAGCGCATCCACGGCGTGACCCCCGTCCACGAGGCCTACGTCTCCCTTCGCACCGGTGGCCCCTGCCCCCCCGGTCCCGTCATCGACATCGGGTGAAGCTCCTTTCGGCTGCTCGTGGGCAAAAGACGGCCTGCCGGCTGGCGGGTCGTATGGCGTTGAACGGGAAGTCGTGGAGCCGAGGGGGTCGGAGGGCCGGCGGAGCCGGGCCGGAGAGGGAGGTGGGCGGCGTAGGGCCATCCGCCGATTCCGCTGCACGACGACCTGATTGGCCTTGAGAAAAGGAAACGCGCTCCAACGCGTTGGAGCGCAGTCGAAACATCAAGTCATTGGTGGAGGTGGGAGTGCACGGAGTTGAGGGAGGCGATTGCAGCGAGAAGCGGCGGCTCATGGCCGTAGCCGAGGGGGTCGGAGGGCCGGCGGAGCCGGGCCGGAGAGGGAGGTGGGCGGCGTAGGGCCATCCGCCGATTCCGCTGCACGACGACCTGATTGGCCTTGAGAAAAGGAAACGCGCCCCAACGCGTT
>CAZXNA010000190.1:0-3939 GCA_964641295.1 uncultured Thermoanaerobaculia bacterium
CGGTAGTTGGGTGTTGGGTGCTGGGGGCGGGAGGTCAGAGGGGTGGCGGGCGGAGAGGAGGAGAGCGCGGACGGTGGAGAACGGGGGGGGAAGGGGGGGGGACGGGGGAGTGGGGCTTGCAAGGCTGCCTGAAGAGCCTACAATTGAAGACGAAGAGAATATCGGGAAAGAACAGCGAAGGGAGATTCGAGGCAATGCGTGACGGGATAGTTGTCGTCAACCCGCAGAAGGTCTCCAGGGCGGACATCATCGTCGGGATTCCCTCCTACAACGAGGCCGACTGCATCGCCCTGCCGACGGATGTGGCGGCGCGAGCGCTCGTGGAGTTCTTTCCAGACCTCAACTCCGTGCTGATCAACGTCGACAACAACTCGGAGGACGGCACCAAGGAGGCCTTCCTGGAGACGCCGACCCGTGTCCCCAAGGTCTACATCTCGACGCCGCCGGGCGTCCGCGGGAAGGGCAACAACCTCCTCAACCTGTTCAAGGCCGCCGTGGAGCTCGAGGCCCGGGCCATCATCGTCGTGGACGCCGACCTCAAGAGCATCACACCGTCGTGGATCCGCTACCTGGCCGAGCCGCTCATGGGCCGCTACGACTACGTGACGCCCATCTACCTGCGTCACAAGTACGACGGCACCATCACCAACCACATTGCCTACCCCTTGCTGAGGGTCCTCTTCGGCCTCCGGGTCCGGCAGCCCATCGGCGGGGACTTCGGTTTCTCCGGGAGGATGGCCCGGGCCTTCCTGGCAGAGCGGCTGTGGAACGAGAAGACGGCTCATTTCGGCATCGACATCTGGATGACGACCATCGCCATCGCCCGTCGCTTCAACGTCTGTCAGGCCTTCCTGGGAACGCCCAAGATCCATCGTCCCAAGGATCCAGCGGGAGATCTCGGCGCCATGTTCACCCAGGTCGTCTCGACCCTCTTCGACCTGATGATCGAGTTCGAGTACCTCTGGAAGGACATGGGCCCGAGCCGGCCCAGCGCCATCTTCGGATTCGGCCTGGGCGTCGACGAGAAACCGCCGACCGTCAATATCGATTCGAAGGCCCTCTGTACCAGCTTCAGGAAGGGCTTCGAGGATTACGGAGACCTGTGGCGGTCGATCATCCCCCTCCCCGAATACTCGGAGCTGGAGCGTCTCTGCGGCGACATGGATACGGATACCCTCTACTACCCCTCGAGCCTGTGGGCAAGGATCCTCTTCAACTTCGCCTTGGCCTACCGTCTGGCCAAGGACCAGGAAGAGCGCGACACCATCATGAGCGCCCTCATCCCCTTCTACCACTCGCGCGTCCTCTCCTTCGTCAACACGACGAAGCAGATGCCACTCAAGGACGCCGAGGAGTACCTGGAGAACATCACCCGCACTTTCGAGGCCGAAAAGTACTACCTCATGGAACGTTGGGAGCGCGCCAAGCCCAGGGACGGCCGGCTGTTCCCGTAAGGTCGTTTCTCGTTTCCGCCATCGCGGGGAGCTCCTCGCCTTTGTTTGGGCTAGCACGGGCAGGCGACCTCCGGGCGCGGCATGCCCGTGCTCGCGATGACGACGTGGAGGAAGGTGCAGCACGGCACCGATTCCGCACGGATGCCGTACCTCGCCGGACCGTCTCCTGCGTCACTCAGCGGGGGGGATGAAGCCCTAGGTGGTCGGTGGGAGGTCGAGGACGGGCCAGCGGCCGGAGCTCTCGGAATCCTCGGAGTGCGTGACGACGCCGAGGAGGGCCTCGACGACCTGGGGGTCGAACTGTTTCCCCGCCTCGCTCTTCATCTCCGACAGGGCTTCGCGCAAGGGGAGGGCCTTGCGGTAGGGACGGTCGCTGGTCATGGCGTCGAAGGCGTCAACGGCGGCGATGATCCTGGCCTCCAGGGGGATTTCCTCACCCTTGAGCCCGAAGTACCCCGGGAACCGGCCGGTCGTGGCACCGTCCCACCGCTCCTGGTGATAGCGGATGAAGGGAATGGCCGGGGCCAGGAGCTCGATGTTCTCGATGATGTCGACACCGATGTTGACGTGGGTCTCCATCTGGGCCCGCTCGTTGTCGTCGAGCTCCCCGGGTTTGTTGAGCACGGACTCGGGGATGCCGATCTTGCCAATGTCGTGGAGGATGGCGGCGTACCGGAGGATCTCGAGACGGTGGCCGGTGAGGCCCAACGCCCGACCGACCCGGACGGCCAGGCGGGCCACACGCTGGACGTGGCCTTCGGTCGTCGGATCCTTGGCCTCGATGGTCGCTGCCAGAACCATGACAGCGGACTCGAAGTTCCGTTGAAGCTGGCTCCGGTGCTCGTCCAGGATCTGGACGAGGGAACGTGCGCGGGCGGCGAACCCGCCGGCGACAATGGCCGCGAAGGTCAGAGCCCCGATGTTGAAATACGCCGAGAGCATCTCACCCAGGAGTGCGGCAGGAGAGGAGACCTCGACGAGCCGGAGAGCCTGGACGACGTAGATCATGCCGGCCACGCCGGAGGTCATCAGCCCGGCGCCCGTTCCGCCCGCCGTGGCGGCGACGAGAACCGGCCCAAGGAGGAGGGCCCCGAGCCAGTGGATGCTGACGAAGCCGCTCGATGCTGTCAGCTCCATCAGTGTGGCGTTGAGAAGGATTGCGACGGCAAGGACCAGGTGGTGCCGCCATTTCCGCAGCCATCCCCGGAATGTCTCCAGCTCCTCTTCGCCGATGAGGAGCTGCGGCCGGACGAGAAGTATGAAGGGGATGGCCAGGAGGCAGATCGCCACACCGTCCCCGAGGAACCAGCCGAGGAAGGCAGAGATCATTGAATGGCTGAGAACGGGGGATTCGGTCCAGTGGGCCACGAAGCCGATGCCGAAGACCGCGGAAACGAGTGTGTTGAGGATAACGGCGTACAGGAAGAACCTCTTGGTGCGGGCGAACGAAGACCCTCGCTCCGGCAGGCTGGCCACGGCCGGAAGCACGGCCTGGAGGGCCCCGATGCTGGAGAAGATCACGGCGTTGAACCCATGTTGCGCAAAACCCCAGGGTGATGCCAGGTAGCCAAGGAACGCGGCCGCGACGCCCCACCAGCCGAAGAACACACCGCCGAGCACGGCGGCTGCGGAGGCCGGGTAGACGAAGGAAACACCACCGACGATCCTGAAATATCCGCCGACTCCGTTGAGCAGGGCGCACCCCCAGAACACGAGGACACAACCGGCCAGCAGATACCAGGGGGACAGCGACGAACGGGATGGGTGAGGGACTCTCATGGGTCAGACTCGTTCCTTGTGCGGAGTCTAACAGGAATGATGCGCCCTTTGGAAGTGAAAAGGAGCGGGGGAGTGGGGGACAGGGGTGTGGATTTCGTTGGGCGGTTGAAGCCGGTCTTCCCTTGCGCCGTTGGGAGGAACACTTCCCCCGTGTCGATGCGAGGTCTGCCCATTCCTGTTATTGCCAGGAGCGAAGCGACGAAGCAACCTCCCCGCCGAAGGGAGCGTCCGGCGGCAGGTGTCCTCCGGGATCGGGGGCGTGGCCCATCCGGCCATGCGATCGTCGTGTCGCCGCCTCGCGGCTCTCCGGATGACGGAAGGAGTAAACCAGGGGGTGAAGGGAGCCGGCCGGGCCGCTCGTGGAGTGGTTACTCCCCGATGATCTTGATGAGGATGCGCTTGGGACGGCGGCCGTCGAACTCTCCGTAGAAAATTCTCTCCCAGGGACCGAAGTCCAGGCGGCCCTTCGTGACGGCGACCACGACCTCCCGGCCCATGATCTGGCGCTTGTGGTGGGCGTCCCCGTTGTCCTCGCCGGTCCTGTTGTGCCGGTAGGCCGCCGGGGAGGGATCGAAGGGCGCCAGCCGTTCGAGCCAGGCCTTGTAGTCCTCGTGGAGCCCCGGTTCGTCGTCGTTGATGAAGACGCTGGCCGTGATGTGCATGGCGTTGACGAGGCAGAGGCCTTCCCGGACGCCGGACTCACGTA
>CAZXNA010000191.1:0-3858 GCA_964641295.1 uncultured Thermoanaerobaculia bacterium
CCTTCCGCCGGCTGGTCCCGGGCTTCGAAGCGCCCGTCAGCGCCATCTTCTCCCTGGGGAACCGGTCCGCGGCAATCCGGATCCCCAGCTATGCCAACGATGCAGCCAGCGCGCGGATAGAGTTCCGACCCCCAGATGCCACCTCCAACCCCTACCTGGCCATGGCGGCACAGTTGATGGCGGGCATCGACGGGATCCGCCGGCGCCTCGATCCGACGGAGCTGGGCTTCGGCCCGGTGGACGAGGACATCTTCTCCTGGCCCGAGGAGCGGCGGAAGGCGGTCAAGGCTCTGCCGACCTCCCTGGACGCGGCCCTCGACGCCCTGGAGAACGATCACGGCTTTCTGATGGAGGGCGACGTCTTTTCCGAGGACCTGATCGCCCGCTGGATCGAGGCCAAGCGCCGGGAGCAGCGCCAGGTCCGGAACCGTCCGCATCCGTACGAGATCGAGTTGTACTACGACCTCTGAGGACCGGCACCGGGTCGATGTGTTTGGAACGGGATGGAGAGCGACGAGCCGGTCTGCCTATTCCCCAATGTGCCTGAGACGGATCAGGGGGTGATCCAGAGCGTCCTGTGGACGGAGATCGACGATGCCTTGCAGCGCCCACAGCGTCTCTCCTTCCGGTCCCCAGAGCGTCTGGGCCACCGACCAGCAAAGCTCGCCGGACTGCTGGATGTGGGTTGCATTGGCCAACCGCGCCTCGTGGTCGAAGCGGGGAAGGCCATGCACCTCGACGAAGGGCGCCAGGGCCCGTTCCAGACGTTCCGGGGTCCATGGTCCCTCGGGCTCGTCCGGCTCCATACGGACGGCCTCGGCGGCGGCCTGCCAGTCGCCACGGGAAAGAGCGCGAAGAACCCTGTGAAGCTCGGCGCGGACCCGGGCTGCAAGGGCCTTGGGATCTGCCAGGAGCTCCCGCACCGCCAGGTCCCGGTGTGCCGCGTGGGCGTCGCCGCCGTGCTCCAGACGGACCTCCGGATGGAGCAGGCTCTCCCACTCCTCCAGCAGGGAGGTGTCGATGGTCTCGATCATGGTCCGGAAGAAACCGATGGCGTCGTAGAGGCTCTCGGTGCGTGCCCACATGGGGACGCTCTGGACCAGGGTCTTGTAGAGCTGATTGATGTGGCGCAGGAGAACGCCCTCGAAGCGTTGGAGCCCGTAGAGCCGGACGTAATCGGGGAAGCTCGAGTAGCTTTCGAGCATCTCGCGTCCGATGGACTTGGGCCGGATGGCCTCGGCCCGGATCCAGGGATGGCCACGGCGGAAATCCTCAAAGGTCGCCTCGATGAAATCCAGCCGGGGCTGGGGCCAGGTGACCTCGTCGAGACGTTTGACCCGCTCCTCGTAGGAGACACCGTCGGCCTTGAGCTGGGCGAGGAGCTCCTGCTTGATCCGGTCCACCTGGCGCCGCAGCACGATGGTGGGATCCTCGAGGATCGCCTCCACCTGGGTGACGACGTCCAGGGCGTACTCCGGGTCGGATTGGTCCAGGAGGGCAAGGGACTCCACGAGGTAAAGGGAAAGTGCATGGAAGAGGGAGAAGTCGTACTGGAGGTGCTCGTCGACGACGATCCACAGGTAGTCGCTTCGAGTGTCCCGGAGCATCTTGATGATGCCGGCCCGGTACAACGAGCGGAGCATCTGGGCCGACTGGGTCAGCAGGCGCCGCTTGCTGGCCTCGTCCTCGTGGGAGGCGGCGATGAGCTCCCGGAGAGAGTCCAGATTCCTGCGCGAGGGGTCGTTCTCCTCGGCATCCCGCTGGAGTAGCTGGATGATCATCCCCTGGGTGACCTTGAAGCGGCTCCTGAGGGTCTCGGGAGGTTTGGCGATCAGGTTCTTGAAGGTCTCACGGCTCCAGCTGACCTCGCCCTTTCCCGGCTGCTTCCGAGCACCCTTCTTCTTTCGGCCGCTCTGGGCCGCCTTCTTCTCCGCGGTTCGCTGCTCGACCACGTGCTCGGGCGCCTGGGCCACCACGCTTCCAAGGTCGTCGAAGCCCTTCCGGCCGGCACGCCCCGCAATCTGCTGGAAGTCGCGGACGCGCAGAATCCGGACCCGATGGCCGTCGTACTTGGCCAGCCGGGTGAACAGCACCGTGCGGATGGGGATGTTGACGCCGACTCCCAGGGTGTCGGTCCCGGAGATCACCTTGAGGAGGCCGCGCTGGGCCAGCTGTTCGACGAGGAGCCGGTACTTGGGAAGAAGCCCCGCGTGGTGAACACCAATGCCGAAGGAGAGAAAACGGCGCATCTCCTTGCCGTAGGGCGTGTCGAACCGGAAGCCGGCGATGGCCTCCTTGAGCGCCTGGCGCTCCTCCCGTGAGGTCAGCTGCATGCTGGTCAGCTTCTGGGCCTGTTCGGCGCACTCGCGCTGGGTGAAGTTGACCATGTAGATGGGAGCCTTCCCGGCGGTCACGAGGTCGAAGACGGTCTCGTGGAGTGGCGTTTCCCGGTACTCCCAGTCCAGGGGCACCGGTCGCTCGGCGCTGCGCACGACGGCGACCTCGTGGACGGTCTGGCGCTCCAGGTGCTGTTCGATCCGCAAGGTGTCGCCCAAGGTGGCCGACATGAGGAGGAAGCGCGTACGCGGCAGGGAGATCAGGGGGATCTGCCAGGCGACGCCACGATCGGGATCCCCGTAGTAATGGAACTCGTCCATGACGACCCAGGGAGCGTCGAGTCTCTCTCCCTGCCGGAGGGCCATGTTGGAGAGCACCTCGGCCGTGGCGCAGATGATGGGAGCGTTGGGGTTGAGGCTGGCGTCGCCCGTCAGCATGCCGACCGCGTCGGCGCCGAAGAGCTCGCAAAGTGCGAAGAACTTCTCACTGGCCAGGGCCTTGATGGGGGAGGTGTAGAAGGACCGTTCCCCCTTGGCCAGTGCGCGGAAGTGGAGTCCAAGGGCGACCAGCGACTTGCCCGAACCCGTCGGCGTGTTGAGGATGACGTGTCGACCCGCCATGACCTCCAGGAGCGCCTCCTCCTGGGCGGCGTAAAGCTCGAAACCCGCGTCGGAGCACCAATCCAGGAAGCGGTCCAGGATGAGGTCGGGCTCCGCGTGGGACTCGGGCAGGTAATCGGTCAGGCGCGGAGGCTGCGTGGGGCCGGAGGTGCTGTCGTCACCATGGGCAGGATCGTATGCCGTCGGGTCTCTCTCGGTGTCGTGCTTCATAGGCGACACAGTGTACCGCTGCCAGCCGGGCCTGTTGGGGGAGGCACAGCGGGATCCTTTCGGCTGCGGTGAAGGTCCTCCTCGTCGCCTGGGACAGAGTCGCGCCGAACGGGCGTTCGGTCCTATGGGATGGGCGGGTGGGAAGGATGATGCCCCCCCACCGTGTGGGGCGCCGGAGTCGGAAGGATCTCATTCCTCCGTACACGGGGGCGGGGATGATGGGAGGCATGGCAAGACGAGGGGGGAAGGGGTACCCTCGGTTCCATGGAACACCTTCCCTCGGGTGGTCCGATGACGCTGACCACAGGCGGCGTCCTGGTGGTCATGGGCTGGTTCCTGGGAAGGGGAGGGATGCCAGTCTCCCTCGAGTCCCTCATGGCCACCCTGCCATTCGTCATCGGCGGCATGGCGATCCTGCTGGCGGCTCGTTTCCGGAGGAGCCGCCTTGCAGGGGCCAGCGCGTTGGTGGGCGTCATGGCCTGGATCCTGAGCCACGGCGGTGACACCGCCGGTATCCAGTCCCCTCCCGCCGCGTCATTGCTTCTCGTGCCCCCCGGCCTCGCCGTTCTGGCGCTCCTCGGGGATCATCCGGTCTTTTCACGGCGAGGGCTGGCCCAGCTGCTGCCCGCCGTTGTTGTCGGCGTGTGCTACTGGTTGCTTCGGAGCAACCTGGTTCCCGAACGGGTGGTCC
>CAZXNA010000192.1:0-3841 GCA_964641295.1 uncultured Thermoanaerobaculia bacterium
CGGAACCGCCGCGTATTGGGGCGTGGGGCGTCCCCACGTCGCGCACGGCAAACCGGTCGGCACACGGCTCACGGCCATCACGGCCCCCCCGGCGTCTCCCCGCAGCGGGCGGGGTGGTAAGGTGGAGCGGTCATGGAAGAGCCAGAGAGCCACACGTCGCCCCAAGGCCCCCGGGATCCCGGATTCCACACGTCCATGGTCCACCTGTACCGGGGGGAGATGAACCGGTTGACGGTCTGGCGCAAGCGGCTGGACGTCACCTCCAACTGGGCCATCCTGCTGACCATGGGCCTGACGACCTTCACCCTCGGCGACACCGACATCCCTCACTATGTCCTGCTGCTGGGGTTGGCCCTGGTGGGCATCTCCGTCGCCATCGAGGGCCGCCGCTACCGCCATCTCTACCAGTCCAAATGGCGCATCTGGCTCCTGGAGAACGGCTACTTCGCACCCCTCCTCGATTCCGGCTACACGCCCCCGGCCGACTGGCGCAAGCGCCTTGCGGCGGACCTGGCCAATCCCGACTTCCTGATCCCCTGGTCCTGCGCCGTCCGCGTCCGCCTGCGCCGCAACTACCTCTTCCTCCTCTACCTCATCACCGCCGTCTGGCTGGTCAAGCTCTTCATTCATCCGGCCACGCTCCACAACCCCGTCGAGCTGTACCAGCGCCTGGCGGTGGGCGAACTCATCCCCCCCTGGTTTACCGCTGTGACCGCCCTGCTCTTCGTTGGGGGCGCTACCATTCTGGCCCTTTCCTGTCCCCCGGCCGAGGAGCTCGAGCGCTGGCTCCCGGAAAACACCGGGGTGCCGGGGGCCTGAGCTCTGCAAGCCCCGACCACACCCGCCCGATACGGGCCGGAAGCTCTCAGCCGGACCTGAATCTCCACCGTGATCCTGATATGATTACGGGCTATGGTCCGCCGACGAGGTGCCGCAGACACCGCCGGGAGCACATCGCTCCTCGGGGGGATCACGCGCGGCGCGCTGCTGGGCCTGATGGACCGGGAGCAGGCCCAGCGGGCGGGGCGCTTCTACGCCGATCGCAGCGTGGAGAAAATCCTGTGGACGGGGACGGCCCTGGAGGCATCCCTGCTCCAGGGCCGCTGCACCGTCGTCGTTGAGAACGGTCCCTCCACGGACCACCTCGAGGCCAACTGCTCCCTCTGCGGTTCCGCCCCGCCCATCTGCGCCCACGTGGGGGTCGTGCTCATGCGGTGGATCGACGTACGGCCCACCATGCTGCGCTCGGGCCCAGGGACGGTGTGGCGGGGGCGCTCCAGAACACCCTTCATCACCCTGGCAGCCACCTCAACCGAGCGGGTGGATCTCAGCCACCTGACGGGCCCTGACCTCCGTGCAGCGCTGGAGCTCCAGCTCTCCCTGGACACCCGGCACCGGGCGAGGGCGCGGATCACCAACGGCCAGGTGGAGATCCACATCGGTCTGCCCTCCGGAGATGATCGCGTCGTCACCTTCTCCACAACCGTCCTGCCCCACGCCCTGCCGTTGCTCCGATCCCTGGAGGGGCTTCGCCTGGACCCGGACCTGGCCCAGCTGGAACTCTCGGAGATGCGGCTTCAACCGACCCTGGTTGCCACCTGGAAGGAGGACGCCATCCTCCTGGAACCCGGCTACCGGCTGCCGGACGACTCCTTCCTGCCCCTGGAGAAGGCCCGCGAGCGCTCACTGGGTCGCTGGGTCCGCATCGGCCGCCTCCTGTGCCGGACCCTCGATCCCGACACGCCCCTCCTGCCGTGGTTCCGTGGCGGCACGCGGCGGCTCAAGGGGCAGGAGGCCTTGCGCTTCCTCAACCTCGACCACCCGGCCTTGACCCAGAAGAGCTGGTACGTCCCCCGGGGTGCCCTCAAGCGCTACCGCCGTCCCATCAGCCCCCGTCTCATGTCGATCACCGCCGAGCTGGACCGCTTCGGCAAGGTCATCCTTCATCCCGTGTACACGGCAGCCGAGGTGGAGCTCCAGTGGCACGACGTGGTCTCCCTCCTGGACCAGGGCTACGTCCGGCGGGGGGAGCACATCCTCCGGGCCCCAGACATGGCGCCCTTCGAACGTCTCGGCTTCGGCCTCGTCAAGCGAGGCCGCGTCCGGGTGCTCCGGGGCGACCGGCTGGCCTTCATGCGGCTGGTGGCCGAGTCCGACGTCCCGGTCACCGGCGCCGACGCCCAGCTGGCCGACCTGGCCCGCGCCCTCCGCGGCGACGTGGCCCTGGATCCCGTCCAGCCTCCGGGGCTGCTCTCCGAGCTCCGGCCCTACCAGCGGGAGGGGACCGCCTGGCTCTGGCACCGCCACCAGCTGGGAATCGGCGCCCTTCTGGCCGATGACATGGGCCTTGGCAAGACCCACCAGATCATGGGCCTCCTCTGCCTGATGCGGCTCCGCGATCCCTCCAGCACGGCACTGGTCGTTTGCCCTCGTGGTGTCATGGAGCACTGGGAGGATCTGCTCCATCGTTACGCACCCCACCTCAAAACCCATCTTTTTCACGGGCCAGGCCGCTCCCTGGCGGAGCTGCGCCCGACGACGGCCGTCGTCCTGACGACGTACGACATCATGGTGCGCTCCACCGACGAGCTTCGGAAAAGGAACTGGACCGTGGCCATCTTCGACGAGGCCCAGCGCATCAAGAACCCCAGGACCAAGGCCGCCCGGGCCGCCCGCCGGATCCCGGCGGAACACCGGATCGCCCTCTCGGGGACACCCCTGGAGAACCGCCTGCTGGAGCTTTGGTCCGTCATCGACCTCATCGCCCCCGGCTACCTGGGTTCGGAGCGGCAGTTCCGCCAGAACTACCGGCATCCGACCCAGGATCAGCTGCTCCGCCTCCGGAAACGCCTCGCAGTCCTGACCCTCCGCCGCGTCAAGGAGCAGGTGCTTTCCGAGCTCCCGGACAAGGTCGAGGACCGCCGGCTCTGCCAGCTGAGCGACGTCCAGAGGGAGCTCTACGAAAACATCTGCCAAACCCAGGTCTCTCCACTGATCGAACAGCTTCAGGACCCGGGGAGCGAGGTGCCCTACATCCACATCTTTGCCCTCCTGACCCGGCTCAAGCAGGTCTGTGACCACCCCTCCCTCGTGCTGGATCGCCCCGCTCCCGAGCTACCCTCCGGCAAGCTGGTGGTCTTCGACGAGATCCTGGAGGAAGCGCTGGCCGGAGGACAGCAGGTGGTCGTCTTCTCCCAGTACGTCACCATGATCGAGGTCCTGTCGTGGCATTTGGAGCGGCGGAAAATCCGCCACCTCAAGCTGACCGGCTCCACCCGGGACCGCGGCAGGATCATTCGCCGCTTCAACGCCGGGCAGCACGAGGAGGTGTTGCTGGCCAGCCTTCTTGCCGGAGGTGTCGGCGTCGACCTGACCGGCGCCTCCGTCGTCATCCACTACGACAGATGGTGGAACCCGGCCAAGGAGAACCAGGCCACCGACCGTGTCCACCGGATCGGCCAGAAGCGTTTCGTCCAGGTGGTCAAGCTGATCACCCGCAACACCATCGAGGAACGGATCGACGAGATCATCCAGCAAAAGGTGAACCTGATGGAACAGATCGTGGCCCCCACCGAGGACGTCATCCGGGGCCTGGACCGCGAGGAGCTGGCCAAGCTCCTCACGGTCGAGCTCCCCTCGACGAACCGGTGACCCCAACCCCTCACGACACTGGTTGGCACCCTCACGGTGGTATGATCCTGGCAATACTGGGCGTGCCAAGGAAGATGCGAAACGATCCTGGAAATACGCGAACCGCTGGTGCGTACTCGATTCCGACGGAACACCGGATCCCACGGATGAGGAGAGTGAGGGTTTCCATGCCGAAACACTCAACCGTGAC
>CAZXNA010000193.1:0-3727 GCA_964641295.1 uncultured Thermoanaerobaculia bacterium
AGCTGCTGATCGTCTTCCTGGCCGGGCTGGCCCTCAACCTGACCCCCTGCGTCTATCCCCTGATCCCCATCACCGTGGGCTTCTTCGCCAACCAGGCCAAGGAGGGTCGCGGGGGGACCTTCGGTCTGGCGGTGGTCTACGTCCTGGGCATGTCGGTTACCTACTCGGCCCTGGGCGTGGTGGCGGCCCTGACGGGCCAGATCTTCGGCTCGGCCCTCCAGAGCCCCGTGGTCATCCTGGTCATCGTCGCCGTGCTGGTCGCCCTGGCCCTCTCAATGTTCGGGCTGTGGGAGATCCGCGTGCCCGGCTGGGCCATGCGTGCCTCGGGGGGCAAGGGGGGGTTCCTTGGCGCCCTGATCATGGGGCTCCTGGTGGGCTTCGTGGCGGCGCCGTGCATCGGGCCCTTCGTCCTCGGCCTGCTGACCTACGTCGGCCAGGTGGGGAGCCCGTACCTGGGCTTCGTGCTCTTCTTCTCCCTGGCCATGGGTCTCGGCCTTCCCTACCTGATCCTGGGGACCTTCACGGGGGCGGTCAACAAGATCCCCGCGTCGGGCGCCTGGATGATCGGGGTCCGGAAGGTCTTTGGCGTCCTCCTGTTGGCGCTGGCGGTCTACTTCCTCGGGCCCCTTCTGCCGGGTGCCGCAGGAGCCTGGGCCATGGGCGCGGTGCTCCTGATCGGCGGGTTCTACATGTTGGCGATCGAGCGGACGGGTCACGAGCAACCGGCGGTGGACCGGGTCATGCGGGTGCTCGCGGCGGCCATGATGATCGCCGGTGTGCTCTACCTCCCCCTGGGCGGCGGGAACACTCACCGGGAGGAGCTGAAGTGGCAGGAGTTCGAGGAAGGGGCGGTTCGTTCGGCCGTCGCGTCCGGTGAGCCGGTCATCGTCGATTTCTTCGCCGACTGGTGCGCCCCCTGCCGTGAGCTGGACGAGAAGACCTTCTCCGACCCGCGGGTGGCGGAGAAGCTGGACTCCTTCGAGCGGTTCAAAGTGGACATGACCCGGGCCACGCCGGACAACCGGAAGCTGGCGGCCGCCTACGGTGTCCGCGGCGTGCCCACGGTCATCGTCTACCGGGACGGCGCCGAGCTGTTCCGGATCACCGGTTTCGAACCCCCGGAGGCCTTCCTCGGACGTCTCGAGGGCAAGGGCGGGGAGCGGTGATTCTCCGGACGGTGGACGTTCGACGCCGGTCGACCTAAGATGGACAGTGGAGAAGCTGTGAAATGAACGGAGGTGGCACATGGCCGAGAAGGTGAAGAAGAGCGTTGACGAAGCGATCGAGGAGGTGGCCCAGGCGGCCGAGGTGGAGGTCGAGGCCGTCGAGGAGCAGGAACTCTCCACGGTGAAGGAGAAGCTGGCCAAGGCTCAGGAGGCCATGGACAAGGCGCGCTCCGCCATGCAGGAGGGCTATGGCAAGGCGCGGGAGCGCTCCAAGGAGACGGCGGAGAAGGCCAAGGTTTACATGGACGAGGCCAAGAAGTACCTGGCCGAGGCAAGGGAGAAGATGGCGTCCACCGCTGCGAAGACGCGGGAGAAGGCCGAGGCGCTTTACGCCAGGACGAAGGAACAGTACGACGTCCTGGCCGAGAAGAGCCGCGACATGTACGGCAGGGTCAAAGCCCGCGTGTCGGAGATCGACGTCAAGGAGAAGAAGGACCAGGTCATCACCTACGTCCAGGAGAACCCCGGCAAATCCGTGCTGATCGCCCTGTGCGTCGGTTTCCTCGTGGGGTTCATCACGAGGCCGAGGGACTGAGGAGGCGCCATGGACGACGACCTGAAGACCGGTGCGGACATCGAAACGGAGAACGGCTCCCAGAAAGAACCGGATACCGTGGAGCCGGAGTCCCCGGTGGAGAGCAGCGCAGGGAGCGCCGCGCCTGAAGACGGGGCGCCCAAGACCCTGGACGCCGACACGATTCTCGACACCATCGTTCCGGACAACATCGACTGGCGGACCACCGTCCAGCGGCATCCGGTGAGCTCGGTGTTGGCCGTCGCCCTGGCTGGATATGTCATCGGGCGGACCCGGGGATCGGCGATCGTCGCGGGCTTGACGGCAGGTATCTCCACGGCCGTCACCCGGCAGCTGTCGGACGTTCTCGAGGGTGAGTTCTTCGAGTTCGAATAGGAGGGGCCATGCCGTTTTGCCCAGTCTGCCGCATGGAGTACCGGCCCGAGGTCGAGAAGTGCCCCGACTGCGACACGCCGCTGGTCGACCAGTTGCCGCCCGAGCCGGAACCCCAGTGGGACGCGACGGATTGGGCGACGGTGGAGGAGGTCGGCGACCGGTCGACGGCCGCCATCGTCGAGGGTTTCCTCCTCGAAGAGGGCTTCCCCGTCCGGATCCTCGACCACAGCGATACGGAGTTCGCCACCACCCTCGGTGAGCTGGCCCAGATCGAGATCCAAGTGCCACTTAGCGACCTGGACCGGGCACTGGCCGTTCTGGCGGAGCAGGACGAGGCCGGGGTGGAGGAGGACGAAGACGACGCGGAGCCGGAGGACAAGGGGACGGATTCGTGACGGATTCGTCCACGTCGGACGCCGTCCTGAAGCGACTTCTGTCCATGCTGGAACAGGAGCTGGAGTCCCTTTTCGGTCCCGACGGCTTCTACCGGTGGGGCGAGCGGGCCTTCATGCGCGTGGAGGACGGTGCGGTCCTCTTCCTCGTGGTGACGCCCCTTGGGGATGATGCCCTGCTCAACGTCCGGTGCTACCTCGTTCGGAACGTGGAGCGGCCGGACGCCGAGCTGGGTGATTATCTTGCCCACCTCAACGCCGACCAGGTCTTCGGTGGCTTCTCCATCGACGAGGATTCCGACGTCTGCTACGACTACACCGTGCTGGGATCCTCGGTCACCTCCGAGGTCATCTCCCTGGCCATCGAGGTGGTCGCCCATGCGGCGATCCAGTACGCGCCCGAGATCATTGCCAGGTGGGGCGGCGTCAGCTCCCTGGACAAGCTGCGCCAGGAACTGGACGCCGAGGGGGAGGCGCCGGAGGACGAGGGCGACGGGCCCCTGAACTAGCGTCGTCCGGTGAAGCCGTGCGGAAGGAGCGGGGAGTCAGGTGGGGGACGCGAGAGGCCTTTCCCGGGAGACGGAGGCTGTGGAGGCCGAGGTGAGCGGCGGGGAACCGCGCGGGCCGAAGCTGGCCCCCGGCCGGAGAGGCTTGGCCGCCATGCCACTTTCCCGAATCGCCCTGCTGTGGCTCGTGGGTGTCCTGGTCCTCGTCCTCATCCTGACCAGCGCCCTGGTCCTCTGGGACGAGAGCCGTTTTCTGCAGAAGGAGCTGGAGAACCGTTCCAAGACCCTTGCCAACCTGCTGCTGACGGCCGCCGCAGAGGACGGGAACCCGTCGCGAATCCCCCTGGCCGGCGTTCCGGAGCTGCGGTGGGCGCGACTCTTCGGCCCCTCGGGGGGGGTCCTCTGGCAGTTCGGCCGTCCCCCGGAGCACCCCGGCGGTGAGGCCGTGCTGCAACTCCGGGAAAGCTACGACGCCGAGCCCGGCCGCTACCGCCTCGAGATGGCCGTCTCGACGGTGGGATCGCGCCTGCACGTCCTCCATTCGGGCCTTCGCCTGGTGATGGGACTGGCCATGGCCCTGGCCGTGGCCCTCCTGGTGGGGGCCGTGCTCTTCGAACGGGTGTCGGCGCCCCTGAACGCCCTGGCCCAGCGCATGACGACCTTCGATCCGGAATCCCCCCCCCCCACCGAGGA
>CAZXNA010000194.1:0-3673 GCA_964641295.1 uncultured Thermoanaerobaculia bacterium
GGGACCCCCAGCAGGTGGTTGCCAACGCCCTCTTTGCCGACGGGGCGGCGGCGTGCGTCGTCCGGGGACCGGTTGCGTCGTCCGGCGATGGTCTCCGGTTGAACGCCCACGCCTCGTGGCTGGACGAGGGGACCGAGGAGGCCATGACCTGGCGGATCGGCGACCACGGTTTCCAGATGACCCTTTCGGCCTCGGTTCCCGAGAGGATTGGCAGGAGTCTGCCGGGGAGGCTCGAACCGTGGCTGGCCGCGCACGGGGTGGGGCTGGGAGAGGTGGGGAGCTGGGCGGTCCATCCCGGGGGGCCTCGGGTTCTGACTTCGGTGGCGAGGGCTCTCGACCTCGCCCCGGGGACCTTGGACCTGTCCAGGAAGGTCCTGGCGGAGCACGGAAACATGGCCTCCCCGACGATCCTCTTCGTTCTGGAGGCCCTCAAGGCCGTGGACGCGCCGAGGCCCTGGGTCGCCCTGGCCTTCGGCCCCGGCCTGACCACCGAGGCCGTGCTTCTGACCTGAGCCGGCGGGAGGCCGGCCGGGTCTCCACTGAGGGGCGGCGTCAGTAACCAGGGCCGGACGGCGGACATAAGAGAACCAGAAACAGAGACGCCGTCTCTAGATTCGACCGACGGGGAAAGACGGCACGAACGAACGGGGGATAGTGATCATGGAACACAACGTTGGAACCGCCGACCGGGTTATTCGCATCGTCATGGGACTGATTCTGCTGGGCATGGTGGTCATGGTGCACTCGCCGGCCCGCTGGTTCGGCCTGATCGGCATCATCCCGCTGATGACCGCCCTGATGGGATGTTGCCCGCTGTACTCCCTGATGGGGGTTCGCACCTGCCCGCTCAAGGGAGGCGGTGCTCGAGATTGAAGATCGTGACACGGCGGCCCGGTCCCGCCGTGCGCTCCCGCGGTTTCGCCTGTTCACCAGAGGAGACGGTGAATGATCCGGGCCTGGGTGCGGCTATACGACCTCGATCTCCAGCTCCGGGAACTCCTTCTCGAGCTCGGTCTTGAGGTTGGAGACGACGTTCATCTCGATGGCGCCGGTGATGAGGAAGCAGCAGGCCTTGGGGTTGGCGACGAGATTGACGAAGACCTTGAGCTTGCCCTCTTCGGGTACGTAGCGGAGGCGCTGGATGAGTCCGATGTCCCGGACCGGCAGGCCGCCCTCCGGTTCCCTGACACGCTCAAGCACCGCGTCGATCTTGCGGATCATCCCGGGGTCCATCTTCGCCATGGGCAGCTCCCGCGCCCATGGTACCTCAGCGGGTCGACTCTCCGGCGGGGGGGATCCGGCTGTTGGTCCACTCGGCGAGGGCCGTGATGGTCAGCGAGGGGTTGACGCCCAGGTTGGCCCCGATCATGGAACCGTCAATGACGTAGAGCCCGGGGTAACCGAAGACCTCGGCGTTGGCGTCGATGACGCCCTCCTCGGGCCGGCCGGCCATGGCGCAGCCCCCGAGGATGTGAGCCGTCGTCGAGGTGTCCAGGAGGACCTCGTTGAGTGTGCTCGAGGGGATGCCGTCCACCTCCCGGGCCAGCTCCCGCGCCACCTGGTTGGCCAGGGGGATGTAGGAGGGGATCCCCGGCTGGCCGGGATCGGGGCGGGACGTGACGGTCCGCACGAAGGGCCAGAGCACCTGCCGCTTCTTGACCAGGCGGGTGTGGTTGTCCGAGGTCTGCATGACCAGCAGGACGAAGGAGCTGGAGGCCTTGCCCCAGGGCTTGGAGACGCGTAGGAACTGGATGGGATGACGCAGGATATTGCCGAGCCACCGGAGCTGGCGGGGCATGCCGGGGCCGCCGTCGGTCAGCAGCGTACCGAGAAGCAGCATGACGTCGGAGCCCTTGGGGAATCGGACGGGCTCCATGTGCGTTACGTCGTCCATCTCGGCCTTGGAGGCGATGGCGATCCCCTTCCAGAGGTCCTTCTGGGAGCGGGAGGTGATTCCCAACAGGGCCTCCGAGTTGGTCCGGACGTAGTTGCCCAGCTGGTCCGAGATGTGGGGGAGTGACCCCACTTCCTTGCACCGCATCAGCAGGGGGACGGTGCCGAGAACCCCGCCGGCCAGAACGACCTTGCGGGCGGTCATGGCGCCGCGCTCTCCACCGATCCTCCGGGTGGACCGTTTCCACAGAAGACGGTAACCGCCACCGGGCAGCGGCTCGATCAGCGTGACCTCGGTCTCGGGAAGGATCCGGGCGCCGCGCTTCTCGGCCAGATAGAGGTAGTTCTTGTCCAGGGTATTCTTGCCGCCGTCCCGGCAACCGACCATGCAGGCCCCGCAGAGGGTGCAGCCGACCCGTGGAGGGCCCTCCCCACCGAAGTACGGGTCGGGGACCTCCTCGCCGGGCTCGCCCATGAAGATGCCGACGGGGGTCTTCTCGAAGGTTTGACCGCGGCCGTGCAGCTCCGCCACGCGGCGGAGGGCCTCGTCGGCCGACCAGAGCGCGTGCTCCCGGGTCGTGCCCAGCATCCGGCGGGCCTCGGCGTAGTGGCGCGGCATCTCGGACCGCCAGTCGGCCAGCTCCTTCCACATCGGATCGTCCCAGACCACGTCTGGAGGATCGTAGTGGGTGTTGGCGTAGAGGAGGCTTCCTCCGCCGACGCCGATGCCGTGCATGACCAGGACCTCGCGAAGGAGGTGGAGACGCCAGGTGCCGTAACACCCGAGCCAGGGGAACCAGAACCCCTTCCGGATGTTCCAGTTGGTCGTGGGGAAGTCCTCGGGCCGCCATCGCTTGCCCTTCTCGAGCACGGTGACGCGATAGCCCTTGCTGATCATCCGGTAGGCCGAGACCGAGCCGCCGAAACCCGATCCCACGATGGCGACATCGGTGTCGAAATCGGCCTTCGGTTGCGAGCCCTCTTCCACCATGGTGTGGCCTCCCCTCGTCCGGTCCGAAGTCTAGCAGGGATGCCGCGATGTGGTAAGCATGATGGCGCAATGCGGCAATCCGGGAGGTGAAGGAGCGAGCAAGAAGAAAGGAAGAGAGAGGGCAGCAGGTTCGGGGCATGGAGGGAGGCGGCGCGAGCGGCGAGCAGGGGGGCTGAGACGATTCCATCTACCCCCGGTCCCCTCGGCCGCCCGAAGGCGCTTCATCGCGGGCTGTTCCGGCACGCGATGAAGGGGGACCCGAGCTGTGAAAACCTCAAGACGCTCCCTTCTTCCGGGTGCCCTCGTAGAGATCGAAACGGAGAAAACGGCACTCGATGGGGCCGTTGAAGACGCGGATCCTGCGGGAGGCCTTGAGGCCGATGGCGCCGGCCAGCTCCCGGTTGCCCACGAGGAGCCAGGCGGTGCTGCCGGCGGCGCGGGTCTTGAGGGCGTCGCCGATCCCCGTGTAGAGGGGGCGCAGCTCCTCCACGTTGCCGATGCGTTCGCCGTAGGGGGGGTTGGTGACGATCAGGGTGTCCGGTCCGGGAAGCTCGAGCTCGCCGATGCTCCGGCGAACAACCCGGCAATACCTTGCCATATCGGCTCGTTCCAGGTTTTTCCGCGTCCGGGCCACGGCCCGGCCGTCCACGTCGCTGGCCACAATGGGTTGGGGCGGCTCGCGGCGTACCTGGGCGGCCCGGTGGCGCGCCGCGTCGAGGTCGGCCGGATCGTGGAAGGGCCAGCGCTCGAAGGCGAAACCCCTCCGGAGGCATGGAGCGGTCCGGGAGG
>CAZXNA010000195.1:0-3659 GCA_964641295.1 uncultured Thermoanaerobaculia bacterium
CCGCCGTCGCGGTCGTGGCGCGCGCCCGTGGGCGGGTGGGCCGAGCGGCGGTCCCATGGCCACCAGGAGGTCGGTGGAGCCCGCCCGGTCGGCGCCGAAGTGGCAGCCGCTGCCGGCGAAGCGCTCCCGGATGGCCAGCCGTGCCACCAGCACCCTGCGAATGAACTGATCCGCCGGCATGCGGGCCAGGCGATGGGTGAAGGGCAGGACGAGACAGGCCTGGGCGCCGTGGCGCTCCAGAAGCTGAAGACGCTGGTCGAGGGTCGTCAGGAGGCGCGGCGCCTGCTTGGGCTGGATCAGCTTCAGGGGGTGCGGGTCGAAGGTCATGGCGGCGGCCGTCACGTCCAGCTCGCCGGCCCGCTCCACCACGAGCCGGAGGAGCTCCTGGTGCCCCAGGTGGACGCCGTCGAAGTTACCGATGGTGCAAACGGCGCCGCGCGGCGGCTCGTCGTTTCCCAGGGGATCGCGGAGCACCTCCATGGGCACCCTCACCCCACCACCGGCAGGAGGGGCGTCACGGCCCTCCCCTCCACCAGGACGGCCACCAGGCGTCCCACCAGATCGTAGGGATGGGCCTCGGTGATCTCCACCTCCACCAGGGAGCCGGCCGGCGCCGTGCCGTCGTTGATCAGCAGCCGCCCGTCGATCTCCGGGGCATGACGCGGCAGGCGCGCGGCCGTCAGGATCTCCATCTCCTCGAGCGGACCTTCCACCAGGGCCTCGAGCCTCCTGCCGACCAGGGCCTCGTTGTGCTCTGCCGAAATCTCCTGCTGAAGCTCCATCAGGCGATCCCGCCGGGCCGCCTTGACCTCGGCGGGAACCGGGTCGCCCAGCTCGGCCCCGGGGTTCTCCTCCTGCCAGGAATAGGCGAACACCCCCACGTGATCGAATCGCATCTCGGCGACGAACTCCTCGAGCTCCGCGTACTCCTCCTCCCCCTCGCCGGGGAACCCGACGATGAAGGTGCTCCGGATGGTCAGGTCCGGCACGGTCTCCCGCGCCTCGGCGATCAGCCGCCGGTACGTCGCGGCGTCCCCGCCCCGCCGCATGGCCTTGAGCACCCTCCGGCTGGCGTGCTGGAGGGGAATGTCCAGGTAGGAGAGGAAGCGCGGCTCCGAGGCCATCAGCCGGAAAAGGCCCGTGTCCAGGGTCGATGGGTAGGCGTAGAGGAAGCGGATCCAGGGAAAGTCCGTCCCCTCCAGCAGCCGTTCGATCAACCGGAGCAGCCCGTGGTCGTAGCCCAGGTCCTCGCCGTAGCGGGTCGTGTCCTGGGCGATCAGGACGAGCTCCTGGGCCCCTCCCGCCCGGAGAATCCTGGCCTCCTCCACGAGATCGTCCATGGGACGGGACCGGAAGGACCCGCGCATGGCCGGGATATGGCAGAAGGAGCAGGGGTTGTCGCACCCCTCGGCCACCTTGAGGTAGGCATGGCCGGTCGTCGAGAGCAGGCGCGGGTTCGAAGCGTTGTACACCCGGACAGCCCCCCTCTGGTCGGGGATGTGGCCGTCGAGCTTCCCCTGGACGGCCTCCGCCACGCGGTCCAGCTCGTCCAGGCCCAGGAAGGCGTCGATCTCGGGGATCTCGCGGCCCAGCTCCTCGGCGTAGGCCTGGGACATGCACCCCGCCACAACCAGCCGCCGCACCCGCCCCTCCCGTTTCGCCTCGGCCACCTCCAGGATGGCTCCGATGGACTCCTCCTTGGCCTCCGTGATGAAACCGCAGGTGTTGACGATGATGACGTCAGCCCGGGACGCATCGGCCGTCACCTCGAACCCCGAGCCCGCCAGCCGACCGAGCATCAGCTCGCCGTCCACCAGGTTCTTGGCACAGCCAAGACCGATCATCCCCACGCGGACCGGCCCCTCCGGCCGCTCACCGGAAAACTCACCCATCGTCCCTCCAGACGGGGGATTCTACCATTGAGGCCACCAGATCCTCGCGCGGAGCGAGGTTCTGCCAGATCCCTCGTCCCCGCCGTTTCACTCGAGGGCCAACGAACCCAGCTCGACGATGGCGCCCTTCGACCGCACCTTCCGGAACATGGTGCGATCCGCGGTGACGAGCGTTCCACCAAGGTGGAGGGCCACGGCGTGGTACGAGGCGTCGTAGAACGTGATGCCGAAACTCCCGCAAAGACCGATGGCGACCGGTCCCCAGCCATCACCGGGAGGCACCTCGTGCATGGAGAGTCTCGTCAGCTCATGGAGCTGCTTCTCCGCAATGGCCGGAGGGAACCGGCGAGCAAGCGTGTTGCCCGCCTCGAAGTACCACAGCGAAGGAACCGCCAGGTCCACCTCGCCCTCGATGAATCGCACCAGCAACTTCCTGGCACTCCCCCACTCCGGCTCCCCCTCCGGTGGCAGCACCCATTTGAGGATGACCGAGGCATCCGGCACGAGGAGCCGCCTCATCGCGAATCCCGATCCTCACGAACCCACTCCTCCGCCGTTCCGGGAGGGTGTTCGAGCCCCTCACGCACCTCGTCGAGCCGTTCCAGCGCCCGGTACCGCTCGTGCCGAAGCACGGCCTCCTTGATGGCCCTGCTGACGAACCGGCTCCTCTCCCCCCGCTCGATCTTCTGCAGCTCGGCCCACGCCTCCTCGTCCAGCATGACGTTGACCCGGTGTGACATGGCGCCTCCTTACACACCGATTATACACATCACTCCCACACCCCTCCCACGAGCAGCAACCCGCAGTCTCCGGTACCGCCCATCCCCCTCTCAGCAGGAACTACGGGTCCCTCGTGAGGAGATCGATGTGCGTCGGTTCAGCCCCGCGGGTGCGGGGAACTCCCGAGCAATTCGAAGCCTGGCGGGAGGGCGACCGGGAGTGGTCCCCCACGTGGACTCCTCTACCAGTTTCAATCCGCGCCCCCGCATGGGGGGCGACGCAAGATCGGCGGGCAGGAGGGCCTGGACTACGTGTTTCAATCCGCGCCCCCGCATGGGGGGCGACGCAGCAGCTGAGGAGGATCTCGGTCTATCTTGCGTTTCAATCCGCGCCCCCGCATGGGGGGCGACCTTGACTTTGATGTTGTTCTTGTAGAGGTAGTCGTTTCAATCCGCGCCCCCGCATGGGGGGCGACCGACGACGTGGCCCAGTTCAGCGTCCAGCACCGTGTTTCAATCCGCGCCCCCGCATGGGGGGCGACGTCATGGACGGCGTTGGCGGCTTGTCCTGCCCGCCGTTTCAATCCGCGCCCCCGCATGGGGGGCGACGATCGTCAGTGTCCGCTCTGCCCTTGATTACCTGGTTTCAATCCGCGCCCCCGCATGGGGGGCGACGGTGGCAATCGTCGATTACCTGGTCTCCCTCCCGTTTCAATCCGCGCCCCCGCATGGGGGGCGACCGTACCAATCGAGCTCCTTCGTAAAGTCAAACGGTTTCAATCCGCGCCCCCGCATGGGGGGCGACGCAGGCCAGCCAGTCATACGATGTCGTTGGCGTCGTTTCAATCCGCGCCCCCGCATGGGGGGCGACGGTGCTCAACGGAGCGACATCACCTGGCAATTTGTTTCAATCCGCGCCCCCGCATGGGGGGCGACCCAACTTCCCACTCCTGTTCCCCCCATTCCCCTTTTCCATCCGCCCCCACCCCTGCCGCGCCTACCACCTCCCCCCCCATGCCCTCGACCCTCCCCTTCTTCCACTCCGCTC
>CAZXNA010000196.1:0-3625 GCA_964641295.1 uncultured Thermoanaerobaculia bacterium
GTGGACCCGGCCGGCGGTGGCGACGTGTAGGGCCGGGCCGCCCAGGGCCTCGATGATCCGGCCGGCCAGGCTTTTCGGCGATCCGGCCTCGGCCAGCAGGCCGGTGACACCGTCCTCGATCAGTTCGGGCAGGCCCCCTGTGCGGGTGGCCACCACGGGCACGCCCGCCAGCATGGCATCGATGGCGGCCGTGCCCAGCCCCTCAATGGTCGAGGGCATGACGAAGAGATCGAGCGCCCCGAGGATCCGCGGGATATCGGACCGGTGCCCGAGAAAGCGGATGGCCTCCGGGGGGATCCCGACCGCTTGAGCCAGGGACTTCAACTCCTCTTGAAGCTCACCACCACCCGCCAAAAGCACCAACACCTCCGGGAACGAGGCGAGCACCTCGGGCAGGGCCTCCAGGAGGTACCGCTGGCCCTTCTCCTCGCTCAGCGCCCCGACCACTCCCAGGACGAGGGTGCCCTCACCGATCCCGAGCTCCCCCCGCACCTCCTGCCGGGCGCCTGCCGGGACCACCGGAGGCTCCACCCCGGAGTGGACGAGTCGAACCCGATCGGCCGGCACCCCAACGCCCACGAGCACCCGACGAACCGCGCGGGAGATGGCGATGTAGCCGTCCGCCCCCCGCAGGTACTTGAGCCGGGTGAACGGACCCCTACCCGAAGAGAAGGTCACCCGCCGCGTGACGACGAAGAGCGGCCGGTCCCGGCCCAGCAGGAGGCGTGCCAGCATTCCCACACTGTGGGAGCGGCTGGAGTGCAGCCCGACCACCGCCGGGCGCTGCCGCCGGACAGCATCCATCAACGCCCGGACCGCCCGGGGATCGAGGCCGCCTCCAACCGGCGCTTCCACCACCTCGATTCCCGTTTCGACGGCCCGGCGGGCCAGCTCGCCGTCCCGGCGGGCCACCAGCACCACCGGATGTCCGCGCCGCGCCAGCCCCGTGCACAGAAGGAAGACCTGGCGCTGCCCACCCCGCCATCCGGGTTCCAGATCCACGTGGACGGTGGACAACGACTCAGTCATGGTCATCCTTGAGCGCCCTCGCCATGGCCTCGCAGACCGTCGTGATGACCTTGACCCGTGCGAAGCGCTTGTCGTTGCCCTCCACGAGCACCCAGGGCGCCTTCTGGGTGCTGGTCTGCTCCACCATGTCGTTGACGGCGGCGGCGTAATCGTCCCACTTCTCCCGGTTGCGCCAGTCCTCCTCGGTCAGCTTCCACCGCTTGTAGGGCGTCTTCTCACGGGCTTCAAAGCGGGCCAGCTGCTCCTCCTTGGTGATGTGCAGCCAGAACTTGCGGAGGACCGTGCCGTGCTCGATCAGCTGCTCCTCGAAATCGTTGATCTCCGCGTAGGCCCGGCGCCACTCCTCCTCGGAGGCGAAACCCTCGACCCGCTCCACCAGAACGCGTCCGTACCAGCTCCGGTCGAAGATGGTGACCCGCCCGGCCCGCGACAGGTGCCGCCAGAAGCGCCACAGGTAGTGGTGGGCCCGCTCCTCGTCCGTCGGGGCGGCGATGGGGATCACCTGCACGTGGCGCGCGTCCAGGGCGGCCGTCAGCCGGCGGATGGCCCCCCCCTTTCCGGCGGCATCGGGTCCCTCGAAGACCAGCACCGTGGAGACGCCGCGCTTCAGAGCCTTGCGGTGCAACAGGTTGAGCTCCGCCTGGGCCCTGGCCAGCTCCTCCTTGTACACGGCTTTCTCCAGGGAGCGGGACATGTCCAGGCTGTCCAGCACGGTGATCTTTTCCAGCACGGCGCCCAGCGGATCGGGACGACCCTCCCCCGCCTCCTCCGCCGCCCTCTCCTCGGCCTTCTCCAGGGTCGCCAGCTGCCGCCGGGCACGGGCGTCTTCCAGGGCCCGGCGCACGGCATCGCGAACGGCGACGCCCACCGTCAGGCTCCGGTAGTGGTGGTCTTCCCCCTCGACGATGGTCCAGGGAGCCACACCCGTGGAGGTCTTCATGATCGTGCGCTCGGCCGCCTCGATGAAGCGGTCGTAGAGCTTCCAATGCTCCCAGTCCCGCTGCGTCACCCGCCAGCTCTTCAGGGGGTCCTTCTCCAGGGTCTTGAAGCGCCTCTTCTGGGCCTTCTTGCTCAGGTGCATCCAGAACTTGAGGATGACGGCGCCGTCGGCCGAGAGGGCGTTCTCGAAGGCGACGATTCTCTCCAGGCGTTGCTCCAGCTCGGCTTCGCCGATCTTCCGGAACACCCTGTCGAGGACGGGCCGGGAGTACCAGGAGCTGAGGAACATGCCGATCCGGCCCCGCGGTGGAAGATCGCGCCAGTACCGCCAGAACTCCGGACGCTCCCGCTCCTCGTCTGAGGGCTCCCCGTAGGCCCGGGTGACGATCCACCGCGGGTCCATCCATGCGTTAAGCAGATTGACCGTCTCGCCCTTGCCCGCGCCGTCCACCCCGGCGAAGACGAGGATCACGGGAAAGGTGCCGTCCTCCCGGAGCTCCTGCTGGATCTCCAGGAGCTCCTGCCGCAGCACGGGCTCCCGCCGCTCGAAATCACGCTTGGAGACCTTCCGGCCCAGCTCCGCCGTTCTGAACATCTCGTTTCCACCCCGATTCCACACGAGCTGCGAACCGTCTCAAGTCTACAACGCCGCGCTCCGCCACCGCGATGCAACACAACGGCCCCCCGTGCGTACACAGAAGGCGAACGACAAACCCTCCGGCCGCGTCGCACGGACCGTCCGGAAAGCAGTGGAAGGAGCTCCTCGATGTTTCGCAAGACCGTTCTTTTTGCCCTCGCCCTGACCCTGTTCTCGGGACTGACCGCGGCCATGACCCTGGACGAGATCGTCGCCAAGGCCGTCGAGGCCCGCGGCGGCCGCGACGCCATGCTGGCCGTCAAGACCGTCAAGATCACCGGGAAGGTCCACATGCCCAACGGCATGGAAGCCCCCCTGGTCTGGGAGTGGAAGCGGCCCAACAAGCTCCGTTCCGAGGTGACGATCCAGGGGATGACCCTGATCCAGGCCTTCGACGGCACGACCGCCTGGATGATCGTGCCCTTCCAGGGCAAGACCGACCCCGAGGAGATGCCCAAGGAACAGGCCCAACGCATGGAGGAGCAGGCCGACTTCGACGGGCCCTTCCTGGGCGGCGCCGAGAAGGGCTACAAGCTGGAGCTGGTCGGCAAGGTCGACGAGGAGGGAACCGAGGCCTACAAGATCAAGGTCACCAACAAGTTCGATGACACGACCTACTACTACCTGGACACGGACTACTTCCTGGTGTTCAAGGAGGAGGGGAAACGAACCATCCGCGGTCAGGAGATCGAATTCGAGTCCTCCATCGGCGACTACAAGAAGGTCGGCGATCTTCTGATCCCCTTCTCCACCGAGAGCCGGGCCAAGGGCTCGGAGCAGGGCCAGTCGGTCACCTTCGACAAGGTGGAGCTCAACGTCGACCTGGACGACGGCCTGTTCACCATGCCCGCCCCCAAGCCGACGCCCGCACCCGACACGGCCAAGGACAAGTGACCCGGCCGCCGAGGAGTGAAGAGTGAGGGGTGAGGGGGGAGGAAAGCGAAGAGAAAAGAGGGACGAAGGAGGAGGGAGGTCCGGACGCGAGGCCTGGACGGGCAGACCGGCAACGTGACCGCCAGA
>CAZXNA010000197.1:0-3595 GCA_964641295.1 uncultured Thermoanaerobaculia bacterium
GTGGTGGTGTGATTGGTGTGTGGTGCGGTTCGGGGCTGCGGGGGTGCCCGACGCCGTCCGGGGCCAGCAACGGGCGCCGCAGGCCGAGGATGCGGGCCGGCTGGGCCCGGAGCCACTGGACGGCGGCCTCGTGGTCGGCGGTGCTGAACCCGCCGCCGCGTTCGGCCAGGCCGGCAAGCTCGGGATCCCGCCAGGCCTGCTCTCCGGCCTGGGCCAGCACGAAGAGGACCTGCAGATCCCGGAGGTCCCCCGGGCCGAACCAGTTGCCGATGGCGTCGGAGGAGGCGATCGCCCGGCGCCGGGCCTCCAGCTCCGCCAGTCGGCCGAAGCGGGCCATTTGGCGAGGGGTTACGTGGAAAGCCCACTCGAGCAGATCGGCAACCTGGCGATGGTCCAGCTCGGGGGCAGGACGGCACAGCAGATCCAGCACGGGATCGTCGACCTTTTCTTCGGCGTAAGCCTCCATCTGCTCCACGAGGGTGGGAACCAGGTTGAGCACGTGGCCGGTGGCACCGGAGTCCAGCAGCGAGCGCGCCAGGGTGAGGTACGCGCCGCCGGCGTGCACGGCGACCCACGGGGCGTGGGCGCGGCCGTCGGCCGTCCGGTAGGACGGCTGGTGCAGGTGCCACAGGAAGGTGATGGTTGCCACGTTCAGATCTGCCGGTCGCTCAACAGGCGTCGCGGACCCAGGTCTCGACGATCTCCCGGTACTTCTTCATCCAGGTGGTCGCCCGCTGCGTGCTGTCGGCCTCGACGATCAGGTGCAGCCGTGGCGCCGAGCGGTCCGCCCGGAGCAGAACCCAGCCATGATCCAGCTGGATGCGCACGCCCTCCTTGAAGGTGGCTTCGAACTCCTGGGCCATCTCGGCGAACCGCCGCATGATGGTGCCCTTCCTCTCGACGGGGCAGGAGATTTCGTGGGTCATGTAGGGCACGGTGGCCAGCTCGTCGGCCACGGTATCGAGTTCCAGGTCGGTCAGGGCCAGGATCTCGAGAATCTTTATGGTTCCGAACATGGCATCCGGGGCCACGTGGAGGTCGGTGAAGGCCACGTCGCTATTGCCCGAAGAGGCGAACACCACGCCAGGCGTTGCGGCGACGCGCATGGCTTCGCGGGGATCGGACGAGGTCTGGTGAATGGCCCATCCAGCCGAGCTGTACATGTCGACCAGGGCCGAGGGAGCGAAGAGGGGGAGGACGACCCCCTGGCGACCCTGCTCGGTCGTACGATGGCGGATCATCAAGGCCGCCAGCAGCATGAGCAGGTCCATTCCCTGCCAGATGCGTCCCTTCCGATCGGCCAGGACGAGACGCTCGGAGCCGGGCTTGACCCAGATGCCGAGATCGGCGTCCAGGCTCCGGACAATGCTGCTGAGGTGTTTCTGGATGATGGGGACGTCGTTGGACTGGAGGGCATGATAGACACCCTCCACCTGGGCGTTGAGGGTGACCTCCTCGACGCCGAGACGCGCCAGAAGGTTGGGGAGGTAGACGGCGGCGCTGCCGTGGGTGTAGTCGGCGACGATCCTGAACTTCCGCTCGCGGATGGCCTCACGGTCCACGAGGCGCAGGCTGGCCTCCTGGTAGGCCGCGGTCACCACGGGCGCGTCGTGGATGACGCCAACCTGGTCGTGATCGACCCGGCGGAAGTCCTCGCGGAAGAAGACACGCTCCACGTTCTTGGCAGCGTTGGTGGAGAGCTCGAACCCGTGGGGATCGTAGAAACGGATCGCCGTCATGCCCGTCGTGAAGTGGACCTGCTGGAAGAAAACGCCGCCAACCTCGGTCCCATCAGGGTCCTGGAGGCGGTAACGCATGATGGGAATCGGGGTCATGCGGAGGTCGGAGATGTCGACACCGGCCGAACCCAGCCCGCCGACAAAGGCACGCCGCAGCATGCGGGAGGCCGGGTGAGCATCGCGGGAGGTGAGGATGACGGCGTGCTCGGGCAGCAGGGCGCCGTAGGCGGCTCCCAGCTTGGCGGCGACCTCCGGGGTCAGCTCGTAATTGGTCAGACCGGTGACGGCCGATTCCTCGAAGGCCGAGGTCCGCCAGCGGGTGGCCCAGACCATGTTGGTGTGGACGACGGCGTAATCCTCGACGACCTTCCGGGGCCAGATCTTGACCCCCTCCTTGACGCGCACCTCGACGCCCAGCTGGGAGTGATCCCCGACGACGGCGCCCTTCTCGATGAGGTCCCCGTCGCCGATCTCGGCTCCCTCGCAGACGACGGCCTCCTCGACACGGGCCTTGGCCCCGATGACGGCGCCCGCCCAGATGATGGCGCCGCGGAGGTCGGCGTTCGCGCCGACGACAACACCGGGCCCGACGATGGAGTTCTCCAGGCGGGCGCCCGGTGTGATCCGGGCCCCACGTCCGACGACAACGGTTCCGCGAAGCTCAACGCCGTCCAAACCGATCTCGCCCTCCACACGCACGTCCCGCCCGAGGAGGTTGAGGGGCTCGCCGGGCACCTCGACGGAACGGACCCTGCCGGCGCAGATGTCGCGGTGGACCTCGATGTAGGAGTCGGGATCGCCGATGTCCCGCCAGTAGCCCTCCTGGATGGAGCCGTAGAGGGGTCGCCCCTCGTCCAGAAGGGCGGGGAAGAGGTCCTTGGAGAAGTCGACGGAGCCCTCCTCGGGGATCCGGTCGAGGACGCCCCGGTCCAGGACGTAGATACCGGTGTTGATGGTGTCGGAGAACACCTCGCCCCAGGTGGGTTTCTCCAGGAAACGGGTCACGCGGCCGTCGTTGCCGGTGATGACGATTCCGAACTGGAGCGGGTTGGCCACCCGGGTCAGGGTGATGGTGGCGTCCGCGCCGCGTTCCGTGTGGGAGCGCATGACGTCTCCCAGGTCGAAATCGCAGAGCACATCCCCGGAGAGCACCATGTACGTGTCGCTCTCCACGAGCTGGGCGCCCCGCTTGACCGCTCCCGCGGTCCCAAAGTCTGACTCGGCCGTGTAGTAGTGAAGCTTCATGCCGCAGCGAGAGCCATCACCGAAGTACTCTTTGATGGTATCCGGCTGATGGTAGAGAAGGAGCACGGCCTCGTTCAGACCGTGGCTCCTGAGCAGGTGCAACACGTGCTCCAGAATCGGCCGGTTGACAACCGGGAGCATGGGTTTGGGAATGTTTGCCGAGAGGGGCCGAATCCGTGTTCCGAACCCACCTGCCATGACGATCGGTATCATCGTTTACCCGCCTCCTCAACCGGGGTCCTTGTGCCGGGCACCGACCCCATCAGTAACGCGGTGGCTCGAATCGCGCGTCCATGGAGAGCTCTTCGAGATCACCTTCTGTGGCGAACTGTGACGGATCGTCGTTGCCGCACACGGTGCACAGGGCCTCGACGATCTTGTCGTCCTCCCATTCAAATATGTAGCAGGGGTTCTCGCATTCCAGACAGATCACATAATCCGGCGTCATGACACCCCTAACCCGGCCCTTCTCGTAGGCCGATTTCAATTGAGAAGGTATCACATTCCGCCGTGCAGAGCGCCCCGATAAGCGGGGGAAATCGGTGGTGGGGGCTGGTGGGAACCGAGGATGAGCGGGGGAAACCGGTGGTGCAGGGTGGTAGGAACCGAGA
>CAZXNA010000198.1:0-3562 GCA_964641295.1 uncultured Thermoanaerobaculia bacterium
GCGGCCACGAGACGCCTGGCCGACTCGAGGGCCTCGGCGTGGAGGGGGAGCCCGGGGCCGACGGCGGCGAAGTCCAGCCCGGACGCCAGCTCCAGGAGCCCGTCGAGGGCCTCCGGGGAGAGGGCGCCCTCCGGCGTCTCCGGTTGCGGCACGAAGACGACCTCGGGCGCTATGGTCGCCAGGTGGGGCACGACGGAGCGCGGCGCCGCCAGGCGGGCGTAACCGCCACCGGCCCGCAGGTGGGCCAGGGCGGAAAGGGCGGGAGCGCCGTAGTAGCCGGCGGCGCCGGCGACGAAAAGGGCGTCACCGAAGCTGCCCTTGTGGCCGTCTGGCCGCCGGGGCGGCAGCGGGAAAGGCTCGTTGGTGGAGACCACCATGGCCGGATCGTCCCACAGCTCGGGCGGGAAGGAGATGTGGGTGACGTACAGGTCACCGCCCAGCTCGTAGCCGGGGTAGAGGAGGTTGCCACGCTTGGGCAGGCCGAAGGTCACCGTCAGATCGGCCTCGACGGCCACGCCAAGGATCTGTCCCGTGTTGCCGTCGACGCCCGAGGGGATGTCGACGGCAACCACCGGCCTCGGCGCGGCGTTGACCTTCTCGATGACCTCCCGGTAGATCCCGCCGACCTCGCGGCTCAGGCCCGTGCCCAGCATTGCGTCCACGATGATGTGGCTCCACGCCAGGTCCTCCTCGATCTGCTCCATGGGAGGTTTCACGGCGACGGGAATGCCCATCCGGCGAACCATATCCAGGTGGAGCGAGGGGGCCTCGTCGTACCGGGAGGGGTCACTGAGGATGATCACCCGTACCTCGCCGCCCGAGGAGCGGAGCTTCCGGGCGACGACGAAGCCGTCGCCGCCGTTGTGGCCGCCACCGCACAGAACGCTGAAACGAAGTCCTTGGACGCCGGGCCCGCAGCTGCCGCTGGAGCCGTCCGGAGGGTCCAGGGAACTGCAACCGAACTCCGTCAGGATGGCGAAGTACACGGCCTCACCGGCATTCTCCATGAGGAACTCGCCGGGAATGCCGTAGCTCGTGATGGCCGTACGGTCCAGGTTCCGCATCTCGTCGACGGTGCTGACACGCATGGTCCACCTCCCTGCTGCCACAGATTGTGACACCGGGACTGGGGCCGTCAAGGCCCCTTGCGGTGTAACCGGGTCCGGAAAGCCGGCATAGGATGGGTTAGAAAACGGGAATCAGTCTCAACAATGAATCTTCAACCGGTCCTGGGACCATGACAGCAAGGAACGAACATGAAACGGGAAAACGTCAGGAAAGTCCTCATCAACACCGCCATCGCCGGGATGATCGCCGGCGCCGGCATCGGCTGCAGCCGGAGCAACGATCAGAAGAGCTCGGCGTCCGCCCCTGAACCGACCGTGGTCTCCAAGAACGGGTGCGGCGGCAAGAACGGTTGTGGCGGGAAGAACGGCTGCCAGGGCACCACGGCCGAGGCCAAGGGTCAGGCGGTCCCTGAGAAGGGCGGAGACACCAACACCTGCCGCGCCACGGGCGATCGCAAGGCGGCGGACAAGGATGGCAAGGGCGCCAAGGCCTCCTGTGCCGGCAAGGCGGGTTGCGCCTGATCCTCGATGATCCCGTCCCACGGCCCGCCGGGCCGTGGGACGATCCGGCGTGACGGGTTACCATGGAGTGGTGAACGGCAAGAACCACATTCTGGCCATCGACAACGGAACGCAGAGCGTCCGGGCACTGCTCTTCGACCTGCAGGGGACCCTCGTCGCGCGCTCCAAGGTCGAGCTGGTGCCCTACATCTCGGATCAACCGGGGTGGGCCGAGCAGGACGGCGAGTACTACTGGCAGCAGCTCTGTACGGCGTGCCAGCAGCTCTGGGAGCTCAGCCCGGTGCCGCCCGAGGCCGTGGCCGGTGTTGCCCTGACGACCCAGCGCAACACCGTCATCCCGGTCGACGGGTCGGGGAAGCCGTTGCGGCGGGCCATCGTCTGGCTGGACCAGCGTCGCACGGAGGGGTTGCCCCCGCTGGGGGGAGCGTGGGGCCTGGCCTTTCGGCTCCTTGGCCTGTCGGACACGGTGGCGTACTTTCAGGCCGAGGCCGAGGCCAACTGGCTGAAGTACCGCGAACCCCACATCTGGGAGAGGACCGCCAAGCTCCTCTTCCTCTCGGGCTTCCTGACCCACCGCCTGACGGGCCGCTTTGCCGATTCCGTGGGATGCCAGGTGGGCTTCCTGCCCTTCGATTACAAGGCGCTTCGCTGGGCCTCACCGCGGGACTGGAAGTGGAAGGCCGTACCGGTACGGCCGGATATGTTGCCGGAGCTCGTGGAGCCCACGGCGATCCTGGGAGAGATCACCGCCGAGGCTTCCGCGGCGACGGGCATCCCGGCGGGTCTTCCCATGGTGGCCGCCGCCGCCGACAAGGCCTGCGAGGTCCTGGGCTCGGGTGCCCTGGACCCATCCGTCGCCTGCCTGAGCTACGGCACGACGGCGACGGTCAACGTCACCTCCCGGCGGTACATCGAACCCCTGCGCTGGATCCCGCCCTACCCGGCGGCCATGCCCGGCGCCTACACACTCGAGGTGCAGATCTACCGTGGCTACTGGATGGTCTCTTGGTTCAAGAAGGAGTTCGGCGAGCGGGAGATGCGTCTTGCAGAGGCGCGGGGTGTTGCGCCGGAAACCCTCTTCGACGAGCTGGTGAACCGGGTTCCTCCGGGCTCCGACGGCCTGGTGTTGCAGCCCTACTGGTCTCCGGGCGTGCGGGTCCCCGGGCCCGAAGCGCGGGGCGCCGTCGTAGGATTCTCCGACGTCCACACGCGGGCCCACATCTACCGGGCGATCCTCGAGGGGTTGGCGTACGCCCTTCGCGAGGGCCTCGAACGGATCGAGGCGCGGACGAAGGTCCCGGTCGGGGAGCTGAGGGTGGCTGGGGGAGGCTCCCAGAGCGATGCTGCCCTCCAGCTGACGGCGGACATCTTCGGCCTCCCCGTCGTCCGTCCCCACGTCTACGACGCCTCGGGCCTCGGCGCGGCCATGGACGCCGCCGTGGGTCTGGGTCTCCACGAGAACATGGAGGCTGCTGTCCGTGCCATGACCCATCCCGGACAGCGCTTCCATCCCGATCCCGCAAACCGTGCCCTCTACGACGGGCTCTACCGCAGGGTCTACCGGCGCCTCTACGACCGCCTGCGGCCCCTGTACACGGAGATCCGTTCGCTGACCGGACAGGGTTCCGGTGTGACGGGTGCGTGAGGGGCAACTCGGAGGAAGGGTTCAACCCGGAGTCGCCGAGGTGGGGAGACGCAGAGACAGGAAGCCCGGCAAACTGAGCGGATGATCACCAGCGATTCACCAGGCCCCCGCAGCCATCCGTGGAGGCTTCACGGCTCCACGTTTCCTTCCTTGCCGCCGGCAGCTACCGGAGTTGGTGTCAACGGGTCTGGGGGTCGGGGGAGGTGGGGTGGGGTAGGTGGGTGCGGGCGTGGTCCGCGGGAACGTGCGCGCGGGGGGGCGGGGAGGGGGGGGGGGGGAGATGGTCAGCGTGGACCCCGCGGGCGTCTGGGCGACGGAGCGCTCCACG
>CAZXNA010000199.1:0-3557 GCA_964641295.1 uncultured Thermoanaerobaculia bacterium
GCCTCGCCGGTCAGACCTGGACGGCGTTCGTGCGACGCCGGCCCCTCTCGGCGCGGACCACCGTGTGGATCCCGCCGCGAAGACGGTAGTCCAGGACAACCTCCATCCACCGGGGCCGGCAACAGGCCGCCAGGTCCTCCAGAATGCGGTTGACCGCGTGCTCCTGGTAGATACCGACGTTCCGGTAGCTGATGATGTAGTACTTGAATGATTTGAGCTCGATGATCTGTCGGTCCGGCACGTATCGGACCCGGAGGGTCCCGAAGTCCGGCAGTCCGGAAAAGGGACACACAGCCGTGAACTCGTCCGTATCGATGTCGATGACGATCTCCCGTTCCGGGTATTCGTAGGAGAATGTCTCGAGGACATTCGCTGTGATGCTGCCCTCGTCCTCGAAAGAAAAGGTCCTGCCCTCGGCTTCAACCATGACGGTCCTCCCGCCGGCGGGGCCGCACGGCGACCTCACCGATGGAGAGCATGGTATCAGCAGTCGAAGGGTGCTGTAGGATGTCTCCATGGTGACCGATCCACTCCCAAGGGGCACGAGCCGCTCGTTTCTGCGGGTGTTCTGGGTCAGTGCGACGGTCCTTCTCGTCGGGACCGTCGGGTACATGGCCATCGAACACGCACCGACCCTGGACGCCATGTACATGACGGTCATCACCGTCACCACCATCGGCTACAGAGAGGTCTTCCCGCTGTCCACGGCCGGCCGCTGGTTCACCATGTTCCTGGCCCTCGCCGGCGTCGGCATCATGCTCTACGTCGTCTCCATTGTGGCGGGAGTCATCGTCGAGGCGGATGTCCGCCGCGTGCTGGGCCTGAGGAGGGACCGCCGAATGACCAAGAAGCTCTCCAACCACATCGTCGTCTGCGGCGCCGGAAGAACGGGCGGTGCCCTGGCCGAGATCCTTGCCAGCAAGGGTGCCGACTTCGTTCTCATCGATAAGGACCAGCAGCTATGCCAGGAGTTCGAGGCCTCCGGTTTGTACGTGGTGGACGGTGACGCCACGACACGGAAAACCCTGGAGGCCGCGGGCGTCGACCGAGCATCCACTCTGATCGCCTGCCTCGGTGACGATGCCCACAACGTCTACGCCATCTTGCTGGCCCGTCAGCTCAACCCGAAGATCAACATCGTCGCGCGCGCCCTGGAGGAGGGGTCCGAGGAACGTCTCCGGCTGGCCGGCGCCGACCGCATCATCAACCCCTACCGCACCGGCGCCATGCGGCTTGCCTACACGGCGCTCAAGCCGGCCGTCGTGGACTTCATCGATGCCTCCCTCCCGGGGGTCGGCGGCGGGGGCCTGGAGCTGGCCGAGATTCGCGTCCGTGAGAACAGCCACCTGGCTGGCCAGACCCTGGCCGGCGCCAATGTGCGGCAGGCCTACGACGTCATCGTCGTCGGGATCCGGCGGGAAGCGGGGAGCACCTTCAACCCTCCGCCGGGGATGGAGATCCAGCCCGGTGACATTCTCGTGGCCCTGGGTCCAACCCACGGCCTCGAATCCCTGGAGCAGGCCTCTTCCTGAGAGCGGCCGGTCAGGCTTCCCGGCGGCGGAAACTCAGGGTCGTTCGATCCTTGAAGACCCCGGGGAAGGGCAGCACCCGGTTGTGGAGGACCGCGTAGACGCCTGGATCGACCAGGCGTGCGGCCAGCAAGGCCTCCGTGACGTTCTGGACGGCGTCCGTATCGCGGAACTGGTAGGGCCGCATGGCTCCCGTCAGAATCACGGGAACCTCCAGGCTCTTCCCCAACTCCCGGTGGATCAGCTCTCCCGTTTCGGCCAGAGTATCCGTTCCGTGCAGGATCAGGATGGCATCGGACCCGGGGATGGCGTCCCTGGCGGCCGCCACGATCCGCCGGCGGTCCTCGTCGGTCATGTCCAGGGAATCCTTGTGCATGACGTTGACGTGACGGATGAAGAGATCGGGCAGACGGAGGCTGCCGAGGATCTCGTCGAGCACGGAGCGATCGTTGCGAAGCCGCCCCTCGAGCTCGTTGTAGGTCTTTTCGATGGTGCCACCGGTCGTCAAGATCGTGATGCGCATGACCGCCGCCCTCCCCTGGTCCAATCTCGGCCCCCTATCATACGACAGGGAGTGGCCCGCGGGCGGTGGGTGGCGTTGCGCTGGCCGCGGAATCCCGGTGGACGGTCGAGGGCGGGAGAAACAATCCAGGCCGGCTCCGGTCCGAAAACGGCGTTTCTTGGACTCTCGGCCTCAGGCGGCGGATTTCCCTTTGGGGCGTACTCGAGTACGCCTCCGCGGAACTCCTTGCCTCCCTTGATCTTGCAGAAAAGCCGCCCGTTTTCGCCTCGGGAACTGCTCCGCTCCCGTCCCAGCTCTTGGATGGAAACAGGCTAGAATGGAGATATGGTGGAAGACTCGACGCCCCTGGCCGGTAATCTGCTGATTGCCATGCCGAACCTGGCCGACCCCAACTTCTGGAGGACCGTCGTGCTCCTCGGGGTCCACAACGTGGAGGAGGGTGCCTTCGGTCTGGTGATCACCCGCCCCCTGGACGTCACCATGGCGGACGTCCTTCGGGAGATCGGCGAGGAGGCAACGGCGGACGCATACCCCCCCGTGCTCTCGGGCGGCCCCGTGGAGCCTACCAACGGCTTCGTGCTCTTCGACGACCCCGACGCGGTCGGCGATGCGGATGTGCTCCGTGTCGGCCCCGGAGTGGCAATCTCCGGCAACACGGAGACCTTGATCCGCCTCGCCCGTGGGCTCCCCAGCGTACAGTACAACCTCGTACTGGGTTACTCGGGCTGGGCACCGGGCCAGCTGGAGCGGGAGATCGAGGAGAACTCCTGGCTCGTGGCCCCGGCCACCCACGAACTGATCTTCGAGCTCCCCTTCGAACAGCGTTGGACGGCGTCCCTGCAATCCATCGGCGTCGACCCGGGGACCCTCGTCGACACCGGCTCCGCATCCCCGAGCTGAACCCCACTCGGCAAAGGAGGCCCTCCGTCCCGCGGGCCCGCCCAGCGCGCGTCGTTCATCATCCATCCGCTGCACGACGGGATGCACCACACCTGGCGACCTTTTCTCGATTCGCTCGCTCGACGTACCGCCAGCACGCCGCCGCTCGCGAATCTTCCGGAAACGCCACCGGGCATGGCACCTCCCGCCCTTCGCGACGATATCCGATGAACGATGCGGGCTGGAGTCCGTTGATACCGGTGTTTTCGTCGCGAAACCGGGGAGGTTCCCGTCAGTTGGGGAGGTCGATCAAGGCGTCGCCCAGGTGTGCTTCCTGCAGGTCGCAGGTGCCGCCGCCGGGAGAACATGGCGCAACGACCGCTGCGCAGCAGGAGACCATCGAGATCGACGCGCTCAGAAGAAGCGGCGCTTCACGAAGATGACGTCGTCCGCTTGAATCGGTGGATCTTCCTGTTTCCCGCGCCGGATTTTCTTGAGGTTGTAGCTAAAGGTCGTGTTCTTGCCGCCGATCTTGCGGCGGATCGGGCCCTCCTGGGCCCCGACCTTGCCCAGCCCGCCAGCCCGGGCACTGGACCTCCGCACGCTCACGCAGCGGAGCATCGCTC
>CAZXNA010000200.1:0-3502 GCA_964641295.1 uncultured Thermoanaerobaculia bacterium
GCCCACCCTGGACGGGAGCGGGCACGCCCTGGTCGATCCCCAGCGGCTGACCGTCTTCCTCTTCTTCGACCCCGCCCAGCCCCGCTGCCTCGAGGTCATGAAGGAGATGGCCGGCCTCAAGGACGATTTCTCCCAGGAGAAGGTCCGCTGGGTCGGCGTCGTCTCCGGCCGCTTCGATCCGGCCCAGGCCGCCGCGGCCGTCCGGGACACCGGCCTCGAGCTCGAGCTGCTGATCGACAAGGGGGACAAGCTGTACGGCGGTCTCGAGGTGCGCCTCTACCCCACCGTGGGCATCATCGACACCGGAGGCGTCCTCAAGGCCTACCTCCCCTACCACAAGGTCAACTTCACCGGCGCCCTCGACGCCCAGATCCGCCACGCCCTGGGCCAGATCGACGACGCGGCCCTGAACAAGGCCCTCCATCCCGAAGCGGCCGACATCGGGACCACGAGCGCCGAGGCCGGCCGCCTCCTCCGCTTCGCCCGGATGCTCTGGAAGATGGGCAGGCAGGACAAGGCCCTCGCCAAGGCCAGGGAAGCCGCCCAGCTCGCCCCCGGCTCCGCCGAGGCCCACGCCCTCGTCGGCACCTACCTCGCCGGGACCGGCAACTGCGGCCAGGCCCGCCCCGAGCTCGAGAAAGCCCTCGAGCTCGACCCCGGCAACCAGGAGGCCCGGGAAGCGCTGAAGAAGTGCAACCCCTGATCCCCACTGCCCTCCCGTGCCGGCCGGAACCCGGCGGGCGACGGCAGGTCCACTGACGCGAAGACTGTATTCAACGCAAGGTCGCCAGGACGCAAAGGGAAGGGGCAAGAGAACCCGGGCCGATGATCACGGGGCAATGAGCACACGGTGGAAGCCGGCCGCTCTCCAGAGTTGTCCACCAGCGCCCCATCCCCCACAACGCCAACTCTCCCATCTACCCACCTCCCCATCGCGTCATGACGTCTTGGCGTCCTTGCGTCCATCCCCTCTTCCCCCTCCTGCCCGCCGCCCCGGTCCGGGCCCGCCCCTTCCACGAGCTCGTGCCCACCGCCCGGACGCCGGTGGTACGATTTCCAGTGTGAATGGCCCGCCTTCGCAAGACAGGATCCGGAGCGGACACGGACTCTCCTCGTCCGTGCGCCGCCCCCGGACGGCGGGAGGTCCCGCAAAGACGGAGCCGGAAAACAGCCTGGAGGAACCATGGGTCTGAAGACAAAGCCGGTCCACCTTTCGTTCGACGGAGAAACGGTGTCCCTCCGCAGGGACGCCCACGGCGTGCCCCACATCGATGCCGAGAGCGAGGCCGGGGCCTACTTCGGGCTGGGCTGGTGCCACGCCAACGACCGGCTCGTGCAGATGATGCTCGTGCGCCTCGTCGCCCGCGGCGAGGCCTCCGAGAAGCTCAAGGGCACGGACGAGCTGATCGCCATCGACACCTTCATGCGCAGGATCAACCTCAGGGACGACGCCGAGGCCCAGGTGGCGGCACTGGACCCCGAGGCCCGCCGGCTGGTGGACGCCTACGCCGCCGGAGTCAACCGCTACCTGCACGAGGAACGTCTCCCCTTCGAGCTCAAGCTGGTCGGTTACCGGCCGGCGCCGTGGACGCCCGCCGACACGCTGCTGACCGTGAAGATCATGGGCTACGTCGGGCTGGCGCAGGCCCAGGAAGCCATGGAACGCTTCCTCATCCAGATGGTCCAGCACGACACCCCCCTCGAGAAGCTCCAGGAGCTGTTCCCCGGCCATCTTGAAGGCATGGACACCGGGCTGATCAAGAGGGTGAAGCTGGAAACCCCGCTCGTCCCCGCCACCGTGGCGTGGGCCAATCCGCTGCCCCGGATCTCCGCCAGCAACAACTGGGCCGTCTCGGGCGCGAAGTCCGCCTCCGGCAAGCCCATCTACTGCAGCGATCCCCACCTGGAGGTCAACCGGCTGCCCGCCGTCTGGTACGAGCAGGTCATGCGTCACGGGGACCACTGGATCATCGGGAACAGCATCCCCGGCGTGCCCGGCGTGCTGTACGGCCGGACCGCCGATCTCGCCTGGGGGTTCACCTACGGCTTCATGGACATGATCGACTTCTTCATCGAGGACTGCCGGGACGGGAAGTACCGCCGGGGCGACGAGTGGAAGGCTTTCGACATCCGCGAAGAGACCATCCGCCCCAAGGGCAAGCCCCCCGTCACGCTCCAGATCCACGAGAACGAGCACGGCTTCCTGGAGGGCGATCCCGGGGAGGAGGGCCTCTACCTCGTCATGGACTGGGCGGGGAGCCGGGACAGCGGCGCCGCCGCCATGAACAACCTGTTCCGGATTCCACGCGCTCGCTCGGTCCGCGAGGCCATGGGCTTCGCCGCCCGGATCGACATCCCGCCCCTGAACTTCATCTTCGCCGACAGCTCGGGGAACATCGGCTACCAGATGAGCGGCAAGATGCCCCGGCGCCGGCCCGGCTGGAGCGGTCTCTACCCCGTTCCCGCGTGGGACGAAGCGTGGGCGTGGAAAGGCTTCGAGGACCCCGGCGACCTGCCGGCGGACTTCAACCCCGCGTGCGGCTACCTCTCCTCCGCCAACAACGACTTCAACCACCTGGGAAAGGTCAAGCCCATCAACCTGCCCATGGGCTCGTACCGCTACGACCGCATCAACGAGCTGCTGGCACAGCGGGAGAAGGTCGACGCGGAGTACATGAAGAAGATGCACTACGACCTTCACTCCAAGCACGCGGAGCTCTTCATGCCCATCATCCGGCCGCTGCTGCCCGACACCGAGGCGGGACGGCTCCTCGACCGCTGGGATCTCCGCTACACGGAGGATTCCAAGGCGGCCTATCTCTTTGAGCGGATCTACTCCGAGTTGCTCCGGGACGTCTTCGGCGACGGCCAGTGGGGCGAGGAGGTCTTCGATCACGTGGACCGGGAGACCGGCCTCTTCGTGGACTACTACGCCAATTTCGACCGCGTCCTCCTCCAGGAGCGCTCGGCCTGGTTCAACGGCCGGACCCGGGAGGAGGTCTTCGCCCGGGCCGTCGAGCGCGCCCTGGCCGGCCCGGTGCGCACCTGGGGCGAGACCCGGCTCTTCACCATGACCAACATCTTCTTCGGCGGTAAGCTCCCGAAGTTCCTGGGCTTCGACCGCGGCCCCTTCCCCCTCATGGGCTGCCGGGCTACCATCCCCCAGGGAGGCATCTACAAGAACGCCGGCATCCTCACCACCTTCCACCCCTCCTACCGCATGATCGCCGACCTCGCCACCGACGTCCTCCAGACCAACCTCGCCGGCGGCCCCTCCGGCCGCCGCTTCTCCCGCTGGTACGCCTCCGACATCGAAAACTGGCGCCACGGCCGCTACAAGACCCTGACCCCGGACGGAAGGTGAGGTCCAGCAAACCCGCCCCAAACTGACATGACTTCTTGAACGGTTCGGATTACGCAACCCATCGCGCCGAGCACGGGGCACTCCCCGCCCTGCCGCCTCCAGGACGGGAAAGCCCATCGGCTCCGCCGGGACATCCGC
>CAZXNA010000201.1:0-3493 GCA_964641295.1 uncultured Thermoanaerobaculia bacterium
GCAGCACTCGTACTGGGTTTGTTTTTTGAAGTGAGAGGGGGACCCGCGAGATATACCCGGGTGGGAGCGTGGGGAGCGTGAGATGGGGATAAGAGACAGGTTCAGGCATGGCTCCGTGGCGTTGGCGGCGGCGTCGGGGATGCCGTCAGCCTCTCCGAAGCCGTGGCCCAGCGTCTGGAGGATCGAGGTCGCCAGGCCATGGGCTGGAATGTCCACCTGCGCGGCACCGGGACGGCGTTCGACCCACAGGCCTTCCGGCGGATCGTGCCCGCGTTGAAGACAGCCGTGGAGGACACGGAGTCCACCCTGCTCCTGGCCTCGGAAGGCCGGACGACGGCCCTGATGGGGCCGGGGGCCACGGTGGAGGACATCAAGCCCTCCCGGATCGGTCTGGCGGCGCGCCAGCGTTCCCGCTGGCTCCTGGGAGAGCTGAGCCTCCTCATTCGTCAGCCCGGCGCACTGGCCCGTCTGCTCGTGCGGCGTCCCCTCGAGGGAGTTGCCTTTCTCGCCGGACTCCTCAGCCGGCCCCTCTCCCTCAGCGGCCTCCTGCGCGCCGGACTGAGCCTCTGTTTCCTTGCCGATGGCGTCCGGAGCGGCAGCGCCCTGTCCTGGGGGGCGGGTGCCGTGCTGGCATCGACCCTTCTGATGGACCTGGCGTTGCTCCGCGGTGCCACGGGGATGCCCTGGCTTCGCCTGGCCGGCGCCTTCCTCCGCCTGGGTGCCGCCTGGACCGGCGCCATCCTCCTGCTGCCCCGGGCGGCCCTGGGCTGGGTCCGGGGACGGCGGTAGAATCGCCCCATGCCCAATGCACATTCCTCCGTGAAGGCTCCCGTGCTCGTCATCGTCGGAACGCGACCCGAGGCCATCAAGCTGGCCCCCGTCGTCGAGGCCCTCCAGGCCCAGGGCCGCTTCCGGCCGGTTCTCGTCGCGACGTCCCAGCACCGCGAGATGTTGCGGCAGGCCCTGGCGCCCTTCGGCCTCGAGGCCGACGTGGACCTGGACGTCATGACCGAGGGGCAGACACCCACCCGGGTCGCCTTCGAGGTGCTCCGCCGGCTGGAACCCATTCTCCTGGAAACCCGTCCCGCCTGGACGCTGGTCCAGGGGGACACGACGACGGCGCTGGCCGCGGCGGTCGCCTCGTTCTATGCCGGCGTTCCGGTGGGCCACGTGGAGGCGGGTTTGCGGACCGGGCGCCTCGACGCACCCTTTCCCGAGGAGTTCAACCGCCGCGCGGCGGCCGTCGCCACGACGCTCCACTTCGCCCCAACCGGGAGGGCCGCCGCCAACCTCAGGGCCGAGGGGTTTCCGGAGGACGCCATCCGGATCGTCGGCAATACCGTGGTCGACGCCGTCCGGCGTATCCTCAGCTCCACGCGGCCCGTGGAGACCGGCGGGCGGGACCTGATACTGGTCACCCTCCATCGGCGCGAGAGCTTCGGCGCCCCACTGCGCCGGGTCCTGGAGGCCTTGAGGACCCTGGCCGTGGAGCGCACGGGCCGGGTCTCCATCGTCTACCCCGTTCATCCCAACCCGAGTGTCAGCGGACCGGCCCGGGAGATCCTCGGCGGCGTGCCAGGCATCGAGCTCGTCGAGCCCATGGATTACCCCCGCCTTCTGGCCACCTTCGCCGCGGCGCGCTTCGCCCTCAGCGATTCGGGTGGTATCCAGGAGGAGGCACCCAGCGTCGGAGTCCCCGTTCTCGTGGCGCGGGAGACCACGGAGAGGCCGGAGGTTCTCGAGGCGGGCTGGGCCCGGCTCGTCGGCACCGATCCCCAACGCATCCTGACCGAGGCCCGCCGGCTCCTGGACGACGACGCGGCCCGGTCGGCCATGACCTCGGGTCCCAACCCATTCGGCGACGGCCACGCGGCCGAGCGCATCGCAACCGCCTTGGCGGAGGCCTGAGGTCTACCGGAATTGCAACTGAGAGGCGGTCAGGCGGTGGCTCATGAGCACGGTGCCGTTGGTGTCGTGGAGCTCGAGGACCATTTCGGGATCGGGCGCGGTCGTGTCGATTCGCAGGAGTCCGAAGAGCTGAAGGATGGACCGGTCCGAATCGCCGGCGCAGAACTGCCGCTCGGGAATGGGGGCGCCGCAGGGACGACCGCGTTGAAAGAGGGGGCTGGGAATGAACTCCCACAAGGGGTAGCCGCCGCGCTCCTTCAGCCACGGGAGACGGTACAGCTCGCTGCGGTGGATGTCCCCGCTGAGAAGGACGACGCCGCCGACTCTGTTCCGGGCAATGGCCTCCATGAGGCGCCGGCGTTCGACGGGATAGGTGACCCAGGCGTCCTTTTTTCGGGGCCAGTCGTTGAAGGGTGAGCCGCAGGCCAGGATCTTGAAGGTCGCCCGGGAGGAGGTCAGGTGCTCGACGAGCCACTGGAACTGGGCGGTGCCCAGGATGGTGGCGTGCTCGGGGTCGGCCAGGGCCAGGTCCGTCGGGGTGCGGTAGGTCTCGTCGTCCAGGAGATAGATCTCCACGTCACCGTACCGTTGCATCCAGAAGGTGCCGGGCGCCTCCGGGAGTCCGAAGGAGGGGTTCGGCGTGTAACGGCGGAAGTTCGCCAGGGCGATGTCCAGGACGGGATTGTTGGTGTCGCTGTCGTTGACCCCCGTGTCGTGGTCGTCCCAGGTGGCGGCCAGCACCGTGGACGCCGCGAAGGCCTGCCAGCCGCGAGCGTCCCGGAAGTAGTGGTAGGCCAGTGGAATGGCCGAGACGGCCATGGCCCTGAACTGGGCGGTGACGCCGTCGAGGAAGGACCGGTGTTCTGGCGTTGGATCGGCCTTCCATGCGGCGAAGGCCTGCATCCAGCGCCTGGACTCGGGCCACATGAGCTCGTCGGCGTAGGGCGTGTCGCCGAGGGCCAGGAAGAGGTCGGGGTGGAACTTGGCCATGGCCCTCCACGTCTCGGGATGGTCCTCGCCCCAGTTGTTGGCGCCGCTGCCGGCCGCGACGGTCAGGCGGACGGGTTTTCCGTCGGGAGGTGGCGTGCGGAAGGTCCACCGGGCCTGGCGGGTCGGGAGCGGCGGGAAACCCGTGGCTTCCAGACGGTACGAGTAGGCCGTACCGGGCTGGAGCTCACCGACGCGAAGGGTTCCGATCAGCTCCGGCGTTTCCGAGATCGTGACGGGACCGGCGGTGACGGCCTGACCGCCGCTGGAGGGGGTCAGGACCGCCCGGACCGTCACCGGGACGGCCGCCTGGACCCAGATGGTGACCCCTGTGGGGGACAGGGAGCCCAGGACGGGCCCGCGGGCCAGCCACGAAGGCTCCTTGGCGGACACAGTGCACGTCAGGAGAGACAGGGCAAGCAACAGGCCGATGGTCCGGTTTTTCATGGCGCGAGGGTACAGCGGAAGGGGCGGGAAGGTCCACAGGGAGGCGTCGGACAGGGGGGGTGGGGGAGGCTCGGCGGTCCGTCTATACTCTCCCGCGTCATGGCCGGGATTCGGGCGAATCTGGGGGTGGCCCGGGCCCCGTTCCTGACCT
>CAZXNA010000202.1:0-3477 GCA_964641295.1 uncultured Thermoanaerobaculia bacterium
AAAGGAGAACCCCGTGGATACCCCACGGTGCATCAACCAAAGTGACCACCCATGACCAACCACGAGCCCCATCGTCGCTCCGCTCCGAAGTGGTCACTTTCCTCGGAACGCCGGTCACTTTCAATCGGAACGAGTGGTCATTTTCATCGGAACGCTGGTCACCTTCAATCGGAACAGGTGGTCACTTTCATCGGAATATGCAGCCGGGCACCGATGCAGATCGATATCACCAGATACATGTGCCTGACACCGTTTTTGACACCGTTTTCCACCGTTTCCCGTTTCTGTACCTGAGACCGTTTCCACCGTTTCTGCAATCTGCTGCTGGCCCAAACGGGTGTTGGCAAGTAGCGGTACCAAACAATGCTCCATTGGGCCGCTTCTAAGGCAGGAACTATCGCACATGTTATAGTATTGACACGATCTCACACGCCATGGTATTTTACCCATGTGATCGGATGCTGAAGTCCATCGCACATGAAGGAAGAGGAGCAGTGAACCACGCCATCCCACCCAACTACGACAGCGAGGTCCGCAGTGCGCGCGCCCGACTGGGGTTGACGCAAGCCCAGCTGGCAGAGCGGCTGGGGGTATCTTTCGCGACGGTGAACCGGTGGGAGAATCGACAGACGAAACCGAACAGGTTGGCGTGGCAGAGGTTCGCCGAGCTCGCTCGGACGACGCGAGGGTCAGTGGCCGAGTCTGTTCGGGAAGCCCCAACCGACGGCATTGTGCTGGACTTCCGCGGCAACGCTGAGGCCGCGAGGCTCCTGGTCGAAGCCGAGCGCCTCTCCCTGGGTCACACGGCCAACCCGGCGTTCGCGACAGAAACATCGAGAATCGATCCGTTGCCGCACCAGGGCATCGCGGTCTACGACCGCATGCTGTCACAGAACCCCCTCCGTTTCTTGCTTGCCGACGATGCCGGCGCGGGCAAGACCATCATGACCGGCCTGTACATCCGAGAAATGCTGTCGCGGCGACTGCTCCGACGTGTTCTGATTCTTCCGCCAGCTGGTCTCGTGGGCAACTGGAAGCTGGAGCTTGAGCGCCTCTTCGGTCTCGAATTCGAAATTGTCCGGGGGTCTGACGCCAGAGCGCGCAACCCCTTTGCTGGAAACGGCAGCGACCGCCTCATCATGAGCATCGATACGCTCGCGGCTGGGACGGCAAGGAGCCGCCTCCAGGAGGACGCCGCCGATCCGTATGACCTCGTTGTCTTTGACGAGGCGCACAAGCTCTCGGCGCGCACGGACGCAGACGGCACGTTCCGAGCCATAAAGCGGTATCGGCTGGCCGAAATGCTGGCCGGGGTTCGGCCCGTGCCGGAGGAGTGGCGCCTTGACTGGCATGCCCATCATCTACTGCTGCTGACCGCCACCCCTCACATGGGCAAGGACTTTCCCTACTACTGCCTGTGGCGCCTCCTAGAGCCCGATGGGTTCGGGACTCAAGAAGCGTTCTTCGAGGCCCCACAGGAGTTGAAACGGCAGCACTTCATCCGTAGGACGAAGGAGGAGATGGTCAACCTCCACGGCACGCCTCTCTTTCCGAGACGGGTGAGCGACACGCTGACCTACCAGCTCTCTCAGGGACCGGCCGGCGAGCAGGAGCTCTACGACCGCACCACGTCGTACATCCGGAGCTTTTACAACACGGCCCGGATCCTCAACCGGTCGGCGGCTCGCTTTGCCATGATGATCTTTCAGCGCCGGCTGGCCAGCTCACCGTGGGCCCTGATCAGATCGTTGGAGCGAAGGCTCGAGAAGCTCGACGGGCTGATCGAGAGCATACGCGCTGGCCTGATCACCGAGGAGGAGCTGATCCGCGGCCAGCTCAAGCTTGATCGCGAGGTAAGCGATCCGTTGGACACTCTGACGGCGGATGAAGAGGAGCCACACGACGGGCTCGAGCAGAACGAGGCCGCCGAGCTGAAAGCGCTGGCCGGAGTCGTGGCGACATCTTTGGCCGAGCTCGAGGTGGAGCGTCGCGAGGTCGAGGACCTTCTCAGGCTCGCCCGGGAGGTGGACGCCCGTGGCCAGGACTCCAAGTTCGAGGCGCTTCGCGGCGTACTCATGTCACCGGAGTCACGGAACCAAAAACTCATTGTCTTCACCGAGCACCGGGACACGCTGGCCTTCCTGGTGCGCCGCCTGGAGGGGCTCGGATTCGCCGGCCGCATCGCGCAGATCCACGGCGGAATGGACTACCTCGAACGTGAGAACCAGGTTCGCCATTTCAAGCGCGGGCCGGAGGACGGCGGGGCACAGTTTCTCGTCGCGACGGACGCGGCCGGCGAGGGAATCAATCTGCAGTTCTGCTGGCGGATGGTGAACTACGACATTCCCTGGAATCCCGCTCGTCTAGAGCAGCGCATGGGCCGAATCCACCGTTACGGCCAGCAGCACGACCCGGTCGTGATCATCAACCTGGTGGCGGCCGGAACACGGGAAGGGCGAGTCCTCAAGACGATTCTGGACAAGCTCGAAACGATCCGCGAGGAGATGGGCAACGACAAAGTCTTCGACGTGATCGGGCGTGTTTTCGAGGGCCTGTCAATTCGTGACTATATGGCGCAAACGCTATTCGACGAGGGTGATCCTGAGGCGGCAGCCGCAGGACGGCTGACTCGCGAGGCCGTGGAGAGTACGGTCGCGCGTGAAAGAGACATCTACGGCCCCGGCGGAGACATCGGCCCCGAGCTCCCGCGGCTGCGAAACGAGCTCGAACGCGAAACCTATCGTCGTCTGCTTCCCGGTTACGTTCACCGGTTCCTCGAACGAGCGGGGGAACAGATCGGCTTCCGCCTCGACGGCGATCCAAACGGCGTCTTCAATCTGGAGGCGATGCGGCCCGGGTCGCTCGACTTCCTGTGGTCCGCCGTGGAGCGGCGAGCCACGGACGGGTCGCACGTCCTCACGCTGGTTCCCCGCGCGCACAGCGAGGCCATCCTGATTCACCCGGGAGAGCTGATCTTCGAGACCTTGAGGCACCACATCGCCGCACGTTTTGGCCAGGACGCTCTCCGCGGCGCGGTCCTCGTCGATCCCTCCACGGACGAGCCGTACCTCCTTCACGTTGGTCAGCTGAGAACAGTCCGCAGGGCCGCTGAGGACGATCCGGTTCTCGGCGTCGAGGAGCACCTGGAGACGCGCCTCGTTGCCATTCGCCAGACCGCCGACGGCCGAGTGGAGGCCTGCGAACCGGAGCTGTTGCTGCTTGCTCAGGCAAGGGACGGAGTGCCCCCGGCAGCCTTACCCATCGTGGCGCTCTCGGCGCGGCTCCGGGAAGCTGCTGCGGCCTGGGTCGATGAGAACCTGGCTGCGGCCTCCGCCGAGGCATGGCGCGAGAAACTGACCACCGCCGCAGACCGGCGCGCTGAGTTCCTGCGCCGCGGGTTCGACCACCGGGCCGCTGAGCTTGCCCTCAAACGAGGTGAGCTGCGGGCGGCCGCGCGGGCCGGGAATCGCAAAGCGC
>CAZXNA010000203.1:0-3432 GCA_964641295.1 uncultured Thermoanaerobaculia bacterium
GGATCGGTACCAGCGGCAACGGGTTGGCCAGGATTCACGCCGGAAATGTACGCTGGCACCGTTTCCCCGGTCTCGGCCGAAGAAATGTCATCTACTGCCTTCTCGAGGACCGGCGCGGCCGCCTGTGGGCGGGCACAGGTGATGGGCTCGTCGTTCTCGAGGAAAATCGGGCGGTCAAGTGGTACCGGCGCGCCAGCGACGAACCGACGGTCGTTCGGAGCCTGAGCGAGGATGCTCGCGGGCGGATCTGGGTCGGAACGACGACGGGTTTGATGTGGGTTCGCCATGGGGAGCTCGTACCGGTGCCGGGCACCGGCGCCCTGTCGCAGGCTCGCGTCCACTGCATCCACCAGGGTGGAAACGGCGTGATATGGCTCGCCACCGACGCCGGTCTGGGCCGGCTGGAAGCGGGACGCCTCGACCTGATCGGCGGCCGGCAGGGCCTTCCAAACGAGATGCTCTACTGGATCCTGCCCGACGAGGACGGGCACTTCTGGGTGAGCAGCGATCTGGGTATCTTGCGGATCAGCCGGCGGGCCATCGAGGAGCTGCTGCGCGGGGCTCGGCAGAAGTTGGAGATCCTGATCGTTGGTCGGAGCGACGGCATGCCGTCAACCGAGTGCAACAGCGGTCACCCCGCCGGAACCCGGCGGCGCGACGGCTCCTTTTGCTTTGCAACCACCAACGGCGTCGCCTGCGTGGACCCCGTACGGCTGCGCTCCCTGGAACGGCCGCCCCCGGTGACCATCGAAGAGGTGGTGATCGACGGCCGCGCCGCTGTGCCGGCCGCCCCCGGGGAGTTGCCGGCCTTCCAAGTGCCGAGCGGGGCACACCGCGTCCAGATCCGGTTCGGCGCGATCTCGCTGGCGGCGGCGGAGAAGCTGTCGTTTCGCTATCGGCTCCTCGGTTACGATCCCGACTGGATCGACGCCGGGAGCTCACGGGAAGCCCAATACACCGGATTGCCTCCCCGCCGACTCCGTTTCGCCGTGATCGCCCGGCATGGCACCGGCCGCTGGAGCGATCCGCCGGCTCTTGTGGAGCTTGACGTCCAGCCGGCCTTCCACCAGACGCCGCTCTTCTACATTCTCGTACTGGCGGCGCTCGGGCTGATGGGCTGGGTGGTCTTCCGGGTGCGGACCGCCCAGTTGCGCGCGCGGGAGCGGCATCTTCGCAGCCTCGTGGCGCGGCGTACGGCAGAGCTTGAAGAGGCGAACACCGAACTCGAACGCCTCGCCACGGCAGATCCCCTGACCGGGTTGGCCAACCGCCGGCGTTTCGACGAGGTCCTGGCGGCCGAGTGGCGTCGGGCGATCAGGGCAAGGCGGCCGCTGTGCCTGCTGATGATGGACATCGACCATTTCAAGGCGTTCAACGATCACTACGGGCACCTGGCCGGCGACGAATGCCTCCGCCGTGTGGCGCAGGTTCTCGCCGGGTACGCCAGGCGTCCCGGTGACCTCGCGGCGCGGTACGGGGGGGAGGAGTTCGCACTCCTGCTCCCCGGGGTCGGCTGCACGGCGGCCGCCGGAATTGCGGAGTCCGTGCGGAGTGGAGTGGTCGCCCTCCGAATACCCCACCATGCGTCCTCGACAGAATCGGTGGTCACCGTCAGCGTGGGCTGGACCAGCCTGGTTCCGGATGAGGACGGTGACCCCAAAGCCGTGATCGCCGCAGCGGACGAGGCCATGTACGAGGCGAAGGAACGCCGGAACGCGGTCTCCAGACGGTGTTGACCCCCGTCATTCGTCGGACATCGTCGCGAAGGGCGGGAGGTGCCGTGCCTGGAGACGTCTTCTCGATTCATTCGCTCGACGTGCCGTGAGCACGCCTGCACTCCCTCATGGTCACGAGAACGCCGCCATGCACGGCGCCTCGTCCCTGTCGGGACGAACCCTCATGACTGATCCGAGCTAATCGGCCAGGGGCTCGATGACGAATGTGTAGTTCCAGCCCAGCGTGTAGTGGAAGGGACCGTCGTAAACCTCCTCGATGGTCCGTACCAGGTCCATGTCCCGTGTCGTGATGGAGAATCCGTACAGCACGTGGGTCCACGGGTGCTTGGGCTGGCCGTCATCCCGGACCCAGTTCTCCCAGTCATAGTTGACCCCGGGCAATGGGTTGCGCCAGACGACCGCTTGCCTGAGGTAGGGCTTGAGATCCGGAGGCTCCTGGCCAGGATAGTAGTCGCGCGGGAACCGAGCATGATCCGCGTAGAACTGGAGTGCGGCGCGCTGCACGTTGAGGAAGTCCTCGACGACACGGATCGCCTGGGCCTTCTTGATCTGGTGTCGCATGAGGGGGACGGCGATGTTGACGAGGATCCCGATGATCGCCACCACGGTCAGGAGTTCGATCAGGGTGAAACCGGCCTCCCGCGTCTTCCTCTGTGTCATTGTCCACCTCCCTGGCCAGCCCGTGCAGGCACCTGGACGATCACGTCGAGGGTTTTCTCCCCCTCCCTGGCCGTTAGCCGGAAGTCACCTCCGGGCAAGGGTTCATATTCCAGGTCGGCCTTGTCTTCCAGTCCGACCTCTGCCAGATTGTGGGGAAGACGACCCTTCTCTTCCTCGAATCCCAGGATCTCTTCCTTGGCGAACTGGATGGTCGCCTCCAGGTGGCGGGTCTTTTCCTGCGGGGTGAGATCCCGGGCGCGGAAACCGAAGGGTGGTACCGCCAGGATGTTGAGCACCGTCAAGACCAGTGCCACGAGACAGAGCACGAGGGCCGTCGCTGGAGATGCCAGGATCTTGCGGGGCTTCGAGGGTTCGCGCTCTTCCTGAGATTTCGCCTCCGGCGCCTCCCGCGCTTTGGTTTCCAGGCTGCGGGCCAGCTCCTGGATCTCCTGCTCTGCGGCCTCATCCCCCTGCCACGGTTCTTCTGTTGGGTCATCGTGTGGCATTGGTCCACCTCCTTTTGGAAGTTCCTTCGGTTCTCCTGTACAAGTTTACGTCCTGCGACAGGATGTTGTCACCCTCCTCCGTTCGGCTGGTATGGATGGGGACCGCAGAGAGAGGATGGATCCTCGCCGGGACAGGATCGGCCTCTCGGTTCAAGTTCCTGAATTGTCATGACGTGCGGAGGTTCGTGATGCGGAGGGTTCCCAAGGGAGGGGAATGGACGAGGTCAACGCCCGCAGGAGCCTCGCCGTGCCCTTCGCGTTCCTGGTTCCGCTGGCCGGGCTCGCCCATGTGCTGGTACCGGACGATGTGCGGGCGGGGTCGTGCGGGCGGGGTCGTGCCGCCGAGGTCGGTTGGAGCGATCCTTGGATCTGCTGACGTCCACGCCTTTGGTGACCGATCCGGGCCGCGCTGGTATAGTCCACTCAAACCAGCCAACGGGACACGGCCTGGCTGCTGGGGTTTGGGTGGTGTCCCTTTGAATAGGGGAGGTTTCCATGCCGTCTGAAGCCGCCGCCCAGGCACTTGCCAT
>CAZXNA010000204.1:0-3430 GCA_964641295.1 uncultured Thermoanaerobaculia bacterium
ACGTTCACGTGCGGCTTCGTCCGCTCAAACTTCTCCTTGGCCATTCTCGCCTCCCCTTCAGGCCCCGAGGCCCCTGGTACGGGCCACGAGGTCGTCCGCCAACTGTTTGGGCACCTCGTCGTAATGGTCAAACTGCATGGTGTAGGTGGCGCGCCCCTGGCTCGCCGAGCGAAGATCGGTCGCATAGCCGAACATCTCCGCCAGCGGTACGTGGGCCGTCACCACCTGGAAGCCGGCCCTGGGCTCCATGTTGATGATCCGTCCCCGACGGCCGTTGAGATCGCCGATGACATCCCCCATGTACTCTTCGGGGGTGACCACCTCAACCTCCATGATCGGCTCCAGGAGAACAGGCCGCGCCTTCTTGGCCGCCGCCTGGAACGCCATGGAGCCCGCCACCTTGAAGGCCATCTCCGACGAGTCCACCTCGTGGTACGAGCCGTCGTAGAGGGCGACGCCAACGCCGACCATGGGGTAGCCGGCCAGGATGCCGCGCTCCATGGCCTCGCGGATACCGATCTGGATCGGCTTGATGAACTCCTTGGGAATCGTTCCCTGGGTGATCTCGTTCTCGAACTCGAAATCCGTTCCGTCGGTCAGGGGCCAGATGCGGATCTTGGCGTGACCGTACTGACCACGACCGCCGCTCTGGCGGACAAAACGTCCCTCGGCCTTGGCCTCCTCGGTGATCGTTTCACGGTAGGCGACCTGGGGACGGCCGATGTTGGCACCGATATTGAATTCCCGCGTCAACCGGTCGATGATGATCTCCAGGTGGAGCTCGCCCATCCCCGAGATGATGGTCTGGCCGGTCTCCTCGTCCGTCTGAACACGAAAGGTCGGATCCTCCTGGGTCAGCTTGCTCAGGGCGAAGCCCAGCTTGTCCTGGTCGGCCTTGGTTTTTGGCTCGATGGCCACCGAGATGACGGGCTCGGGAAAGTGCATCGCCTCGAGAACGATGGGCTTGGCCGGGTCACAGATGGTGTCACCCGTGGAGACCGAACGCAGGCCAACGGCGGCGCAGATGTCTCCGGCGTAGACCTCGGAGATCTCCTCGCGTTTGTTGGCGTGCATCTTGAGCAGCCGGCCGATACGCTCTTTCTTCCCCGAGGTCGCGTTGACCACGGTCGAACCCGTGGAAAGGTGCCCGGAGTAGACCCTCATGAAGGCCAGCTGCCCAACATAGGGATCCGTCATGATCTTGAAGATCAGCGCGGCGAAGGGTTCGTCATCGTCGGCATGGCGTACGTCCACCTCACCGCTGTCCACGGCATGACCCTCGATGGGCGGAACCTCCAGCGGTGAGGGCAGGTAGTCGACGACGGCGTCCAGCAACGGCTGGACACCCTTGTTCTTGAAGGCCGAGCCGCACAACACCGGTACCAGCTGTCCCGAAAGGGTCCCCTGGCGCAAACCTTGACGGAGCTGCTCCTCACTGACCTCGCCCTCGCCCAGGTAGACCTCCAGAAGCTCCTCGCTGGTCTCGGCGACGCCTTCGAAGAGCCGCTCACGGTACTCCTCGGCCTCGGCGCGGTACTCCTCGGGGATGTCTTCGACCTGGTACTCGGCGCCGAGGGTCTCCTCGACGTACCGAAGAGCCTTCATGGTCACCAGATCGATGATGCCAGCGAAGGACTCCTCGCTCCCCAGCGGGATCTGGATCGGCACCGGGTTGGCCTTGAGCTTGTTGCGCATCTGGTCGACGACGCCGGCGAAGTTGGCGCCCACACGATCCATCTTGTTGACAAAGGCAACGCGCGGGACCTGGTAGCGGTCCGCCTGGCGCCAGACCGTCTCGGACTGGGGCTCGACGCCGCCGACGGCGCAGAAGACGGCCACCGCGCCGTCGAGGACGCGGAGGCTGCGCTCCACTTCGGCCGTGAAGTCCACATGGCCCGGTGTATCGATGATGTTGATTCGGTGATCGCGCCACGAGCATGTCGTGGCAGCGGATGTAATCGTAATGCCCCGTTCTTGCTCCTGCGGCATCCAGTCCATGGTGGCCGTACCCTCATGGACCTCGCCGATCTTGTAGTTGATCCCTGTGTAGTACAGGACGCGCTCGGTAGTCGTCGTCTTACCGGCATCAATGTGGGCCATGATGCCGATATTGCGGACTTTCTCGAGCGGAATCTTGCGGGGCATTTTTTCAAAGATCTCCAGGTTCTGTCGTTGATGTTGGTTCTACCAGCGATAGTGGGCGAAGGCCTTGTTGGCCTCGGCCATGCGATGGGTGTCGTCCCGTTTCTTGATGGCACCGCCACGGTTGTTGGCGGCGTCGAGGAACTCCCCGGCCAGCTTTTCCATCATGGTCTTCTCGTGCCGCTGCCGGGAAAAGGTGATCAGCCAGCGGATGGCCAGGGAAAGCTGCCGCTCGGCGCGAACTTCGACCGGGACCTGGTAGGTCGAACCGCCCACACGGCGCGATTTGACCTCCACGTGGGGCTTGGTGTTCTCCACGGCCCGCTTGAAGAGCTTGAGGGGATCGTCCCCGGTCCGCTCCTCCATGAGCTGAAGAGCACCGTAGAAGATGGACTCTGCGACGGTCTTCTTGCCATCCTTCATCACCGAGTTGATGAACCGGGTCACCAACTGGGAGTTGTAGACGGGGTCGGGAAGGATCTCCCGCTTCGTGACAGTTGCTCGGCGCGGCATGACTCGCTCCTCCTCAGGCCTTGGGGCGCTTGGCACCGTACTTGGACCGCTGCTGGCGACGTCCCTCGACGCCCTGGCAGTCCATGGTGCCCCGGATGATGTGGTAGCGCACGCCGGGAAGGTCCTTGACACGACCGCCACGAATCATCACCTGGGAGTGCTCCTGCAGGTTGTGGCCTTCGCCGGGGATGTAGGCGGTCACCTCGATACCGTTGGTCAACCGTACACGGGCGACCTTCCGGAGGGCCGAGTTCGGCTTCTTGGGTGTCGTGGTGAACACACGCGTGCAGACACCGCGGCGCTGCGGGCAGGCCTGGAGCGCCGGGCTCTTGGTCTTCTCCGCCACCGTCGAGCGTCCCTTGCGGACCAATTGCGAGATTGTCGGCATACGCTTCCTCTCCGATTCAGGGTAGAAAAGCCAAGTGCCGGCGGCACCTGGCAAGCCTGCTGAACTTGGGACCCCAGCCATAGGGACCGGAGCCGCGGAAGAATACTGGACTTTGCCGCTGCTGTCAACCTCATCGCATGAACGCTGTCACGATCACGACCCAAGAGCTGCGGCGGATGCCCGCCCCGTCCTGCAAGAGCCGTTTGGCCCGACACTTCCCCTCCGGCGTCCTCGGCCGCGAACCCCCCGCCCAGATCCCCCACCCTGGTGGCCCGCCGACCCTGGAACGCCGCGCCGTCAGCCAGGGACCACCGCCCTCCCCACCGCACCCCGCGACGGATCTACAGTCTACAACACCCAGGTGACGTGGCGTTCATACGCAACCCA
>CAZXNA010000205.1:0-3320 GCA_964641295.1 uncultured Thermoanaerobaculia bacterium
CACTCGACTGACAGAGAAACGTCCCACGTCCCCTGCTCGTCGAAGGTCTGACTGACAGGCGCCAATGGCTTGATCCGCGGGGATCAACCCCGGAGGGAAGCGAGCCCGTGGCCGTGGCCAAGGGGGTCGGAAACACCACAGCGCGCGGCACCTCGCCGGTCTCGCAACACGAGGCGGTGGAATCTGCAGGCCAAGGGGACTCCATGAGGAAGATGCTCACGCTGTTCATGATCTCCGGAGCGCTCGTCCTGGCAGGTGCGGCCGGGGCGCAAGCGATCCCCCAGCCAGAGCTGGGCGATCGCCTGATCAACCTCCCGTCCCACAAGACAGTCGGGTACGGGGTCATCGAGGCGGTGTTCACCCACCGGTTCTCGCAGACCGTTGGCGACGGCGGCTTCTCCGATCTGTGGGGACTCGACTCCTCGGCGGACATCGGCCTCGGCGTCAACTTCGGGTTCAGCCCGAGGTGGCAGGCGGAGCTCTACCGCTCGTCGTTCCTCAAGCAGTGGGAGCTCGCGTTCAAGTGGAGCGTGGCCCGCCAGGGGGCGGAGAGCCCGCTCGGGCTCGCCCTCCGGTTCGGCGGCGCCTACCGTAGTGCGGCCAACCTGGACGACCGCACGACCGGGTTCGTTCAGGGGGTGGTGTCGCGACGCCTCGCACCCTGGCTCGATCTGTTCCTGGTCCCGGTGTGGGCCTCCGACCCACCGACGCTCACCAGCGCGTTCAACCTGCCGTTGGCGGCCTCGATCCACCTCCCCAAGCGGTGGGACCTGGTGCTGGAGGTGGTGCCTCCCAACGGCGACACCGACGGCGCGGAGGTCGCCTGGGCGGTCGGCTTCAACAAGCGGATCCGTGGCCACACGTTTCTGATCTACCTCGGCAACTCCCGTGCGACCACCACCGATCTGATTGCCGGCTCGGACCTCCCCGGGGGGTTCCAGTCGGATGACGTCCGGCTCGGTTTCAACATCACCCGCCGTTTCCCGGAGTAGCCGGCGGACGCGGAGGGCGGGACGCGGGAAACGCTCCCCCGCCCGCCGCCACAACATGAAGGCGCTCCACCAGCGAGATGTTGTGGGGCCGGCGTCTCGCTTGCCCGGGTGGGTGGGGGTTTTCGTGGTCTGGTAGAGCGCTTGCCTGGAGTATGAGCACCCCTCTCCGACCGGCCCGCGGCTTACGCGCCGGCCAGGCGATCGAGGTCGAGGAGGCGGTCGAGCTCGTCGTCGGGGAGGACGTTCCCTTCCGGAGCTTCGGAATCTTCATGTCAATCGAGCCGCCTCGCGTTTCCCAACGGCGGCCACGGAATCCGTTTCGATGGTTCACTCCATCTGGGCTCCGCCCCCCTGAGAGTCTATCGCAGGGTTTGACAAGCCGCGGGGGGGGGGGTAGCCTTAGTTCTGCGAACGGAAAGAACGATGGCTGTCGCATCGGAACGAACTACCTGTCGTGGCTCGGTCGGCGCAGGCGGCCGTGGACCCCCCCCGGCGCCCCTACCGTGGGCAATGCTCGGATCCCATCCAAGGGAATCCTTTTCACGGCGTTTACCGAACACGAGACCAGAACACTGAAAGGGGGTTACGATGAAAGTTACGATGAAAGTAATGAAGAGGCTTGCGGCTGGGTTAGTGGTGGTGTCCCTCGGAGCGGCCACCGCCCTTGCGGCGGTCCCCTCAGCCGAGGCCGTAGCCGGCAGCCAAGTGATCGCTCAGTGTGACTGCGCGAACCATCTCCCGATGGCAACAGTGACGGTGGTGGTCCAGCGGGGGGGCCGCCATGTGGCTCCTGACCGCTTTTCGCAGCTTATCGACGCTGCCGAGTGTACATCCTATCTCGGTATCAGGGCGTGCTACCACAATCCGACCGCGGAGTGTTACTGGGAAGGGGGCGGGAATTGCGCCTGAGGAGTCGCTGGACGGGGATCATTCTAGCGCTGTGGGTCGGCGTCGCCGCGGCTGGCGAGGTGAAGCTCGTCCCGCGGGAGGTGGTCTCCCTGGAAAAGTTACAGCTTCAGTTCTCTCGCACCTCCGGCAAGCATGAGGCGTGGAAGCTGCTCCGGTTGACCCGTGTGGACAAGAAGCGGTTCTTGGCGTTGCTCGAGGATAGAAAGTACCGAATAAGCCCGTGGACCGATGCCAATAAGGTGAGGGAAGAGCGGAAGAAGAACGAGGGACTGGTCCGCTCGGTCAAGATTGAGCATTCCGCGAAGAAACTGGCCCTGGCGTTGGTTCGCGCGGATGGCAAGATCCTTGACCTCAGCGATGAGCCATCCGCGGCCGAGTCCCGCCTCGCCTTCTACCCTGGAGCGCACGACCTTCCCCTGGTCTTCGACCAGCTCGATACCTGCCCGTACGCGATCCTCGCCCCCAGGCGCAGCGCCCTCCTCTGCTACGACCTCGACCTCCACTTTCTCGGAGAGCACAAGCTGCCGCTGGACGAGATCGGCTACCCCAAGGTCACCTTCGACGGCGTGGAGTACACGCTGTGGCTTTTCGGCCGCAAGTACGGGAAAGCCCCGAAGCCGTTGACAGGTTTCGAAGATGCCCACACGAGGCCCCCGGAAGTGCCTGAGGAGTTCGGCATCCGCTACCGGCTTCGCAACCGCTCGGTCGAGCCCATTCCCATCGACCGGGGGGAGTTGCTGGGGGACATGGACCGGCTCGCCCGGGGACCCGACGGCGAGCGCCTCCACATCAATCCCGCCGGCGTCAACGTGACGCCGTTTCATGACCTCGACACCGACACGAGGTTCTGGGTGCTGGTGGAGGGTCTGGCCAGCACCGAGATCCGGAGCAGGGATGTGCTGGCGGGGACCAGGGTATTCTTCCGCGCGCGCCTCGGTCCCGTGGGGCTGGGACCGCTCAAACAACTGCCGCTGTGGATCGTCCAGGAAGAGCGGGAGGACGTGCTCATTGACGAAGACCACGGCGTGCTTCGGTTTCCGTTGTACTTCCGGGAGGCCGACCTGCAACCTTACGCCTTCGGAGAGAACGACTTTGCCATCTGGCTCCAGCTCGCCTTCGCCCGGCTGATGAAGGACGGGACGGTGCCGAGGACCGCGGAGCTACTTCAGACCGTGGCAGTGTTCCGGGGTACCACCGATCTTCCGCAATGGATTCACCTCGAGGTAGATCCGGCGCTTAAGGAGCACTGGACACAGGTGCTCTCCACGAGCGAGCTCAAGGTCCGCCCTCTGTTTCTTCTCGACCGCGTCGGGCGCTTCACCTTCGCGTTCAGATCCCTCTGCATGCCGGAACGAGGAAATGAATTCCCCTGTTTCACGCTGATGGACTTGGAGCACTGAGTACCGGGCGCCCTGCGTG
>CAZXNA010000206.1:0-3314 GCA_964641295.1 uncultured Thermoanaerobaculia bacterium
GTCGTGGCTTTTCACCCCTCTGTCCCGCGGGGACCCGGGCCGATGTCTCGGCCAACGACCTCCTGCAGTCCTGGGAGGAGGATCCCAACACCGACATGGCGCTCCTCTACCTGGAGACCTTCGGCAACCCACGCCGGTTCACGCGAATCGCCCGCCGCTTTGCCCACAGGAAGCCGATCCTGGCCGTCAAGGGAGCTCGCAGCGCGGCGGCCCAGAGCGTGACGAAGATCGAGGAACGCCAGACCTTCGGTGGGGCGGCCCTGGTGGACGCCCTGTTTCGTCAGGCCGGTGTCATCCGGGCGGAAACCCTGGACGAGATGTTTGACGTGGCCGTTGTGTTGACCCACCAGCCGTTGCCCCGGGGTAACCGGGTGGCCATCGTCTCCAACTCGCGGGGCGTCGCCACGCTCTTCGCCGATGCCACCGAGGCCAACGGTTTGGTCCTCTCCGGACCGGGCATCGTCGACCTGGGCGCCCTGACCGACGCCGACCAGTACGAGCGCGCCGTCCGGGAAGCCCTGGAGGACGACGAGGTGGACGCCCTCCTGGTCAGCTTCGCCTGCGTGGGGAACTGTACGGGCGAGCCCGTCGTGGCCGCCATCCGGCGGGGTGTGGATTCAGCCGAAGAAAAAACTGGTGTTCCCAAGCCCGTCCTCCTGTGCCTGATGGGGGCGGCCGGCGCGGTGCCCGCGGAGTCCTCGCCGGAATCCCGCGACGCACCTCGTCGAATCTTCCCCTCCTTCCTCTTCCCGGAGTCCGCGCCAAGGGCACTGGCCAAGGTGGTCGCCTACGCCCAGTTTCGGCAGCAGAAGCCGGGAACGGTCCGCTGGTTCGAGGATGCCGATGCGGCATCGGCGCGGGAGCTCGTCAGGGCCTTGCTGGAGACCCGACAGCCGGGCGAGGACGGCCTGGTCTGGGCCGACGACGACGCGGCACGATCCATCCTGGCCTGTTTCGGCATCGGCGTGGAGGAGGCGGCCAGGGATACGGGCGCCAGGGCCGACGGGGCCCTCGATGTTGGGATCCGCTCCGACCGCCACTTCGGCCCCCTGATCGAGATCCGCTGCCAGGGGCTTCCGCCGCTGGTTCGGATCACGCCCCTGACGGATCTGGACATCGCCGAGGTGGTTTCCAGCGTCGAGTGTGCGAACGATCCGGCCATCGAGGAGCTCCTGGCCAGGGTTTCCCAGATGATCGAGGAGCTCCCGTGGCTGGCGGCCATGGGCTCCTGGCTGATGCCGGGAGCGGTGGGCGGCCCCCTGCTCCATGGGGTGCGGATCGCCCTCCGTCCCATCAGCGGACGACGTCCCGATGGGCCGGGGTCCGTAGCTGGAGGTCAACATGCTGGTTCGTGAGATCATGCACCTGGATCCCATCATCATCGATCCCGAGAGCAGCCTCGATGAGGCCTACGCCCTCATGCGGGAGAAGGGCGTGCGCCACCTCCCCCTGGTGGAGGATGGGCGGCTGGTCGGGATCGTCACCGATCGCGATCTTCGGCTCGCCACGAGTTGTCTGCGGGATCGGCCCTTCTCTCCCGAGGCCCGCTTACGGGAGATCATGAAGTTTCCCGTTCACACGGCCGATCCCCTGGATCCCGTGGAGGTGGTGGCACGCACCATGCGCGAGCTCAAGATCGGTTGCATGCCGGTGGTCGAGGAGGACCGCCTCGTGGGCATCGTGACGGGCATCGATCTTCTCGACGCCATGCTGCGCCTGACGGGCGTTCACCGGCCGTCGGGGCGCCTGGAGGTCCGGCTGGAAGACAGGCCGGGGCAACTGGCGCGACTGACCGGCCTGCTCAGTGAGCGCAAGGTCAACATTCACTCCATCCTCAGCTACCCGGATCCCGACGGCCATTTGCGAATCGTGCTCCGCGTTGGATCCCTGGACACGCGACCCCTGGCCGAAGCGCTGTGCCGCGGCGGTTTCGAGGTGGTCTGGCCCCCCCATCACACATGCCGGTAAGCATCTTTCACTCCGAGTACCGCGATTACACTTTCGGCGGCCAGCATCCGTTCAGCCCTGTGCGGATCGACATGATGCTGGACCTCCTGATGGAAGCCGGCGTCAAGGTCTCCCTCGTGAAGCCGCCGGCGGCCACGGACGAGGAGATCCTCAGCGTACACACCAGGGCCTACATGGAGGCCGTGATGGCGGCCAGCGAGGATCCGTCGGTGGCCAACGCCGCCATGGGGCTGGACACGCCGGACAACCCCATCGTTCCCGGTTTTGAGCGTGGCGCACGCCGGATCGTCGGAGGGACCCTGCACGGAGCCCGCCTGATCGCCGATGGTCGGGAGAGGAGGGTGCTTCAGCTCGGTGGGGGCCTGCACCACGCCATGCCCGAGCTGGCGTCCGGCTTCTGCGTCTACAACGATCTGGCCATCGCCATCCGGGAGCTGGTCGGCCGCGGGCTCAATGTGGCCTACCTCGACATCGACGTCCACCACGGGGACGGCGTTCAGCAGGTCTTTTACGACGAGGAGAGGGTCCTGACCGTGAGCTGTCACGAGACGGGGGAGTACCTCTTCCCCGGAACGGGCTGGCTGCACGAACTGGGCCGTGGCCTCGGCCGTGGCTTCAAGCTCAACATTCCCTTCGAGCCCTTCACCGAGGGGGACAACTACATCGAGGTTTGCGAGAGGTTGATCGAGCCGGCCCTGTCCTACTTCCGGCCCGACGTTCTGGTGCTACAGGCGGGTGCGGACGCCCATTTCGCCGACCCGCTCGCCGACCTGATGCTGACTTCCCAGGGCTACGAGCGGCTGTTCCGCCTGATCGTGGAGCTCGCTGAAACCTTCACAGCAGGGCGGCTCCTGGTGACCTTGGGGGGAGGGTACTCTCTCGTGGTGACACCCCGAATCTGGGCGCTTCTCTACCTGGTCCTCTTCGACGAGCCCATCTTCGATCGCCTGCCCGAAGCCTGGCTGGACCGGTGGCAACCCAACCTGGGTCCCAATCCGCCGCAGACCCTCCACGATCCGCCCGATCCCTACGATCCCATCCCCCGCAAGGAGGAGATCGAACGCCACAATCGCCTGATGGTCCAGCGCCTCCAGGACTCCGTCTCCATGCTCTGGTTATAGCTCCCGGATCCCGGAGAGCTTCTGCTGCGACCGCAGACATGCCCGTCATCGCGGCCTTTCTCACGGCGGCGGCGCCTGCGGCGTACGACAAGTACGCCTCGGCGGCTCCTTGATCGAAAGACCACACTGACGGACATCTCTGCGGTCTCGCGACGAAGCTCCCCGGGATCCGGGAGCCGGGGGGATGGCGGTGAACGGTGGGAGGAGTGCTGACTGGTCTCGTGA
>CAZXNA010000207.1:0-3297 GCA_964641295.1 uncultured Thermoanaerobaculia bacterium
ACGAGTTCGCACATGCTCTTCAAGCGTTCCTGTGCACAGATTCTTGTGAGGAGCCGAATTGGAAGATGGGACGCCTTCGCCACCTCCACTTCCGCCTCCACCACCGCCAATCGAAGAGGAAGTGGGTGATAACGGGACCGACGACGGTGATTCTGAAACGGGCCAGCCGGAAAGCACCGTTCCAAATGGGTTTTCGAAAAAGTTGGCGGAGGGTCTCTCGAACAACGGTTTCCAGTGGCACGAAGAGGTGCGGAAATGGCGCCGCGAGGATGGAATGGAAGTCTGGAAGACCGGCGAGAAACCGTTTCCGTGGGCCATCCGAATGGCCACGGGGAAACCGGACCGGCGTGCCCACATTCGTGTCGGGAACTTGGGTCGAGGAGACATGCTGATCCTTGATGCGACCGCGTGGTACGAGGCCGTCGCACTCGATGCCGTCCTTTTGGAGCTCGACGAAGATCACCTGACCATACACCCTTTTGTGGAGCTTTACGATAGAGGACAGAAGGGGGAGTTGGTGGTCACCCCCACGAAAGTGCAGGTGGTTCCAGTCCGCTGATCGGTTGAGGTAGCTGAATCGCGGTCCGGTCGGTACGCCGGACCAATACCGTCGCCGCGCCCGGTCCGTGTCGGGCCACACCCGGGTGTAGGCTTGAAGTGGTCAGACTGGAAGGAGAGAACTATGGACTCTGAGATCGCCAACCTAGTCGAGGTCCTGCATCACGTCGATTGCGACAACGCGAGCCTGCAATACGTGGGCCGGCGGCCGCACCGGACTGTATCCCAGATGCCGCTGACGTCCTTCGTGTACGAGTTCTTCATCTACAACGGAATCTATCAGGTGGACTGGGAGAACACCCGGGAGGAGGGGCGGCTGGCGTACCATCCGCGAAGTATGCGGGAAGAGGAGTGCCAGCGTGCTCTCTGGTCTCTCCTCGCGGATTTCGCCAGGCGGGAGCCGGCGAGTCTGTACCGCGCCTTCGAACCCCTCGCGGCGTGTCCGGCCGTGGAGGGTTCCTGGACGAAGATCACGCCGGATGGAAGGATCGGCCGCGAAGAGGGCGAGCGCTTCTTTAAGGTGATCAGTGGGTTGCAAGGGTTGATCGAGGCTTGCGACAGGCCGGAGGAACTGGCCGTCACGGATTCCCTCCTGGAATCGATCGACGAGGCTCGGGGCTTCGTCTACCGTGTGAGGAACAACATCTTCCACGGATCGAAGACGCTCGGCGAGATCCACGAGCCAGGCCAGCGGCGGCGTATCGAGATCTACGACATGTTCCTGAAGGGAATCAACTCGCTCTTCTTCCTCAAGTGGCGGCGAGATCCTGTGGCCAGCGATCTCGTGCAGGGGCCGGTGTTGTTCCGGAATGCCGAGAAGGGGGAGGGAGAGACGGTCGTGCTCGAGCAGAACGCCGTGTGGGATGCGATCAATCGTGGAGTGATGAAGATGGGGGATCCGCGGTTGATCCTGGAGTTCCGGAAGGCCGTCTCGTTGCCCGCCACGCCGCCCAAGGAGGGCTCGGCACTGTTCTACCCCAGCGCGGGGACAGATTTCTTGACGCCGTTGCTTCTCGGGCTGCCCTGGTGCACCGAGTTCTATTTCTACGAGAGGAATCGGAGAATCGGTCCGGGCAGACTGCAGGGCCCGCTCCGGAGAGTCGCGGCGCTCACCGGTGTGGGGCGCGTTGTCGAGGAGCCGGAAGAGAGTCGGTACCGGGTGGATTTCGTGTACGAGGGCATTCCCCGGACGGTGTTCGTCGTCCACCGGGACAACGAGGACTTTCTGAACAGCGGGGTCAACCTGGGCTTCTATTTCCACCGTGGGGACGGCTCCGGGGAGGGGGGCTCGGGCCAGAGCTGGGACTCGGAGCTGTTGCCCGGATTGCTGCGGATGATTCCCCACGGGCACCGCTGCCCGTTCCTCAGTGACGGGATACCCGGCGGCTTCGGTCCTGCGCTGATCGGGGCGTCGACGGAGTTGGGAATCTGGGGCCTTCACGAACAGCGGTGGAACTACCGCATTGGTGTGTTGGTGGCGTAGGCGCCTGGCCGGCGGCAACCTCGTGGGACGGACGAGCTCTGAAAGAATGAGGGACTCTGACGAGAAACGGGGAGACGCTTGCAGTCCTGGACATCTTCGTTTGCCTCGTGAGCTGGATTCCTTCTCAGAGGAAGGAGGGGGGCGGGAGGCCGGCCCGTGTTGTGAGATCCACCGCGTGGGCACGCAGGAACGGGAAGACATGGGGAAGGGCCGGCCGGTCCCTCACTGCCGCGAGGAGCTCGCCATTCATGAACAGATCTTCGGGGACCGGATAGTTCACGCGATACTTGAGGAGCACCATAGTTTCATGAATCATCCCATTTCGGGGGGGGGCGGGGGAGTGGGGGCCGCTATTCAACGTTTTCCTGGAAAGGTTGAATAACGCCGGCCGGTGTTCAGTTCCGTTGAACGAGGGACTGGAGGTGATCCGATGATTCCAGCGCTTGGCCGGTTTGGGGAGGACGACGATGAGGGATTCGTGGGGATCGCTCTTCGGGATGAAGAGTGCGGCCGACACGCGCGGCCCCGCCTTGCACGCCGATCACGGGGAAGGGGCCTTGCCCCACTATTTCTTGCGGCGCGGCGATGATGGGCCGGGCGGGACGCTCGTTCTCAACCGGGATGTGGCCGCCGGGACCCTCTACAATGGACCGGTGCACCGGATGATTCCTCCACTGGTACGAAGCCTGCGGCCGCAGCAGTGGCTCAAAAACGGTTTCGTCTTCGCGCCCCTGGTCTTTTCCGGAAGGGTCGGGTCCGCCTCCGCATGGTGGGAGGCCACCCTGGCCGCGGCCGTCTTCTCCATGCTGGCTTCGGCCACCTACCTGATCAACGATATCCGCGACCGCGAGTCCGACCGGCAGCATCCGGTCAAGAGGGACCGGCCCATCGCCTCGGGCGCCCTTGGCCCCGGCGTCGCGCTGGCGGGCGCCGGGCTTCTCGTGGTTCTCGGTGCGGCCGGGAGCGTCGTGCTCGGCAGGCCCTTTGGCGTGGCCGCCGGTTCATACCTCGCTCTGACGTTGATCTACTCCCTCGTTCTCAAGGAGCTTGTCTTCGTCGACGTCCTGGTGGTCGCCATGGGCTTCGTGCTCCGGGTCGTCGGTGGCGCCATGGCTGTCCAGGTGCCCGTCTCCCACTGGCTTCTCCTCTGCGCTTTCCTCCTGGCCCTCTACCTGGCCCTGGGGAAGCGCCGCTCGGAGCTCGTGCTCCTTGGCGCCGAGGCCGTGGGACACCGGGCCGTCCTGGGCCACTACACG
>CAZXNA010000208.1:0-3205 GCA_964641295.1 uncultured Thermoanaerobaculia bacterium
TCCTGCTGATCCTGCTGACGACGCTGCTGACCTTCATCTCGGTCTACTCGTCGTTTACGGCGATCACCCATCGTGAGAAGGAGTACTACGTCTTTCTCCTCCTGCTCTCGACGGGGATGATGGGCGTCTTCATGTCCCTGGATTTCGTGCTCTTCTACGTCTTCTGGGAAGTGATGCTGGTGCCCATGTACTTCCTGATCGGCGTGTGGGGCGGACCGCGGAAACTGTACGCGGCCATCAAGTTCTTCCTCTACACGTTGGTCGGCTCGGTCCTGATGCTGGTCGGCATCCTGGCCCTGTACTTCTACAACAGTACGGGCCTGGCCGCCATCGGTCTCCCGGGACTCGGTAACGCCCCGAGCTTCTCCATCCCGCACCTGTACACCATCGCCCCGCACATCCCGCCGGCGTTGCAGTTCTGGATCTTCCTGGCCTTCTTCGTCGGCTTCGCCATCAAGGTTCCCATGTGGCCGTTCCACACATGGTTGCCGGACGCCCACGTGGAAGCCCCGACCGCCGGTTCGGTCATCCTGGCCGGTGTCCTCCTGAAGATGGGGACCTACGGCTTCGTCCGCTTCTCCCTGCCGTTGCTACCCGACGCCACCGTGAAGGCCGTCCCCTGGGTCGGGGTGCTGGCCATCATCGCCATCATCTACGGCGCGCTGGTGGCCATGGCGCAGAAGGACATGAAGAAGCTGGTCGCCTACTCCTCGGTCAGCCACATGGGTTTCGTCATGCTGGGCATGTTCGCCCTCAACGCACCGGGCCTGAGGGGCGCCATCCTTCAGATGCTCAACCACGGTGTTTCCACCGGAGCGCTCTTCCTTCTGGTCGGTCTCGTCTATGAACGCCGGCACAACCGGATGATCGCCGAGTACGGCGGCATCGCCAAGGTGATGCCCCTTTACGCCATGTTCTTCATGATCATCACCATGTCGTCCATCGGCCTTCCGACCCTCAACGGCTTCATCGGTGAGTTCACCATCCTGATCGGCGCCTTCAACCACCAGTGGTGGTGGGCCGTCTTCGCCGCGACGGGTATCGTCCTGGGCGCCGGCTACATGCTTTGGATGTACCAGAGGGTCTTTTTCGGCGAGCTGACCAACGAGAAGAACAAGGACCTCAAGGATCTCAATCGCCGGGAGCAGTGGACCATCATCCCCCTGATCGTCATCGCCTTCTGGATCGGCCTCTATCCGAAGCCCTTCTTCGAGCGGATGGCTCCGACGGTCGACCGTATCCTGCAGCGGGTTGAGGTGGCCACCGGCCAGGCGGAAAACGTGGCCGACGTACCTGCGGTGACGGGCTCGGCCGCTGCCGCCGCCGCGGCCGTTCACGAGAGCCACGGGGAGTAATCCATGAGCCTGAGCGACTTCATCCCGTTCGTGCCGGAGATCTTCCTGGCGACTGCGGGGATCGCCATCCTGCTGGCGGGGATCGCCCTGGGGAAAAAGGGTGTCCGATCGCTGATCGGGAGCGGTGTCGCGGCGCTGATCGTCACCGGTGTATTGGTTTGGGTGTTCGGCCGCCCGGAGGGGGCCCCCCAGGTGATCCTGGGCGGGATGCTCGTTCTGGACAACCTGGCGGTTTTCTTCAAGCTCGTCATGATCGTGGCCTCCATCATCGGTCTGATCATGTCCGCCGGTTTCCTGGAGAGATCCCCCTACGGCGGCGGCGAGTACACCTCCCTTGTGCTTTTCGCCACCGTTGGCATGATGGTCATGGCCTCCGGCGCCAACCTGGCCAGCCTCTACGTCGGCCTTGAGCTCATGGCGCTTTCGGTCTACATCCTCGTCGGCTACTTCAAGCTGGAGGTCAAGTCCAACGAGGGTGCCGTCAAGTACTTCGTTCTGGGAGCGCTTTCTTCGGGAATCCTGGTCTACGGAATCTCCCTGGTCTACGGGACCCTTGGAACCCTCGACCTCCACGGTATCCACGAGGCCCTGGCCGCCATGGGGAAGCCCAACTGGACAACGGGTCTGGGAATCGTGCTGGTCGGTTTCGGGATGTTGTTCAAGGTCGCCGCGGTGCCCTTCCACGTGTGGACGCCCGACGCCTATGAGGGAGCGCCGAGCCCGGTGACGGCCTTCATCTCCGTGGGGCCCAAGGCTGCCGCCTTCGCCATGTTCCTCCGGATTTTCCTGGGCGCCTTCGAGCCCAACATCGATGCCTGGCGGACGGTCATGTGGGTCGCTGCGGCGGCGACCATGATCTTCGCCAACACGGCCGCCCTGACCCAGGACAACGTCAAGCGGATGCTGGCCTACTCGTCGATCGCTCACGCCGGCTATGCCCTGATGGGCATCGTTGCCGGTAACGCCATGGGGCTGTGGTCGGTCATGCTCTACATGCTGATCTACACCTTCATGAACATGGGCGCCTTCGGTTTCGTCATCCTGCTGGAGAGCCGTGGCTACGCCGGAGAGACCATCGAGGACTACGCCGGTCTGGCCAAGCGGCATCCGGCAGCGGCGGCGGGCATGCTGATCTTCATGCTGGGTCTGGCGGGCATTCCTCCGACCGCCGGATTCATGGGCAAGCTGTACGTCTTCTCCGCGGCCGTTCAGGCCGGGTACGTGGGCCTCACCGTCATCGCCGTTGTCATGTCGGCCGTCAGCCTCTACTACTACTTCCGGATCGTCGTCCAGATGTACCTGCGGGACGGCGAAGACGCCGAACCGGCTGAGATGATCCGTGACCGGTGGGTGGACGCCATGATCGTCGTCTGCGTCGCCGCCACACTGTTGATCGGTGTCTATCCGACTCCCATGATCAGCTGGGCGCAGTCCGGCCTCAGCGCCCTTGGCCTGGGGTAGGCCCGCTCGTGTCCAGGAGTGTCCGGCACGCCGTGCTCGCCGCGGCGTGCTTTTCGTTTGCCGACGGGCCAGGGTAGAGTTTCGCCATGGGGAAGAACCGTCGATGGATGCGGCAGGCAGGGACGTGGGCGAACCTGTCCATCGTAGGGATTCAGTTTCCCGTCGCCATCGCCATCGGGTTCTTCTGGGGCAAGTGGCTCGACGGGCATCTTGGGACGTGGCCGTGGCTGACGGCTGTCTTCAGCTTTTTTGGAATCGTCGCAGGGTTCATCAACCTCTTCCGGATCACGGCACAGGCGGAACGGATGGAACGGCGGGAGGGCGAGCGCCGGGATGCAGAGGGCGGGCACCCCGAAGACGGGGAAGAGGGTGGGGGAGATGACGGGCGC
>CAZXNA010000209.1:0-3198 GCA_964641295.1 uncultured Thermoanaerobaculia bacterium
GGAGGGAGGACCGGGTGGTGTCCAAAAGGAAATTCCTATCCGTCATGCAGCCGGGAAGCTCGGGGACCTCGGCCACGGACACGCCGTCTTCCCTGCTCCACCAGATGATGATCTCGCACCTGTGCATCGTCACACCCCAGCGACCGACCGCGAGCTTAACCCAATCCCCGTGGCTCGCGGCCGCACCCTATCTTCGTTGAAGTCCGCCAGCTCGCCGCCACGCCGAGGCGAAAGACATCGTGGTGCCATCACGACCATCTTGCACTCCTCTCCGGCGTTGGCCATGGTTTCCTGCGAACCAGGGTTGGTACACTGGCTTTTGGGGATAGGATGAAGAAACTGGGATCTGGATCGTCGGGTTTGCCGCAGGTTACGACGAAGGCACCATCCTTCAAGGGTCGAATTCCGTCGTCGAACCGGGCGAGCCTGGCGGCCAAGGGCAGCAGCAAGAAGCGTGACACATCGTGCGAGGTTCGGCTGAGGCGGGCTCTTTGGCGGCGAGGGTTACGTTATCGGGTCAACGTCAGGGATCTGCCGGGGAAGCCGGACATCGTTTTTCGCAGCGCGAAGGTGGTCGTGTTTGTCGATGGCGATTTCTGGCATGGTAAGGACTGGGAGGTGCGAGAGTCACGGCTCCGGTCGGGATCCAACGCCGATTACTGGGTTGCGAAGATCAGCCGGAACAGAGAGCGGGATGCCCGCAACACGGCGATTCTCGAATCGGAGGGATGGACCGTCCTCCGGTTCTGGGAGGCTGAGATCAAGGCGGATGTCGAGCTGGTAGCCGATAAGGTGGCTTCCAGCGTGGCTCGGGGAAGGACCGGAAGACACGGCCCCGAGGTATATTGACAATTCAAGCGGCAGGTGTAAAAATGGTGTAAGATGAAAAAGGAAAGAGAACAAGAGGTACCATGTTGAAGGTCATCAGCCTCTACACCGGCGCGGGCGGGCTTGATCTCGGTTTTGAGGCGGCAGGATTTGAAGTGGCCGTCGCCGTCGAGATGGATTCTGAAGCGGTGGCGACGCTCCGCCAGAACCACGACTGGCCGGTGATTGAAAGCGACATCCATCAGGTGACCTCCCGCGAGATTCTAGAGACGGCTGGGCTTCGTGAGGGTGATGCCGATGTGCTGATAGGCGGCCCCCCTTGCCAGCCCTTCTCCAAGGCAGGGTACTGGGCCAACGGGGATACGCTTCGCCTGGACGATCCCCGTGCCGGGACCATGGCCGCTTACCTTCGCGTTCTCCGCGATACGTTGCCTCGAGCTTTCTTTCTGGAGAACGTTCCGGGGCTCGCGTACCGTGGCAAGAGCGAGGGGATCGAGCTGATCCTGCGTACAATCGAGAGGATCAACGCCGAGCGAGGCGTCTCCTACAACCTGCGCTACCGTCAGGTCAACGCAGCGTCGTTCGGGGTGCCCCAACTCCGTGAACGGGTCATTGTCGTTGGCTCAAGAGAGGGTGCTGCATTCGACTTTCCGTCGCCAACACACGGTCCCGTTGAAGCTTCGGCCGATTTGGCCGCCGTCGAGCCCTACATGACCGCGTGGGACGCCATCGGCGATCTTGAGGACGACGACGACCCGGAGCTTCGGGTTCGGGGCAAATGGGCCGATCTCCTCCCCACGATCCCCGAAGGGGAGAACTACCTTTGGCATACAGACCGTGGTGGTGGGTTGCCCCTCTTCGGCTGGCGGCGCCGGTACTGGAGCTTCCTGCTCAAGCTGGCCAAGGCGCGCCCGTCCTGGACGATCCAGGCGCAGCCTGGCCCTGCGGTCGGACCGTTCCATTGGAAAAGCCGCCGTCTGTCCGCCCGTGAGCTGTGTCGTCTCCAGACATTCCCGGACGGTTACAGAATCGTTGGCAAGCTCTCTTCCGTTCAACGTCAGCTCGGTAATGCTGTACCCGCGGCTCTCGCCGAGGTGATCGCACGCAAGATTCGCGCCGATCTTCTTGGAGATCCAGTGGATCTCAGACCCACATTGATCCCAACCCGCCGTGGCATCGCTCCCGACCCCGAGCCAATTCCCCCCGTTCCCGAGAAATACCTTCACCTCGTCGGCGATCACGAGCCCCACCCCGGCACGGGCAAGGGGTACGCCGCCAGGAACCGGCAGGGCGCTCAGGTGGACGCTTCCGACGACGTCAGCGCGCGTCTCCCTTTCGTTTCGCCTGCCATCTCGAAAGCTTCTCCGGTTTGACCGCCTGGCCTCTCCAATAGGCGTTGAACTCTTCCTCTGAGGAGAAGGCTCCGGTTTCTTTGCGTAGCGCATCAATCTCCGACACTGCCGCGATATAACAGCGTGTACCGCTTGAGCGTTTTCTCGTCGCCACCCGCCATTTTTCCACAACGATCAGCTCAACATTCCTCGCGGTGGTCTCCACGTAATCGTACACAGCGATGAGGGCAAGGTGCGCCGCGTAATGAGAATATGGCATCTCGATGTTGGCCACCTTGTCGTCGGGGTAGTGGAAGTACTCGGCATCGAAGGTCCCGATCGTGATCGGGTACGAGGTCTTGTTGCCCTTGGCGTTGAGGCGAGCACATTTGATGTCCACGGCAAATCGATTCGGAGAGATCAGGGGTCCGTTGAAGGTGAAATCAGGATAGGTCCGGTCGCTCGAGGCCGGGATGCAAACAAGCTCATCCACCTGTAACAGCCGGCGCCGAAGGTAGTGCTTGATGGAGATTTCCAACACCTTTCCCACAACGGCCGCCTCACGAGGCAACGGCTCGATACTGCCGTCGTTGAGGATCAAACCCTTGACATCGAACTTGTATCCCCGAACAAGCTCCCGCAGCAGCTCCTTGAAGCTCTCCACAGGCCGATCCGGGTCATAGGCCAATCCACCCCGTTTCACAATGGACCTCCCAAGGACCCATCATAGCCCACACCAGCCGGCCACGAGTTGCTCACCGATCTTTCCAACCTGGCGAGAGGGGCGTGTTCCAGGCGAATGGGCGGACGCGTGCGTCCGCTGGGCATCAATGGAGAGGGGACTGTTGCGAAGATCTCGGAGGCGGCCAGATGGACCGTCAGATGACCTTCTTGTCCCGGAGAACCTCGATGTAGCCAGCCTGCGAGAGAGGGCAATTCAAGAGCTTCTCCAACTCGGTGTTGCTCAGATGGAGCTGCCGTGCCATGGCGGCAAAAAGGGACGTGCCCTTCCGGATTTCCTGATGTCCGTGGCTCACAT
>CAZXNA010000210.1:0-3145 GCA_964641295.1 uncultured Thermoanaerobaculia bacterium
GAGCTGCTCTCCAAGTAGTCGCGTGGGAGATGAAGGCTCTTTTTGCACCATGGCGGCTCGAGTACGTTTCGTCGGCCGATCGCAAGGCGGACGGCCAGTGTATCTTCTGCCGCGCATGGGAATCCTCCGATGACCGGGAAACCCTGACCCTGTGGCGTGGCGAGCGCTGTTTCGCCATGCTTAACCGCTACCCTTACACGTCGGGCCACGTCATGGTGGCTCCCATCGCCCATGTGGCGGACCTGGACGACCTCGATCCCGCCACCCTGGCCGAAATGATGGCCGCGGCTCGGGCCCTGAGCCGGGCGCTCAAGTCCGTCTATGCGCCCCACGCCTTCAACCTGGGAATGAACATCGGTGAGGCCGCCGGCGCGGGCATCAAGGAGCACCTCCACCTCCATGTGGTGCCCCGGTGGATGGCGGATACCAACTTCATCTCGGTGGTCGGTGAGACCCGCGTGATCCCGGAGGATCTGGGTGTCACGTGGGACAAGATCTCCCGGGCCCTTGAGACCGTTGATTGGAAGTGAGGAGATGGCACGGCGCACGAAGCAGACCGCTGAGAAGGAGGTCCCCCCGGAGAAGGTGGCACATGCTCCGTTCGGCCTACTGGCCGTTTCCTGGCTGGTCCCTGGCCTCGGCCACCTGATCCTGGGCCGGAAGATCCGGGCTGCGGTCTTCGCCGGCGTCATACTGGCCTGTTGGGTGACGGGCCTGGTCCTCCAGGGAGAGCTGGCCGTACCCCGGCCGGGCGCCCCCTTCTCCTACCTGGCGTTCCTGGCGTGCCTGGGCCAGGGAGCGCTCTACATCGGCGGGAGGCTGCTGCACCTGGGCCTCGGCAATCCCATGTCCATCGGCTTCGGGTATGGCAACACCTTCCTGGTGACGGCCGGCCTGATGAACCTCCTGACGGTCCTCGATGTCTCCGACATCGTGCGCGGGATGAAGGACTGAAACCATGGACCATGCAGTTCTGATGGTCTGGCATGCCCTCCTCGTGTCGGTGTTCTTCTCCTTCCTGTGGCGGAACGATGGCCGCGAACGGAAGCGGCTCTTCCTCAAGGTGTTCGGCATCATGGTCGGAATCGGGCTGGTCGTCGGTTGGCTGATGTACCCCTTCCCCTGAACGGGCAGCGGCCCGGGGTCCGGCCCGGCGGCACAGCCGGCGCCGGGGCGCGGTGGACGGTGACCGTGGTGTACAGCCTGCTGCTGATCGTTCTGGCCGTCATCCCCTCGCCGGCACCCTACGTGGCGCCCGGGGTCTCCGACAGCGTCCTCCATGCCGCCGGATACGGTGTCCTCGCGCTCCTGGTGGCCTGGACGGTGCAGCCCTCCCTGGCCCGGATGACGACCGCCGGTTTCGCCGGAGCGGCCTGGGGCGTCGGCCTCGGTATCGTGACGGAGCTCCTCCAGGGACTGATTCCATGGCGCGATGCGGAGCTCCGGGACGTCGGCTCGGACCTGGTGGGAGCCCTGGTAGGTGCCGGTCTCTGGCTGGCGTTGTCCTGGCTGTCGGCCCGGCGGGCGGGGAGCGCCGGATGAACCCGGCGCCCCGGCTCCTGGTGGTCGCCGGCGAGGTTTCCGGGGACATCCACGCGGGCAACCTGGTGGCGGCCCTGGGAGAGTTGATGCCGGAGCTCCGGTGCTTCGGGATCGGTGGAGACCGTCTGCAGGAGACCGGCATGGAGCTGCTGGCCCACACCAGCGAGCTGGCCCACATGGGGCTGACCGAGGTCGTGCGGGAGCTGCCGCGCCTCCGGCGGTTGATGGGCCGCGTGGCCGAGGAGACCATCCGGAGGAAACCCCAGGCCGCCGTGCTCGTGGACTCTCCCGACTTCAACCTGCGCCTGGCGAAACGCCTGAACCGGGCGGGAATCCCCGTCATCCTTTACGTCTCACCCCAGCTCTGGGCGTGGCGGCGGGGCCGGGTCCGGGTCGTCCGCCGGGTGGCCCGGCAGGTCCTCTGCATCCTGCCCTTCGAGGTTGGGTTCTACGAAGCCCACGGCGTGAACGCCGTGTACGTCGGCCATCCCCTGGTGGACGACCTCCACCGGGAGGGACTGTTGGACCACCGTCCCGCCAGGGTGGCTGGACGGTTGGCCCTGCTTCCAGGATCGCGCTCCATGGAGGTTCGTCAGCTGCTTCCCGTGATGCTGGAGGCCCTCTCGTTCCTGCCCGGGGATACCATCCGGGAGGCGGTGGTCGTCGTTGCAGCGGGCATGGAGAGCGAGGTGGAGCAGATCCTCGCCGCGGCCCCGGCGGATTCGAGGCTGCGGATGGTGCGGGGAGAATCGAGGCGCAGGGAGCTGGCGGCGGCCCAGATGGCGTGGACCGCCTCGGGGACGGCGACCCTGGAGTGCGCCCTGCTGGACGTGCCCATGATCGTCGGGTACCGCCTGGGGAGCGTGTCGTACTTCCTGGCGAAGCTCCTGGTCCGCGTTCCCCACATCGCGCTGGTCAACCTGATCGCCGGAGAGCGGGCCGCTCCCGAACTGATCCAGAACGACTGGAACCCCGGGCGTCTCGCCGCGGAGACCACCGGGATGCTGGAGGGCGGGCTGGAGCGCCAGCACGAGCTGCTGGAGGTGGTTCGCCACAGGCTGGGTGAGCCGGGCGCCTCCCGCCGGGCCGCCCGGGCCGTGATGACGTACCTGCAAGCTGGGCCACCCGTGGGGATGGCCGGAGGAGAGGGATGAGCAAGCTGCTGCCCTGGTCGGACACGTGCTTCGTTTGCGGAGAGAAGAACCCCTGTGGGATCCACGGCCGCTTCGAGGCGGTCGACGGGGAGGTCCACCTGCGGATCGTCGTCGATCCCTGCCACGACGGCTACCCCGGCGTGGTCCACGGCGGCGTGGTCTCGGCCATGCTGGACGAGACCATAGGGTGGGCCTGCTCCGTGGCCGTCCACCGCCTCTGCATGACCCGCGAGCTGACCGTGCAGTTCCGGCGCTCCGTGCCCTCGGGCCGGCCCCTGCTGGTCCGGGGCTGGAAGACCGGCGAGAAGGGCCGCCTGCTCCTGGCCGCCGGCCAGATCGAGGACGAGGAGGGCAACGTGCTGGCCAGGGGCAAGGGCAGCTTCTACCCCCTCGACGAGCAACAGAGCCGCCACGTCCTCGAGCAGCTCAAGCTCGAAGACCGCCCCGCC
>CAZXNA010000211.1:0-3104 GCA_964641295.1 uncultured Thermoanaerobaculia bacterium
CCCCCTGCACCCGCGCCAGCGACGGCACGTAAAGATCCGTCCCCGGAATCCCCGCCCACGCGGCGGCTGCCAGCGCCACCACCATGGACAAAACGACCAAACACCTCGTGATACCACGATCTCTCATGGGTTCCTCCTCTCGTTCTGATGGTTCTTGATCCAAGCTACATCCGGGAATCGCAGACCTCAAGAGTTATCGAGACGACAGCTTCTGACATTCGGCGCCAATTGGCGACACGACGGTCTCGATCCCGGGAAAACAAACGTGATAACACCAAAAAGAGCGAAGCATGTCCCAACGACGTCTTGACGGGTGGAAGGCAATCGCGGTCCACATGAACCGCTCGGTACGGCAGTGTCAACGTCTGGCGGAGTCGTCCGGCCTTCCCGTCCACAAGCTACCGGGAAGCCGCGCAGTCTTCGCCTACCAGGAAGAGATCGACGCATGGATCGCCGGCGATGAGACACCAAGACCCGCCGACGTCGAGGCCCGAATCACCAACTCCGGAGGGCACGTCATCCTCCCGGTGGAACTGGCCGGCACGACGCCGGCCGTCCCGGAGACCGATCAGGATTCGATGGCCGGCGATGTCGCGGCCGCTCCGCGGGGCCGTTTAACCGCCCGGCGCGTGACAATCGCCGCAACGGTGCTCCTCGGGGCGCTCGTGCTCCTGGCCGCGGGCCTCCACTTCAACTCAACCTCCGGCTGGCGCAACCGGGGGACGCCGCTCACCAGCTCCTGGACCTTCGCCGGAGGCGGTGTCGACGGCGCATCCCAGAGCATAGGCCGTTACGACACGGGGTACTTCTTCGGCCCCGGCGCCTCGGCGACTGTGAACTTGCGCAGCGCAGGGACACGATGGTCCGGAGGCCTGGAAATTTTCGAGGACGACCTCCACTGGACCTTCGTCTCTCTGTCGCCGCGCCAGCACGAGGTCGACGTGCACCGCTTCCCGGCCGGCACGGTGAACGCGCTTTTCGCCGGTTCCGATCTCTCGCCCGGCGCCACCATCCGGCTGACCGTCACCGTCATTGGGAACATGCTGAAGATCGCCTGTGGATCCTGCCGCGAGGCTTCCGTCACGCTGCACCGGGGTGACGTCTCGAGCGGCCGCCTCCTGCTCCGTGTCGGCTCGGCCGGCGACGAAATCCACGAACCCAGCGGCGGCCAATGCCGCTTCACCGACCTCGAGGTCCGTGGGAGCCCGGCGGCCATGCCCTTGAATCTGGCGCAGGAAGTCCCGCCGGCAAAGCGGCCGACGGCCGTCTACACCCTGACCGTTGACAATGTGGACGACCAGATCGATGTGCTGATCGACGGACGGCGCCTCGCCAGCGCCGGTTACCGGGAGAAGATCGGGCCCCTGGACATCAACCCCTACCTCACACGGGGCGAGCACACCATCACGGCCCTCCTCTTCAATCGCAAGTGGACGGCCGCCTACGGAATCCGGCTGGCGGAGAACGGCGTCGAACTCTGGAACGAATCCTGTGGAGACGTGAAGAAGATCCATTCCGGATGTGAGGAGACCATGAGACGTCTCGGCATGGTCAAGCGCCTGAGCTTCTCCTTCACCGCCAAGTGAATCTCCTCAGCCTCCTGTGGAACCCATGAACACTGACCACCCGGCACGTCTGACCGGTCCCTGAGGGTTCTCCCGCAACATGCCGACCTGCCAACCGCCCCCAACTCCCCCTCTCCCCGGCCCCCCTGCCTCCCTGCCTCTCCTCTCCCCCTCGCCGCGAGATTCCCGTCACGAGGAGTTTGACGCTGGCGATGGATTCTGCGACGATTCCACCATGGACACCGATCACGGGGTGGGACTTCCGATCGCCGACGGGGCGTTCTTCGAGGTTTTCATGCCCTACGAAATCCGGCTGGCCCAACGGCGCGCCATGACCTGGGGATCGACCCCGGATGAACACTTGCCACCTTTTTTTACAGGTCTCTATCTCATTCAGCCGGTCTATGGCGGCACCCCCGGGCTCCCGGCCGACGACGCCGGCGGTACCGAGCTACGGCGTCACGTGGAGACCCTCGTCCGGCAGGGCCTGCGGGATTCCGACGTCCTGGGCTATTTGGGAAACGACGAGCTGCTGGCCGTCGTCCGCGATCTCGATCCTCACCAATCGTACGTGGTGGCCCAGCGTCTCCTCAGTGCCTGCAACCGCTCGGACCTCCTTCGGGCCGCCGGGATCGGAATGCGCATCGGCTACCTTGTCTATCCCCTGACGAGCCAGCCCAATTACCCCCCAGACCAGTGGGGTCAGCTGGTGAAGCTGGCCGCCGTCGTCGGAGGCCGGGCACCGGACAGCAACGGCGGCACCGGATTCGGCCTGATGCGGGGACCGGCCGCCGCCACCACCAACCTCCCCGAGACCGACCTGGTCGACCTGGCCTTCGAGGACCTGGACTCCCTCGTCGGCGCCGGCCTCCTGACTCTCCAGCGCCTCCACCTGATCGGCAATTTTTGAGCGGGGAACCGCGAGTCCGGCACTCTCAGCAAGGCGATCCACGTGCCCTGTGACGGCCCCGGCTCGCCCTCTCTTCATTTTCCCCTCCCTCCACCCTCTTCCCCGGGAAGCGTGTAGGAGAGAGCGCCGTAGCCGACCCAGTGGTGGAAGTTGGAGGGCGCCGTGTAGCCCAGCCCCGCCTTCCGGGTGGCCTCGGTCACGGCCAGCTCGGCCTCCGACACGCTGGTGCCGTAGCGCAACAGGATCCCCGACGGTACCGGCTCACCCAGCTCCCCGGCCGTCCGCCGCAGCAGCTCCAGGCCGAAGGGCACGGAGAAGCGGCCGCACCACGGGATCAGGTAACGGTGAACATCACGCTCGTCGGTCAGCCGGTAGAGCAGCGAACGGAGCCGGGAAGCCCCCAGCGGCCCCTCCAGGTGATCTTGGATCAGCTCCCTGTCCCGCGCCACAGCTCGCTCGTAGGCGCCACCGTCGGTCCCGAAGGGGAGGTGGTGGAAGTCCGGGCCGTAGTGAACAAGGTCCGCGGAGACGACGACGGCAACGTCACGGCCCAGGCGCCACCCGTGGCGCCGCATCACCGCGGCCAGGGCCCTGGCCACCCGCCGCGAGGTGTCCCGGATGGTGTGGTC
>CAZXNA010000212.1:0-2983 GCA_964641295.1 uncultured Thermoanaerobaculia bacterium
GGACGCAGAGGGGACGTGCCCGCACGGGTCGTCAGTCCTCGGACCGGACCAGTCCCGAGGGCGGTGCGGCGGGGGGCCGGCCCCTGGCCTGGGTCGCCGCCGCGGGGCCCACCTCCACCACCCCCGTCGAGCCCGTCCCCGCCATCGCCGAGATCTGTCAACGGGAGGGCCTGTGGCTGCACGGCGATGCGGCCTACGCCGGGACCGCGGCCATCTGCCCCGAGTACCGCTGGTGCCTCGAGGGCTGTGAGCACGCCGACAGCTTCGTCTTCAACCCTCACAAGTGGCTCTTCACACCCATCGACGCCTCGGCGCTCTACACTCGGCACCCCGAGACCTTCCGGCGGGCCTTCTCCCTGGTCCCCGAGTACCTCAAGACGCCCGTGGACGGACAGGTGGTCGATCTGATGGACTACGGCGTACAGCTGGGGCGGCGCTTCCGGGCCCTCAAACTGTGGTGGGTTCTCCGCGCCTTCGGGCTCGAAGGTATCCGCCAGCGGCTCAGGCGCCACATGGAGCTGGCCCGCGACTTCGCCGGCTGGGTCGACGACGATCCCCGGCTGGAGCGGGCTGCACCGGTTCCCTTCTCGGTCGTCTGCTTCCGCGCCCGGGATGCCGGCGCCACCGACGAGGACCGGGACCGGTACAATCTGGCCCTCATGGAACGGATCAACGCCACCGGCGAGGTCTACCTCTCCCACACGCGCCTGGATGACGGCATCGCCCTGAGGACGGCCATCGGCAATCTGCACACGACGGAGCACGATGTCATGCGGCTCCAGGCGATCATCGAGGAGGAGCTGGGATGCCCCTCGGGCCATTAGAGGTTCCAATGACCCCACGGCGCGTGTGGCGAATCGCCCGCGGCGTCGTCGTCTGGTCCTTCCTGGTCATTCTCCTGATTTTCATCAATTTCCTCCAGGTGCTGTCACTCCTCTTCTACCCCGTCTCGCGGCGGCTGGTTCGCACCATCAACACCACCATGGCGAACTTCTGGTGGGGGGCGTGCGTCCTCGTGGCCAGGTGGATCAATGGAACCCGGATCCTCGTGAAGGGAGACGAGCTTCCCGTCGGCGAGAATGCAATCCTCATTGCCAATCACCAGGAGATGCCGGATATCACCGTCGTCATGGACCTGGCACTGAGAAAACGCCGGCTCGGACACCTGAAGTTCTTCGTCAAGAACCAGCTCAAGCGGGTCCCGGGCGTCGGCTGGGGCATGTACCTCCTGGGGTTCCCCTTCCTCAAGCGGAACTGGACCAGTGACCGGGACTCCATCCTCCGGACCTTCCGCCGTCTGATCGAGGGGGAGGCTCCCATGTGGCTGGTCATCTTCCCCGAGGGAACCCGGATCCGTCCCCACAAGCTGGAGCGGGCCATCGCCTTCGCCCGCGAGCGTGGCTTCGCCGAGCCCCGCCACCTGCTGCTTCCCCGTCCAAAGGGTTTCATCGCCGCCGTACAATCCCTCCGCGGCCACGCCACGGCGGTCTACGACCTGACCATCGGCTACGAGGAGGGGGTGTCCAACCTGGGTCAGTACATCACCGGGGCCGTCGACCGCGTCCACCTCCACGTGCGACGTTTCCCCATGGAGGAGCTTCCGGAAACCGACGAGGAGCTCGCCGCCTGGCTCCGTCAACGCTGGATCGAGAAGGACGAACGCCTGGAAGAGTTCTACCGCACCGGCGAGTTCCCCGGTCCCGAGGTGCAGTGACGCCCCAAGGACGCCTCCGCCAACCTCCGCCCCACGGGTGACACTGTACGGGCAGGCACGATGCGGGAGGGCTCCATGAGTTCTCTCTGGCGCGTCATCCCCGTTTCACCGGCGGCATTCGGGGAACCCACTGCGCTACCCTGGTGCCATGGACAGGGGGCGCACGGTGGATCGCCGGGAGTTGCTGGGCCGGGAACGGCGGATGGTGGAGCCCTCTCTCCACGGGCGGCTGCGGGTGGGCGTCGGCTATCCCAACAGCTACTGGGTGGCCCACTCCTCGCTGGCCTTCCAGTGGGTGACACGGCTGGCTGGACGGATGCCGAACCTCGGCGTCGAGCGCTTCGTGGCGGACGGGGAGCTGGCCGGGCGCACGCTGGAGCTGGGCACGCCCCTGGCGGAGCTGGACGTGCTGGCCTTCTCCATCTCCTTCGAGCTGGACGCCGTCAACGTCATCCGGACCCTGGAGGCCGCGGGAATCCCCCTCCGGCGCGAGGAGCGCGGGCCGGGGTTCCCGCTGATCGTCCTCGGCGGCGCCGTGGCCTCCATCAACCCGCTGCCCCTGGCCCCCCTGGCCGACGTTTTCTGCCTGGGCGCGGCAGAGCGCGTGTGGCCTCCCCTGCTCGAGCTCGCCATGGAGGCGCCCGACCGGGGAGAGCTCCTGGACCGCCTGACCGCCATGGAGGGTTACCTCGTGCCGGAGCACCACCTGGACGCCGGCGGCCGTCCCCTCCACCGCCTCCGCCGGCTGGAGAAGCGGCGCGACCAGATGGAGGACCCCGAGCTCGTCCCGGCCTCCCACCTGGTGACGCCCGACACCGAGTACCGCGAACGGGGTCTGGTGGAGATGTCCCGCGGCTGCCCCGAGAAGTGCGCCTACTGCTGGGTCAGCCACAACTACGGGCGACTCCAGGTCTACCCGGCCGACCACATCCTGGCACGGGTGGAGGAGCTCTCCACCATCACAAACCGGATCGGCTTCGTCGCCACGGCCGTCGGCGACCATCCGGAGCTGGCCGGAATCCTCGAGAGCTGCCGCAGCATGGGTCTCCATGTGGCCCTCTCCTCCCTCCGGATCCCGGCCATGCGGGAGGAGATCCTCCGACCGCTGGCGGCCACGGGCGCCCGCTCCATCACCATCGCACCGGAGACCGGCAGCGAGGAGCTCCGGAGAAGGATGGGCAAGCCGACGGGCAACGCCGAGATCCTCGAGGCCATCGCAACGGCCCAACGCTGCGGGATCGAAAGCCTCAAGATGTACTTCATCGTCGG
>CAZXNA010000213.1:0-2907 GCA_964641295.1 uncultured Thermoanaerobaculia bacterium
ATGCGTTGGGTTACATATTCTGGGCAGGAGGGTACATCGGGCCCCAGACGGGGGATACGTACCGGTTCTTCGAGGCTCCCGTGTTCCTTCCCACGGGCGCCACGCTCAGTAATGTGAGGGTGTTCGTATACGACGACGACAGCTCGGCGTATGTGTGGGCGTATTTCGGTTTTCTTGAATGCGATGGGACCGCGGCGTGTACGACTACGACAGTCGGGGTCGAGCAGACGGATTCGGCGGGAACTCCCGGGTACACGGTCCTCACGATTCCTCCCAACAATATGATTTGGCAGAACGCCAATCAAGCCAACTCCACCATCAACTACGGTGTCCTCCGCGTTTATTTCGGCGATGACACGAGCGACCTCCGGCTGGGGCCGGTGGTGATCTGGTACCAGCGGCAGGTTTCTCCCGGACCAGCCGCGGCGACCTTCAACGACGTGCCTACAGGTCACTGGGCGTTCAATTTTGTGGAAGCGCTGGCGTCCTCGGGGATCACGGCGGGTTGCGGTAACGGGGACTACTGCCCCGACGATTTCATCACACGGGCTCAGATGGCGGTGTACCTGTCCGCGGCCCTGGGTCTCGACTATCCCGACTGGAGGTAGAAGGAGCCAGGTCGCCGGTTCGGGTTCCGTAACCTCGCACTCACGGCCCACCGTCCGGCGGGCCGTTCGTTCGTTGGCATTCTCTTCCGCGTCACACCGGGTCGTCACGTCGTCCCCGGGGCACCCTTGGGTGGGAAACAATCCAGGTATACTTCGACCATGAGGCGAGTCCGTATCACTGGCATTGTGTTGGTCCTTGGGCTGGTGGTCGCGTCCGGTGCCCTGGCCGCGGGTGGGGTCGATCTCCGTTATCCGGATGGGACCCCGGTGCCCTGGGAGAAGTGGGTGGCCAGAACGGCGCCGGTGGCCGTGGTCGTGTGGTCCTCCTGGCAGCCCCGGGCTCCCGAGGTCCTGGAGCGCCGGCACGCCCTGGAGAAGGCGTGCAGAGCCAAGGGGCTCCGGCTGGTCTTCGTTGATGTGGTGGAACCGCTGGAGGCCGCCAGGAAGGCACTCGCCGGCACGGGGGTGACCTGGCTCCACGACCGGCACGGGAGTCTCCTCAAGCGGTGCCGGGTGGTGACGGTGCCGGCACTAGTGGTCATCGACCGGAAGGGCCGCGTGGTCGCACGTCTGGAGCCAACGCCGGAGGCGGTCAAGGCCTGGGGCGGTTTGTGAGATCACAGGCAGCGGTCCTGGCGATCTTCCTGGCGGTGACGGTGGCGTGTGGTGGCGGCTCCGGGACCACGCGGGCCCATCCGCCGGCGAGCCCAGTCGTCGTCCAGGCCCTTCATCTGACGGGGGCCACGCGCCGCTTCCCGGTGACCGCCGGCGACACCCTGGAGAGCGTCTGTCGCCGTCTGGACCCGGAGGAGTGGAACCTGTGGTGTTCCCGCCTGGCCTCCGTTCTCGATCCCAGGGCCCTCCGGCCGGGGATGATGGTCGAGGGACGGTGTGCGCCGTACGGCCCTCTGGAGTCTGTCGTCGTCGACCTCGACCTCCGAAGCAGTGTCAAGGCCCAGCGACTCGGAGACGAGATCCAGGTGGAGCGGGTCGACAGGCCCGTTCGGCACGAGGTGGTTCGCCTGGAGGGGAGCGTGGAGAGCTCCCTCTTCGGAGCCGTGGAATCGGCCGGGGGCGATGCCGAGCTGGCCGTCCGGCTGGCAGCCATCTTCCAATGGGACATCGACTTCTTCAGGGATCTTCGGAAGGGGGACAGTTTCGTCGTCATCGTGGACCGGCGGACGGTGGATGGTCGGCCCTACGGCTGGGGAAACCTTTTCGCAGCGCGATTCGTTAACGCCGGCCGCACGCTCAACGCCGTGGCCTTCCCCGACGACGACGGGAGGATCGGCTACTACGATCTCGAGGGGCATCCCCTGAGGAAGGAGTTCCTCCGGACGCCCCTCAGGTTCTCCCGGATCACGTCGCGCTTCAGCCTCCACCGGTACCATCCGGTGCTGCACCGGCGCATGCCCCACTACGGCGTCGACTACGGTGCTCCCGTCGGCACGCCCGTCCACGTGACGGCCGACGGCGTGGTCCGTTTCGTCGGCAGGAAGGGAGGTGCCGGCAAGATGATCACCGTGAGGCATACCAACGGCTACGAGACCAGCTACCTTCACCTGAGCCGCTACGCCAGGGGAATCCACCGTGGAGTCCGCGTCCACCAGGGTCAGGTCATCGGGTACGTCGGTCAGACGGGACTGGCCACCGGTCCCCATCTCGACTACAGGGTTCGCCACAACGGCAAGTGGATCAATCCCCTGAGGATCTCCTCGCCTCCCGCCAAGCCCATCGCCCGAAAGCGTCTGGGCCGCTTCCTCTCTTACGCCATCACCGTCCAGGCCCTGCTGGACGGCAAGGAGCCTCCCCGTGGCGCCATGGGTTGAGGCTGCAGCGCCCTGCCGGGTGGATCTGGCCGGTGGGACCCTGGACATCTGGCCCCTGGGGATCCTCCACCCCGGTTCCCTGACCGTCAACGCCGCCCTCCCGGTCCGTGCCAGGGTGCGGGTGGAGACCGGCGGTGTTTCGGCAGGGGCGGTGGCGCACGTCGTGGGTGCACGGGGGACACGCCTCCTCCACGGGGAGGACGCCGGAAACGATCTGACGGCAGCCGTCGCCTTCTTCTTCCGGCCGGAGGGTGGTGTGCAGGTGCGCGTTCCCGAACAGGCGCCGGTGGGATCGGGCCTCGGGGGGTCGTCGGCATTCGCCGTGGCCCTGGCCAGGGCGCTACTCGCCCTCGAGGGCCGATCCACGGACGGCGACCGGCGGGTCCCAATCCTGCGGGCTCCTCGGGCCCGCGTGCCCGCAGCGCCTCCACGCTCCCAAGACACCAGCGCCCACCAGTCGGCGGTTGGCG
>CAZXNA010000214.1:0-2768 GCA_964641295.1 uncultured Thermoanaerobaculia bacterium
TTTCGTCCTGCCGGCGCAGTGTAACGCATTGGAGGGGGGGTGGGGGAGGGGAGCAGAGGGGAAACTGGCCGGGAGATCGCCGCGTCGCCCGTTGCCCCGTGGGCAGCGGGCTCCTCGCAATGACAGGGCGAGGGGACTCCCCCCGCCCCGTCATTCCCACCCGCGAGAGCCCGGACGCCGCAGCTCCGCAGCTACTCCTTCTCCAGCTGGACACCCTCGGGCTCGGGGAGGACGCCGGCGGTCATGACGGTCTCGGGTTCCTCGAGCTCCTTGTCACCGAGAACGATGGCGAGGAAGCGTTCGTCGGCCTCGGCGACGATGCCCATGTTCTCGCCGATGACGCCCGAGAACATCTTGGACATCATGCCGATGTTCATCTTGGAGAGGTAGACCTCACCGTTGTCGAGCTCGTACACGGCCCAGGAGCAGGGCATGATGCCCGCCATGGCGGGGTTGGCCGAGATGACCTTTTGGGCCAGTGCGGAGTTGCAGACGAAGTACACCATGAGCTTCTCGATGTGGTCGGGGATGAGGTTCTTCTTGCGGAATGTCTCGTAGAAGTTCCAGGTGTCGATGGGGAACCCCCACCCCTTGTGGGCCAGTACGGTTCGTTCGATGGCTTTGCAGGTCTCCTCGAAGGACCGCCGGCTCCGGTGGGCGACCACCATCCGTGTCCGCATCATCCACAGGACGATGCCTCCCGCCAGCAGCATGCCGGCAACGACGCCGATGATCAGAGGGATCAGGGTACTCATGCGGTTTCCTCCAGATTCCGGCCTGCGGGGAAACTCCCCGATCGGGCCAGGGTCTTCATCAAGGGTTCGGAGGCCCAGACGAAGTAGGGCTTCGATGTCTTCGGCGTCAGCTCGGGGTGCGAGGAGTAGTGCATGGTCAGGACGTCCTCCAGCGTGGCGCCCCGCTCCACGAGCTGTGTCAGTGTTTCAACAAATCCGGCGGGGTTAAACATTCCCAGGATCTCGCCGCCCAAAAGGCGGAGATCGCTCGCCCGGTAGATCAGCTTGACCTCGACGGGTTTCTTGTCCGGCATGTTCTCGTAGGTGGAGGTGGAGGTGTTGCGGGTGGTGACCACGGGGATCCCCTCGGCTTCGGCGTCCGCCTCGGAGAGGCCGGTTCCGCCGTAAGCCAGCTCCCCGATCCTGGTCACCACGGCGTTGAGAACGCCTGGGTAGGGGAGCGGGCGGCCCGCCATGTTCAGCGCCAGCCGCCGGGCCATCTGGCCGGCGTTGGACCCCAGTTTACCCGGTATGGGGCGACCCGTGATGGCCGACCGCGTCTCGACGCAGTCCCCGATGGCGAAGATGTCGGGAACCCCCGTCCTGAAGTACTCGTCGACGACGATTCCGTTGGGATTGGTCTCGAGGCCGAAGGCCGGCGCGTAGTCCACCATGGGCCGGACACCGACCGCCGACAGGACCGCGTCGGTCTCGACCGTGTGTCCCCCGTCGATCTCGACGGCGCAGACGGAGGTCTCTCCCACCAGGCAGGTGGCCCGGCGGCCCGGCAGGAGCTCGATGCCCATCCCGGCGAGATGGTTCTCGATGGCCTCCGCCATGGAACGGTCGATCCGGCCGCCCATGACGTGGTCGGCCATTTCGACGACGGTGACCTCCTTGCCCATGTTCCGCAACGCCACGGCGAACTCGATGCCGATGTAGCCGGCGCCCAGCACCGTCACGTGGTGGATCCCCGCGAGTCGTTCGATGGTGGCCACCAGGTCCTGGGTCCGGCGCACCTTGAGGACGCGCTCCAGGTCGACACCGGGGATCGGGGGCAGAACCTGGTCCGTACCCGTGGCGAAGACCAGGGTTCCGTACCCGATCCGCCGACCGGAAGCCGTCTCCACCTCGTGTGCCTCGGGGTCCCCGCCAACCACGGGATCCACGAGAATGGGTGTGCCGAAGCGGGTGACCAGCTCCTCTGCGATCAGTCCCTTCTCCCACGAGATGACGCCCTCGACGATGTAGGGCGTGCCGCAGTGGTTGACGATTCGCTCCTCGTCGCGGATCACCAGGGTCCGGATCTGCGGATCAAAGATATGGAGGTACTTGTTGAAGATTCGAGTCGCCGGCCCGCCGCCGACGATGATGACGTCGTAGCGCTCGTCGATGGTGTTCTTGCGCACCGTGGGCCTCCGTGGGCCGGAATCAGGACTCCGGCCGGCCGGAGATAGTAGCAAAGCTCAACCCGTTGAAACAGTTGCGCATCAGTACGATCACCAACCGGGGCCGTGGACGATGACGCGGATCTCGTCGTACCAGTCCAGTGACCCCGGCAGGCCGATGATGACCTCTTCGCTGTGGCCGGGCCACAACTCCCCCATGGGGTGGCCGTTGACGGTCTGGACCATGGCGCCCTCGCGCCATCCGCTGACCTCAAACCAGACGTCGGTGGGTCCCAGCTCACGGCCGCAACGGTTGGTGGCTTCGATGGTGACACGGACCCTATTGAGGGGCATGTAGTTCTGGACGGCGTCCCAGACGGCCTCGACGCACTGCTCCACCGGTGGGGTCGGGGTGGGGGGACGGGAGACCCTGGGCGGCAGGGTCGGCCAAGGCGTCGGCGTCGCCGTCGGTTCGGGAACCACCTCGATCCAGTCGCCGGTTGCCTCCACCGTCCCGGGCATCGGCGTGGTCGTGGGGGGGGGGCGTGGCGTCTCGGTCGGCGTCGGGGTGGGCGAGGGGGGCGTCGGCGGGGCCGGGATGGGGCGCAGCCGGAGGTGGAGGAGCCGGAGTGCCCGGCGAGGGGTG
>CAZXNA010000215.1:0-2742 GCA_964641295.1 uncultured Thermoanaerobaculia bacterium
GCAGAAGACGGCATACGAGATGCTCAGGAGTCTCGTGGGCTCGGAGATGTGGATACGAGACAGCGCAAGCTCCCACCAATCAATGCTTTCACACGACTTAATCTACCAGAGCCCCGAAGCTGGGTCAACAGGCGATCGAGCCGGTAGAGGGACTCGCCGACCTCTTCGAGGAAGAGCACGGAGCCCTCGAAGGGGGGTTCCCACGGGGTCCCGATGGTCGAGCACAGGACGGTCAGGTTCCCCGCCACGACATGACCGCGGCCGACACCGGGACGAACGACCTTTCCGGGCCCGAAGCGGAACAGGGGCTTCCCCACCAGCCGACCCTGCAGCACGGCCAGAAGGCGGTTGCGATTCTCCGGCCTCCCGAGACCGACGGCCGCCATGGGACCGTGGACCTGCACGGCACCCCCCAGGGCCGCCAGGTGGTTGAGAAGGGAGCTGAGGTCCGAAAAGCCGACAAGGACGACGCCATCCCGGACCAGGCGATCCCAGGGCATCCGGTCAAGGAGCCGGGAGACGCCGTAACCACCCCGGGCCGCCACGACCACCCGCGCGCCTTCGTCGAGGACGTGGAGCAGGCCGGCGATCCGCCGTTCGTCGTCCCCCGCCAGGTACCCGAGCCGGTCTCCGACGTTCGGCGCCACCAGCACCGGATGCCCCATCTCTCTCAGGGCCGTCAGCCCCTGTGACAGTGCAGCGGAGGACACCGGGCCCGACAGGGCGACCACCCCGATGGACTCGCCGGGCTCCAGGGGACGAAACGGCGCAGGCATGTTCCCAGCATACCGCGACCAACGCCGAAGAAGACTCGCGCTATACTGGTGGGGAATCGGAGGAGGTGGGCGTCCGCTGCTGTCTTGGCGGCAGAGGAAAGTCCGGACTCCACGATGGGCAGCATGCCGGGTAACCCCCGGCCGCGGCAACGCGAGGGAAAGTGCCGCAGAGAGCAGACCGCCTCCGCTCCGGGCGGAGGTAAGGGTGAAAGGGTGCGGTAAGAGCGCACCGCTTCCCCGGTGACGGGGAAGGCACGGTAAACCCCATGCGGAGCAAGGCCAAATAGGGAAGCCAAGGGTCGCCCATCCCCGCAACCCGCCCCGGCGGGGGAGGCTTCCGGGTCGGCCGCACGAGCCGCGCGGCGACGCGTGGCCAAGATGAATGGACGCCGCCCGAAAGGGTACAGAATCCGGCTTACAGCCTCCTCCGATTCTTTTGGCGCTGGTGTGTACGGGGGGGGTTCTGCTGCGACCGTGGATACGGCCGCCATTGGGGCGTCTCTCCCGGCGCTGCTGCCTGCGACGTGCGGCGGGAGAATCACCAAACTGACAGCCCCCTCGGTGGCCTCGCGACGCAACATGCCCGAAGAGCCCAACGCCGGGGGAATGCGGAGGGATGCAGTCGATTCAGGATCCTCAGCCCCGGCCGAGTTCCTCGCGGACCTCTTCGAGGCGCTGCTTGAGGGCCTCCAGGTCCTCGGCCTCCTCGGCCCACCGCTCCTCCAGCTCATCCAGCCCTTCCCGGGCCTCGTCCAGCTCCTCCTGGACCTGCCGCAGCCGCTGGGGATCGGACCAGACGGCCCGGTCGGCCATGGCCTCCTGGGCCTCGGCGATCGTCCGGTGCCGCCGTTCAAGCTCGGCCTCCAGCCTGGCGACCGTCTTCTCCAAGGCCGCCAGGTCCCGCCGGAGCCGCCGCTCCTCCTCCGCCAGTGGGCTACGCCGCCCCCCACGGGCATTCGCGGCTCGCGGGACGGCCTTCTGTGCCGGTTTCCCCATGCCGAAGAGCTCCATTGCCGCCGAAAGACTCGGGGTCTCCTCGGCCGTGCCGTTCCGCACGACGAAGAACCGGTGGGCCACCCGCTCCACGAGGCGCCGGTCGTGGCTGACCAGGAGCAGGGTGCCGGGGAAACTTTCCAGAGCCTCCTCCAGGGCCTCGCAGGTCACGAGATCCAGGTGGTTGGTCGGCTCGTCGAGGAAGAGGAGGTTGGGGGAGGCGGCAAGGATTCTCGCCAGGGTGACCCGGCCCCGTTCCCCGCCGGACAGCCCGGCCAGGGGCCGTTCGGCGGCCTCGCCGGAGAAGCCAAAGCGCGCCGCCCAGCCACGGGCCTGGGTGGGGCTCCACAGGGGGTGGACCTCCCAGAGGGCGTCCAGCACGGTTCCGGCCGCCGGAAGGTCCTCCAGTTCCTGGTCGTACCACCCCGCGACCACACCGTGCCCCGTGGTTACCCGGCCGGCCATGGGCGCCATCCGTCCGGCCAGCACCTTGAGCAGGGTCGTCTTGCCGGCCCCGTTGGGCCCGAGAAAGGCGATCCGCTCCCCCCGCCGCACCACCAGGTCGAGCCCATGGAGAACCGGGGCGTCATAGCCCACTGCGAGCCCTTCGGCCGCCAGGACCACATCCCCGCTCCGCGCCACCTCACCCCAGACGAAGGAGGCCACCGGCTCACCGGAGCCGGGCCGCTCCAGGGGTTCCAGGCGCTCCAGCTCCTTGCGCCGGGCCTGGGCCTGCTTGGTCTTCTGGCCGGCGATGTTCTTCCGGATGAACTCCTCGGTCTTGCGGATCTGCTCCTGCTGCCGCTCCCACGCCCGCCAGGCGGCCGCCGTCGCCTCCTCCTTGGCCCGGCGGTAGACCTCGTAGCCCGCGGGCCACCGCTTGAGCCGCCCGTTTTCCACCTCGATGACCCAGTGGGCGACGCGATCGATCAGCGCCCGGTCGTGGGTCGCCACAAGGAAGGCACCCCGGCGC
>CAZXNA010000216.1:0-2719 GCA_964641295.1 uncultured Thermoanaerobaculia bacterium
TCCCAGAGAGCCCGCTCGCGGTGGCACAGCTGTCCCGGTTTCGCCATGCTCCACATATGGCAAACCCGCACGTCCCTGGTGAACCGCACGCACCACACCCACCGCGCTGCCTTCGCCCACGAAGGACCCTTCGCTTCGGCGCTCCGCGCCTCGCAATGACAGGGAAGGACAGGTCACCCGAACTCCCAACCGAGAACGCCCCGCTTCCCCGAGGCGGCCTTTGCGGAGCGAACGAGCCCCCACGGCCCCCGGAGGATCGGAGCGAACACCACCCCCGGAGAAGGTCGCGTTCGACGGGAGGTGCGGCCCATCGGGTTTCGCTGGAGCGCATCCACGCGCGAAGCCCGCTTGGGCGGAAGGTGATGGGGGCAATCCACGGTGAGGGCGTCCGCGGCAGGCGCTCGTCATCGCAAGAGGCGGCCCGAGCGGTCGGCACGGGGACGTGCCGACATTCCCATCTCCTCTCGCCCACTGGCCATCCGCAACGCGCCGGATCACGGGCTCCTCCGACCCGTGATGTGGCGGGCGCCGAAGATGGCAGAGGCCCGCCCTCGCCTCCAGAGCCCGTCCGCTGTACCATCCCGCCATGGCGCAGGGCACGACCCCGTCCCACACCATCTCGCGGCTGGCCGTCGTCGGCGCCGCTGTGCTCTTCTCCACGGGCGGTGCGGCCATCAAGGCCTGCCATTCCAGCGGCTGGCAGGTGGCCAGCTTCCGCTCCGGGATCGCCATGGTGGCCGTTCTCCTCATGGTCCCCGAAGCCCGCCGCCACTGGACACGTGGTACGTGGCTCGTGGGCCTCGCCTACGCCGGCAGCATGATCCTCTACACGCTGGCCAACAAGCTGACAACGGCCGCCAACACCATCTTCCTCCAGGACACCGCGCCCCTCTACATCCTCCTGCTCAGTCCCCTCCTTCTGGGCGAGCACGCCCGCTCCCGCGACCTGCTCTTCATGGTGATCATGGCCACCGGCATGGCCTTCTTTTTTGTCCACACGCCGCCACCCGCCGTCACCGCTCCCCGGCCCATGGCCGGCAACATCCTGGCCCTGGCCGCCGGGATCTGTTGGGCCCTGACCATCATGGGCCTGAGGCACCAGGGCCGGGGCGCCGACGGTCAGGGGATTGCCGCCGCCGCCGTTGCCTGCGGCAACCTGATCGCCTTCGCCATCACCCTGCCCATGGCGCTCCCCGCAAGCTCGATCTCGGCCACCGATTGGACTCTCATCGTCTTCCTCGGCGTCGTGCAAATCGGACTGGCCTACGTCCTTCTGACCCGCGGTGTTCGCGGCGTTCCCGCTCTGGAAGCCTCCCTCCTCCTCCTCGTGGAACCCGTCCTCAACCCCATCTGGGCCTGGCTGGTCCACGGCGAGAACCCCGGCCTTTGGTCCCTCCTCGGCGGCGCTGTCATCCTGGGGGCCACCGCCGCCCGCACGCTTCGCAACGCCTGAACCGGCTGATTGGGGTTGCCCTCAACCGCCGAAAAGGTGCCCCGGTAACGGCTCCTTCGACTTCACCATCCGTGGGCGCGCCCCGGTACGCCAAAAAAAGCCGCCCCCTGAGGGGCGGCATCGCAGTTCTGTTTGCAGGACCGTTCAGAGCACGCGGCGGAGCACCAGCAGCGCGCCGGCCACGGCCACAAGGAAAATCAGGAGCAGTGTGCCGGTGTGACCGGTCGCCGGGATGGGCTCGACCTGCCCGACGATGATCGTTACCGTACACTCCGATTCAAAGAGCCCGGTGGCGTCGAAAATCAACGCCTGCACGGTGTACGCCCCCGCCGTCCCGGCTGCCGGCAGGCTCAAATTGAACACCTGCGGGTCATCATCTCCATCCGTGGTCGTGTAGGCCCGTGTTTCGCCTGCCACGTTGATGCCGTTCGGGTCGAGGATGTTCACCTCAACCTGAACGTCCTGCGAGGCGAGGGTGGTGTCAACCTCGAGGGTCGCGGTCACGGTCTGGCCAAAGTCGTATTGGCCCGCGTCGGTGGTCAGAGAACGGCAGCTCGCCGTTCCCGCCGCCCCACCGTCGATCAGCAGCTGGCCGGACGCTACGGCGACGCACCAGCTGTCGTTGGTACCAGGAGGATCCTCATCGACGATGATCACCACCTTGTTGTTGCCCGCCTGGACCAGGGCGATGGGGACATTCAAGATCGTCGTCGACCACGTGCTGTCAGCACCGGTGAGATCGCCCAGGTAGGTCCCGTTCAGATACACCTGGTCGATTTCCGGCGGTGGCCCACCCTGTTCATCGATGTCGAACGCATCGATGAGAAGCTCCGCACTGGTCGTGGGCAAGGCCCCCGAGACGTTGATGTTGAACTCGATTGGGTGGAAACTGTCCCCGTCGAACACACACGGAGGGTTGGCCCCGCCCATGTCGCCGTCTGGGTTCCCGGTTCCGGCGTTGTCCTCGTTGTCCACGTTGACCAGGTAGGTGTCACCCAAGGGGGATAAGACGACCTGTGGTCCGCTGACCATGCCCGGAGCCGGTGGAGTTATCACCTTGCCGTGCTCATCCATCGCCGATCCCGGGACCGCCGTCCCGAGCAGTACGATCGCCACGATCAAGCAGCTGAAACCAATGCTTCTTTTCATCCCAACCAACCTCCTTTACGCCTTGCGCGCCCTTTCATTTTTCTTCCGTTTGAGGACGTTGAATTGGTAATGTCCTGAAGGTTCTGCAAAAAGTTGAGAGGGCCATGAGGTTCCAAT
>CAZXNA010000217.1:0-2621 GCA_964641295.1 uncultured Thermoanaerobaculia bacterium
GCCTGGAACGACTTCGAGAAAGAGTTCCTCCACACCGGCCAAGCCTGAACCCACCAACGAAGGCATCCTGCGGGGAGGCTCCGGCCTCCCCGCTTTCTGTATCTCTGAATCGGCGGGCGTGGGGTGCCCGGTCCTCGTTCCCGTGGCCGAAGACCAACAGGGTGTCCCCGCCGAAACGGGCATGGGTCGTTTCCAGGGCCGAGATTCAGCTCTCCTCTCCGTGGGGAGTCTCGTCGGCACCTTCATCGAGGCTGCCACGTCATGACATTCCTCCACGGAGGATCGATGATTCCAGGGGCGTTGTCGTGGCAACAAACGGCGAGAATGTTCCGTCACCGTTCATTGCTCGGGACCGGACGGGACACGCGGCGGATGCGCACCTCGCGAACGCGCTCGAGGTCAAGAAGCGCTCTGACGACCGGGTTCACAGGGCATTCCGGCGTTCCGCCTCCTGTGGCGCAGCGGTTCAGGACAGGGCGCCGACGACGCTCCGGGGAAACCCTGAAAGCCCGGGAGCAGCTGCCCAGCGATCCCTTGAAGCTTGGCCCAACGGGGTTCAAACCTGCTGATCCCCGGTTTGGAGAACCCGTCCACCACGGGGACGGAGCCCATGGGGGGCTCCTCCTCCATGGGGAAGGAAGGGTGGGACGACGGGGTGTTTGCGGGCCGGTCCCGGTTGCCCAGGGGTTGACACCCCGTTAGGATGACGGCCATGGATCCCGCGGCCCAGTCCCTGCTGCTCTCCCTGCTCCTGCTCGCCGGCGGGGCGGTGATGCTGGGGGCCGGCTCCTCGTGGCTGGTGAGCGGCGCGTCCCGCTTGGCCCTGGGCCTGGGCGTGACGCCCATGGTCGTCGGACTGACGGTCGTCGGCTTCGGGACCTCCATGCCCGAGCTCAGCGTTTCGGTCCTGGCGGCCATGCGGGGAAGCTCGGGACTCAGCCTTGGCAACGCCGTGGGCTCCAACATCATGAACCTGCTCCTTGTCCTGGGCGTGGCGGCCGTGATCCGGCCCATCGAGGTCGTCGGCGGGCGCCGGGCCCTGCTCCGGGACCTGGGTTTCGGGCTCCTGCCCGCCCTGTTGTTGCTGGCGGCGTCCTGGGGCGGGGTCATCAGCCGTCCCGTCGCCCTGGTCCTGGTGGGGATCTTCACGGTTTTCCTGATCGTCACCATCAGGGTGGCCCGGGCCCGCCGGGAGGAGCCGGTGGCGGTGGGCAGCTCCCCGTGGTGGAACGCGGGGCTGACCATCGTCGGCATCGTCGTCCTGGTCTGGGGCGCCGACCTGATGGTCCGGGGCGGCGTCGCAGTGGCCCACCGTTACGGCGTTTCCGACGCCCTCATCGGGCTGACCCTCGTCGCCTTCGGCACCTCCCTGCCGGAGCTGGCCACCTCCGTGGTGGCCTCCCTCAAGCAGCAGTCGGCCCTTTCCGTCGGCAACGTCCTGGGCTCCAACATCTTCAACCTTGGTTTGATCGTCGGACTGGCCTTCACCATCCGGCCGGCCGCCGTGCCGGTCTTCGTCATCCGCCAGGACATCCCCATCCTCGTCGCCGTCACGCTGCTCGTCGGTCTGGGGATCCTACGGGATGGGCGTATCAGCCGGCGGGAGGGCGCCTCCCTGCTGGCCATCTACGCCTCCTACTTCCTCTTCCTGGCCCATCGGGGGGGGTGAACCGTCATGCGTCGAATCATCGTTCTGCTGTCCATTGCAGTTCTTCTTGCGGCCACGGCCGGCGCCGGGCGCCCGCCCGTCGTCCATCCCCAGGTTCTCAGCATCCACGACGTCCTGGCCACACCGGCCGGTGTCATCGTCTGGCTCGAGCGCGACGAGAGCGGCGCCTTCCGTCTGGGGGAGGTCCTGCCCCTCCGTCAGCCGCTTCGCCTCTGGCGTTACCCCGAGCCCATGGGTGACGGCACTTGGATCGAGCTGATGACCCGGCAGCAGCACCCCCTGGGGACATTTCGGGCTGCCATCCCGGCGCCGGGCTCCTCGTGTGGGATCGAGGTCCCCCTGGTCCGTGGGGCCTGGTGGCTTCTGATCTTTGACGAGCACAACGGCATGCGCCGGCTGCTGGCCCACCTGGAGGTCGGCCGGGAACTGGCCTACGTCACCCGGCGGTATCATCTTCCAGTTCTTGGCGGTCAGGAGCCGCGCTCGCCCTCCGAGATCCGGGCCGATCGACCGGCGAGAAAGGGGTCGACTCGGCCGGAGAAGGAGCCCTCACCACCGGCCAGGTGAAACACCCTCCCGGAGACTCAGCGGGCGGCCATCAGGACAAGGGTCAGGTCGCAGACGTTGGTGCCGGTGGGCCCCGTGCGGAGGGCGTCTCCGGCGGCCTCCAGTGCCGTGGCGGCGTCGTTGTGGCTCAGTGAAACCCTTGGGTCGACCCCCCCCTGCCGGATGCGCTCCACGGTCCCTCCATCCACCAGTCCCCCGGCGTTCTCCGTCGGCCCGTCGATGCCGTCGGTGCCGGCCGCCAGGAGAACCCGGCCCCGCCGTCCCTCGAGGACCAGGGCGGCGGCCAGGGCCAGCTCCTGGTTGCGTCCGCCCCGGCCCCGTCCGTGGACTGTGACCGTCGTCTCGCCCCCGAGCACCAGGGCCGTCGGCCGGGCCGGATCGGCGG
>CAZXNA010000218.1:0-2600 GCA_964641295.1 uncultured Thermoanaerobaculia bacterium
CTCGCCCCCCCGCCCCCCCCGCCCCCCCCCCCCCCCCCTCGGGCCGGCGTCGTCGGGGGTGTGCAGAGGCCGACCCAGTGGGCGGGCCGCGATCCAGGCGGCCACTTCCGAAGCTCGCCACGCGACGGCCCGGGCGCCGATCTTGACGGGCGACGGGAAACGGTGTTCCGCGACCAGGCGGTAGAGCAGGGCTCGACTTAAACCCGTGCGGCCCAGGACGGTGGGAAGCCGGAGAAGCGTTTCGTCGTGTTTCATGAAGCTAGCTCCTTTCAACCTCATGAGACACGTACAAATCCCCGCCGGCAAGATGGACTTAGCATTCAAGCTAAAGTTCCACCCCCATGGCATCGGCCAGGGCCTTCACGGCCTTCCTCACCGCGCGCTCTGTGATGGGGAATCCCAGCCGTTCAGACTCCGCCACAGCTATCCGCGCCCAGCTCATCCGCCGGCCCGGGCCATCCCCACACAGGCGCACGGCAAGCCACCGGAACCGGTCCTCAGGAACCACACCGCCATGCTTTCGCAGGTCAGGGAACGTTTCCATCCCGTATTGCTGCGCAAGGTCTTCAACGGCATCGATGTACACGTCCAGCACCTCGTGCGCACGGCTGCGTGCGTCCCGGCCAGAAATCAATACGTCCCATCCTGTGATCCATGGTGTGCGGCCCACAAGGTTGGGTCCAAGGATCTCATGCGGCGAGACGTCCGGATCAAGTTCGGTGATCTCGGAGGGTTTACAGGCGGGAGACGCCCAGATCCGCGAGGGATTGAATCGCAACGTGAGGGGCGGCCACGGCAGATCACACGAGATCTCCTCTCCCCGCTCGGGGCCGGGCACCCAGTCGCTGAGAACGTCGATGAAGTCGGGTTGGAGATCCTTGTAATAGTCATCCCAGGAATGGCGGAGGGCATCGTGGGCCATGGTCAAGACTTCGTCGTACTCGAGATCCCAGCGGCCCGCCCACTCCCGCAACTCGGCATCCTGTTCAGCCGTCGGCTCCTCTCCCGCACCACGCCACCGGGGGCGCAACAGCTCCAGCTCCCGGAACGGACGCTCGATGAAAAGGGGCAAGAGCAGGAGAAACATCTGCCACAGGATTTCTCGTGTCTCCCCGGGCGCAAGGTACATCGGCTCGCCGCCCAGGTACCAGTCACTCACAGGTCACCCCCGGCGTCGGGCCGGGATCGGATCGGTACCACCTCGCCGGCAGCCGGCGGGGTTGTCACGAACCGCGCCCAGGCGGCCATCAGCGGGCGGCGTTTTGTGAAGAGATCGCCGCGGCGGTAGGCGGCTTCCACCTGATTCTGAACAACGTGGGCAAGGGCCGCCTCGGCAACCTCGCGCGGGTAGTTTGTGGTCTCACTGCACCATGTGCGGAAGGAGCTCCGGAAGCCGTGGGGGACCGCGTCCACGCCCAGGTCTCGGCACACCTTGGACAGCGCCATGTCGGACAGCGGGCCACCCTTGACAGGCGACGGGAACAGGAAGGGCACGCCTTCCAGCCGGGGCAGCGATTCCAGCAGCTCGATGGCCTCCGGGGCAAGGGGCACCCGATGCACCCGCCCGGACTTCATGCGCTCCGCCGGAACGGTCCAGGTCTTCGCCCGCAGGTCGATCTCAGCCCACGTCGCCCCGCGCACCTCGCCGGACCGCGCAGCGGTCAGGATGGCAAACTCCAGGGCACGGGCGGCCGGCCCCTGCTTCGTCTTCAGTCGCTGCATGAACGCCGGAACCTCCACCCACGGCAGGGCGCGGAAGTGTTTGACCTTGTGCACCTTGCCCTTTGCCGGGAGTATGGCTTCAAGGCAGCCGCGCCAGCGCGCTGGGTTTTCCCGGGAGCGCAGCCCGAGCACCGCACACCAGTCGAGGATTTTTTCGATGCGTTGGCGCACCCTGGAAGCGGTCTCGGTTTTCTCTTCCCAGATCGGGCGCAGGACACGGAGCACGTCGTCCACCCGGATTTCATCCACGCGCAGGTCCCCGAGCACGGCGTCCGCGTGCCGGTCAAGGGCGGCCTTCCACTGGCGGCGATGTTTGGCGCTCTTCCATGCCGGCCCATGGGCCTTGACGTAGTCCTCGGCCGCCTCTCGAAACGTCGGAACGGCCCGCTCCCGCGTTCGGCGCTCATGGATGGGGTCGCGCCCGTCGGCGAGCAGTCGCCGGGCCTCCAGCGCCTTTTCCCGGGCCTCCGCGAGCGAGACGTCAGGCCAGCGCCCCAGCCCTTGGTCCCGGCGGCGGCCAGCGTAGGAGTAGCGGAACACCCACGAGCGGTTGCCGTTCGGCTTCACGTAGAGCATGAGCCCGCCGCCGTCGAAGTACCGGCCAGGCGGCGCGGTCGCGACGGCCCGGGCCGAAAGGCGGTTCAACTTGGCCATGATCCCCCCGAAAGCCAATCGCGACGGGAACGGGCGTTCCGCGTCTGCCCAACCAGCTGTTCCCTCAACTGTTCCCTCATTGCGACTGCGATTGTAGCAGATTTCCCGGGACACCGCTAGACAAACTTTCGCGTAAGCTGTAGGGTCTGTCGCTGATACACATCTCCGGGCCCACGAGACTCCTGCACATCTCGTATGCCATCCTCGGCTTGCAAAGAAAAACA
>CAZXNA010000219.1:0-2584 GCA_964641295.1 uncultured Thermoanaerobaculia bacterium
ACGGCATACGAGATTTCTGCCTGTCTCGTGGGCTCGGATATGTGTATAAGAGGCAGGGTCGGGGTGGCCGCCCGGAGGTCGGCGACGAAGTCGGCGATGGTGAAGTCCACCTGGTGGCCGACGCCGGAGATGACGGGCACGGGACAGGCGGCCATGGCCCGGGCGACGGGCTCCTCGTTGAAGGCCCAGAGATCCTCCAGGCTGCCACCGCCGCGCCCGACGATCACGACGTCCACCAGCCCCGACCGGCCCAGCCCCTCGATGGCCGCCGCGATCTCCGCCGCGGCGCCCTCGCCCTGGACGGCGGCCGGCGCCACGACGACCCTGAGGTGGGGGAAGCGCCGCAGGATCTTGAGCATGTCGCGGAGGGCGGCGCCGCTGGGGGAGGTGACGATGCCGACCCGCTGGGGCAGGGCCGGCAGGGGCCGCTTCCGCTCCTCTGCGAAGAGCCCCTCGGCGGCCAGGCGGGCCTTGAGCTGCTCGAAGGCCAGCTGCAGGGCGCCGGTCCCCTGGGGCTGGAGGTCGTCGACGACCATCTGAAAGCGGCCGCGTTGGGCGTAGACGGTCAGGGAGCCCATGGCAAGTGCGGCCAGGCCGTCCTCGACCCGGAACTTGAGGCGGCGGGCACGGGAGGCCCACATGACGCAGTCTATGGCCGCCGTTTCGTCCTTGAGTGTGAAATAGAGGTGACCGCGAGCCGAGGGGTTGGCGTTGGTCACCTCACCTTCGACCCACACGCCGGCAAAGCCTTGGCGCAGGAGATCGTTGACGGCGCCGATCAGCTCGCCAACGGTGAAGACATGGCGGCTCATGGGGCCTCCCCGTGGAGGGCGAAGGGGGCCGCCAGGCAGAAGAGGGTGACGATCCAGACCTCGGTGTCGCCCCAGTTGTACTCGAAGAGCCCGGCCACGGTGATGCCGGCGACGGCCAGGAAACAGCCGGCCAGGGCCGGGAAGGCGGGCTCCTCCCGGTGCTGGAGGACCCTCCAGACAGAGATGAAGAAAGTGCCGAGGATGGCCAGATAGGCCGCCAGGCCGAAGAGGCCGCGCTCAGCGGTGATTTGGAGGACGTTGCTGTGGAGGTGCGGGACCTCCCAGCGCGGGGCGTCGTCACGCCGGTAGACGGGATAGCGGCGCTTGACCATCCCCAGGCCCATGCCGAAGAAAGGGTGGTCCTGGACCATTTCCTCGGCCGAGACGACCATGCAGAGGCGGTCGTAGTTGGCCGGCTGGCGCAGATCGACGATGGAGAAGGCCCGGTTGACCACGGGCTGCGGCAGCAGGACGAGGAGAGCGCCGGCGAGGACGGGGTAGACCAGCAGGGCCCGCGGCTTCCAGATGGCGGCCAGGAGGGCCAGGCCGGCGGCCAGGCCGACCCACGCGTTGCGCGTGAAGGAGAGGGCCAGGGCGAGGATGGAGACCAGGGTCGCTGGAACGGTCCAGAGGAGCCGGCGCCGGTTGTGGTGGAAGACCATGTCCCCGACCAGGAGCAGGACGACGACCAGGGTCCACCCGGAGAAGGTCATGTAGTGGGTGGCCAGGCCGTTGAGGCGGTGCTGGAGGTCCGAATAGCCGTGGGCGTACTGCCAGAGGCCGACGAGGGAGGAGGCCGACACCGCGGCTGCCAGGAGTGCCAGGATGCGGTCCCAGAGGCGCAGGTCGAGGAGGGAGACGGTCATGGGGACCAGGAGGAGGGTGGCGAGGTCACCGAGCTCCAGGATGCTGTGACGCGGGTCCAGGGAGAAGAGAGCGGAGCTCAGGGAGAAGGCCGCGTAAAGGAAGAGGGGCCAGTGGATGGCGGCGGGACGCCAGCGGGCCGAGCCCCGGTACAAGGCGGCGACCCAGCACAGAAAAGCCAAGCCCAGGGTGATGTTGGCCAGAGCGATCTTGAGGCTGAAAGCGGTTCCCAGGGCCAGGAGCAGGGCGGCAAGGGAGGCCGGATCGGTCAGTCGCCCACCTCCGCTCCCTCGAGGGCTTCCTCGATCAGCATGACGGGAATGTCGGAGACCACGGGATAAACCCGGCCGCAGACCGTGCACTTGAGGCCGATCTCCACCACCGCCTCCTCGTCCTTGAACTCCTCCTGGTAGCGCTGGGCAAGGCGGGTACGGATGCCTTCGGAAAGGTCGACCTGCTCGAGTTCACCGTGGTCGGCCGGACATACGAGAATCTGCAGAAGCTCAGGGTCCACCGGCATGATCGTGCTCCTTCCGGTCGCAAGTGTACCGCAGAAGGTCGTTGGCCGGTTTCCTCCCTTCACGGTGGTGGTCTCTTTTCCCAGGGATGGGGTGCCCGCCCACCTTTCACAGGGAGGGGGGTCTCCCGGCTCCGGCGCCCGCTTGAGAGCGGGCCGGAAGAGGGCGCGAGGAAGCGGACGTCGGGGCACCGGAGCAGGTGCTCACCATCGGGGAATCCACACCCATCCCCCAGGCGTCGAAAAGCTCATCGGCGTGTGTTGCGATCAACAACGACCACAACTCATTGATGAGACGTTACTTCGGGGAATACCGACGAAATTGTGGCGTTCAGACGTCGAGGATCTCAGCATCACGTTGGTCTTCTGAAGTGTTGAGATATTCGCAATA
>CAZXNA010000220.1:0-2578 GCA_964641295.1 uncultured Thermoanaerobaculia bacterium
CGAAGGCGGTGGAGAGCCGGGCGAAGCCCTGGCCGTCGGAGAGGTAGTGGAAACGCCGGTTGGTCCTTTCGGGGCCGCCCTCGCCGGCGAACATGCGCGTCGGGAGCTCGCTGATCCGTTTGAGGGGGAAGACGCCGGCGGTGTAGGGGAAGGCGCCCGGCAGGTTCTCCAGAAGCAGGTACTCGAGGATCTCGCCCCAGCGATCGGAGTCCGGGAGCTTGACCTTGGGGATCTTGGAGCCGGCGAGGGACTCGGTGATCAGGGAGACACGGATCTCCCGGCCGCGGACGGTGTAGCTGTACTCCTCGCCGGCGTAGTCCTCGCGGATCCGGGGCCAGGCGGCCAGAAGCTGGCGGGCGTCGTTGTCGAGCCCGTGGGCCAGGCGGCGGATCTCGGCGTCGATGTCGGCCAGCTGGGGCTCGGCCGCGATGGTGCCGGAAACGATCTCCTCGAACAGCTTCCAGAGCTCCTCCGTTTCACCGGCGCCGTTCCTGGCGCAGAGGATGGCCCGGGCGCCCGTCAGTTGCCAGAGTCGGTCGGCCGTTTTGACCTGGTCGCGAGCCCACTCCTTGTAGGAGCGTACCGTGCGGGCGATCTCCCGGAGGTAGCCCGTTCGCTCCGTGGGGATGATGGGGTGGCGGACGGGAGTTCCCGTCGGCTGGGCCTGGGAGGACTCCAGGTGCCAGCTGTCGCCGAAACGCTCCTGAAGGGCCCGGACCATGGCCAGGTAGAGGGCGTTGACGCCGCGGTCGTGAAACTGGCTGGCGATGGTGGCGAAGACGGGGAGCTCCTCGTCCGGGGGACCCTCGAAGAGGAGGTGACAGCGGCGGTACTGCTTCCGGACGTCGCGGAGGGCGTCCAGGGCCTTGGGGTGGTCGAACTTGTTGATGGCGACGAAATCGGCGTAGTCCAGCATGTCGATTTTCTCGAGCTGCATGGGAGCGCCGTACTCGGGTGTCATGACGTAGAGCGAGAGGTCGGCGATGTCGACGATCTCCGTGTCCGCCTGGCCGATCCCCGAGGATTCCACGATGATCAGGCCGAAGCCGGCGGCCTGGCAGAGGGCGATGGAGCGGCCGATGTTCCGGGAGAGGGCGCTGTGGGCCTGCCGGGTGGCCAGCGAGCGCATGTAGACGCGGTCGCTCCCCAGGACGTTCATCCGGATCCGGTCGCCGAGCAGGGCGCCGCCGGTCTTTCGCTTGGTTGGATCGACAGAGAGGATGGCGACGTCGAGTTTGGGGTAGTCGATCAAGAATCGGCGGACGATCTCGTCGGTCAGGGAGCTCTTGCCGGCGCCGCCCGTGCCGGTGATGCCAAGGACGGGAGCCTTCCGCTCGGTTTCCGGGATCTGCAGATCCCGTCCAGCCTCCACGAGGGTGATGCCCCGGGCCACCTGGAGCCAGCTGTCGGGGGTTAGCCGATCCGGATCGATGCCGTCCAAATCGGCGGGGTCGAAGTCGCACTCCCGGATCATGACCTCGATCATGCCGTCCAGGCCGAGCCGGCGGCCGTCCTCGGGGGAGAAGATCTTGGTGACGCCGTAGGCCTCCAGCTCGGCGATCTCCCGGGGGATGATGACCCCGCCGCCGCCACCGAAGACGCGGATGTGGTCGGCACCCCGCTCCCGGAGCAGGTCGATGGTGTACTTGAAGAACTCCATGTGGCCGCCCTGGTACGAGGAGATGGCAATCCCCTGGGCGTCCTCCTGGATGGCGGCATCGACGATGTTGGCCACCGAGCGGTCGTGCCCCAGGTGGATGACCTCGGCGCCGTGAGCCTGCAGGAGCCGCCGGATGATGTTGATGGCCGCGTCGTGCCCATCGAAGAGCGAGGCGGCGGTGACGAAACGGACCTTGTTCCTTGGCGTGTAGCGCTCGGTGGTGCTCATGTCCCCTCCCGAAGCGTCAATATACCACCCGGCCCGGGACGCCGGGCCGGACCGCTGCGCCGGGCCCCTCCCATCCGTGGGAAAGAAGATAAAGGGACACTAAAGTTCTCGTTGCTCCCACTCTCCTCTCGCGCTATCCTTGGTCAAGAAGAAGATAAAGGGACACTAAAGTTCTCGTTGCTCCCACTCTCCTCTCGCGCTATCCTTGGTCAAGAACACCGATACCGATCGAAAGGAGCACACAGTGGCTCGCGTGGCAAGGCTCAAGTTTTCGGATCGTGATACCTGGTACCACCTGCACAGCAGGATCGCCGGCCACCGCGGGGAGTATCCGCTGGCAGCGGAGCTTCCCAGGCGGCGGCTGATCGAGACCATCGAGCACTTCAGCAGGATCTACTATTGCGAGGTGGCGGCGTTTTCCGTCATGGGCAACCATTACCACCTGGTGGTGCGGTTCGACGGGGAGCGGGAGGTTGGCCGGGAGGAGCTGCGTGCCAGGGCGCGGATCATGTACCCGGACCGGGTGGCGAGGCAGCGGATCGAAGGGTGGTCGGAGGAGGAGTGGGAGCACTACCGGCGTCGTCTGTTCGACGTGTCGGAGTACATGCGGAACATCCAGGCGGCTTTTGCCCGCTGGTACAACCGGGCGCACGACCGGCGGGGGCGTTTTTGGGCGGACCGGTTCAAGTC
>CAZXNA010000221.1:0-2421 GCA_964641295.1 uncultured Thermoanaerobaculia bacterium
GCGGACGAAAAAGTGGAGCCCAAGAGGGTCATCCGAGCGTTCTCCAGGTATATTTGTGGATGTGGACGTTATCGAGGACGATGTGCTCGGCCGGCGCGTCGACGATGGAAATTCCGTCGCGGAACCGGACGGCCTGCCCGGAGGCGGCGGAATCGTGGGTGATCTCCAGGTTCTCGATGCGCACGTACGAGGTCCCGCCGAGCTCCATGGCCATGGCCAGGTCGTCCCGGCCGGCGAGCACCGCGCGGCCGCCGCTCTCGCCCCGGAGGGTGATCCACGCCGAGGCGGTGCCAGAAGGAGGCCGGATGATGTCGCTGCCGTAGTCGGAGAGAACGTACGTGCCCGCTCGCAGGATCAGGGTGTCCCCGGGTTGCAGGCGCCGAGCACCGTACGCCGGGTGGGCCCACGGGGCCGCCGCCGAGCCAGCACCGGCGTCATCGCCCCCCGGCGCGACGTAGTAGGTGGCCGCCGGAGCGCTGCTCGGTGGCACGGCGGCGGCCACAATGGCGAGCACGACGGCTCGGACGACGGACGATCCATACTGCATAGGGAGCATTCTCCGCCTCGATTCTACCGCTCTTGAGGCGTGATAGGCTCAGTCGTGAGGCGTAGCGGGCGTATTGAAAGGTCTTTCCCGAGGATCGGAGAGGTCGGGCCGGAGAACGGTAGTGAGGCCGAGCTGAGCATACAGTCTGGTACCCGGCCCCCTCGTGGGAGGTGGTGGCATGCGACGCGCAATCGCAGTGACCGTTCTTGGAATCGTGGCGGGGATCGGCCTGATCGCCTTGGGATCGGCCACCCGAGCGCTCCGCGCGGGCGCTCTTGATGGTGGGCAGGAGGTTGCGACCCCGCGTCGTGCAAGAGGCCGCGTCCGTCCAGGCGGACACGCTCCCGGGAATCGGAAGCTCTCCCGGGCCGCCTTCTTCAACGGCGAGCCCACGCTCGCAGTCAACCCGCGGGACCCGGACAACCTTGTCGCGGCCTGGATGCATACCGGGGCGCCACGAACCATGGAGATCATGGTCGCCTCCTCGATGGATGGGGGCGCCTCGTGGAACACGCCGGCGCCGTTTGCCCACGTGGACCCCGCGTACCAGGCCTCCGCAGACGTGTCGGTAGCCTTCGACGGCGAGGGAACGGCCCATCTCACCTTCATCGATATGGACGCCGACCCTGAATCCGACCCCCATAAGGGCGAGTTCTTGATCAGGAGCGCCGAGGTGGTCCACAGCCGGTCCGAGGACGGCGGTGCGACGTGGTCGAATCCCGTCCGGGTGCGCCACTCTGCCGATACTCCGGACTTTGCCATCGACCGCCCATGGGTCGCGGTGGACCGCTCCGGCGGCCCCCGTGACGGGTGGCTGTACGTCGTCTCCATCTCGTTCTATGGGGACAAGAACCACGGTCCCCCGCAGCACGTCCACATGAAGCGATCGGCGGATCGCGGAGCGACGTGGTCCGCAGATGTGCAGGTGGACGACGCCGGATACGGCACGGGGCCATTGCCGGACATCCCGTTTCCAGCGGTCGTCGGGGTGGGTGGGGATGGCACCTTGTGGATCGTGTATCCGAGCGTGGGCTCGGAGGCCTGCCCACGGACGGCTTGCCTGCTCGCGGCGGTGTCCACAGACGGGGGTCAGACCTTCACACGCTCCAAGGTCGCGGACGTGAGCCCGGCCGGCCGTCGCGGGTACATCTTGCTTCAGACGCTCGCGGCGGACCTTGTTCGGCCGCGCCGCTGCGCGGTTATCTGGCCCGATGGCAGGTTCGACGCGAACGGCTCGGACATGCTGTTCGCGCAGAGCAAGGACGGCGGCGGGACCTGGTCAGCGCCGCTGCGAATCAACGACAACCCACCGGGCCAGGGTGTGGGCGTGGATCAACCCTGGGCGGCTGCCGGCCCGGACGGGAGCCTGGCAGTCGTCTGGCGTGACCGCCGGGCGGCCGGTACGAGTCCAGATGTTGCGTTCGAAGCCTATGTGGCCATCTCACTCGATGGCGGGGACCACTTCTTGCCGAACCGGAAGCTCTCCGACCAACCCTCGCCTTACAACCAGGTGCCGTGCTGCAACTCCTTCTTGGGGCTCGCACTCGGCGGGGGCCGGTTGCATGCCGATTGGGGCGACTTTCGCGAGGGCCTGTGGGAGGTCTTCTACGCCCGGCTGCCGGTCGGACCAGGACTGTAGAGTCCATAGCGGCGCCTCTGTGGGTTCATGTTGCTGGCACCGTTTGTGAGGGAACCACCCGCAGACCCCTCCCTCAATAGTGAGATCGTGATACCTGCATGTGGCGCAGAGCCTGATTCACGACCTTATTCCGGCGAAGCGGGTCGTCCTCGCCACGGCGTGGATCGACCGTCGCCACGGCCAGAACGGCTGGGGAGCCACGGCCCCTCCGACCGAGTTGCCTCGGATCGACTTC
>CAZXNA010000222.1:0-2321 GCA_964641295.1 uncultured Thermoanaerobaculia bacterium
GTGTGCGGTAGGAGGCAGGGAGGAAGACGGCGGGACGGTAGTCGGAGGGGGAGTATGTGAGGGCGCCGGGGGCCGAGCGGATGTGGTCCGGGGCCAGGTCCCCCGTCACGTGGGCGCCGAAGTTGTCCAGCAGGACGCCGTCAACAGTCGACGGGGGGACCGGGGGATCCCAGGAGGGGTCCGGTGCCGCCGTGGAGTTGAACGCGGGCCAGAGATGGCACTGGGTGAGCCAGGTCCAGTACCCGTCCTCGCCCTCTCCGGGAAGCGGCGCCATCTTGAAGGCGGCCTGGACTCAGCCGTTCGTCCACGGCCTGACCCCGATGTACTTGAGGACCGGCGCACCGGTTGCATCCTCGCTCACGTCGTTGAGTGCCATCGTGTTGTAGTACTGGTCGCACTGGGAGCCTTGCTCCCCCAGGGATTGGATGAGCGAGAGGAGGCCGGGAAAGTCTGGTGGCGTCTCGGTGCCCTGGCAGACCTGGTTGACCACGAAGTCGGGCACCGTGTACTGCATGGAAAGCACCTTCTCCGCCTCCTCTTCGGCACACTGGCGGGCACCCTTCTCCCCCCAGTAGTTGTTCCGGTGAAACGACTCGAACGGCGAGGAATCGAAGGCGGACCGGAACCAGCTTTGCTGTTCGCGCCACGTGTCGTGGTAGCGCTGGATGATCGAACGGAACCCCCAGGCCGGGTCGAAGCCGAAGAACCGGGCCGACACCGTAACGGAACCATGACCGGCCCCGGGCACGAGGGCGAGGTGCCAGCAGACCTCGAAGAGCTCCGACGCCGCGTCGTACTGGATCACGGAAGGCACGGGAAGATCCAGGGGGACCGCCGCGGCGATCCCGCTCGTCGCGTCCGTGATCCCGCCGTAGGGGTAGACCGAAACCGGGAGCCATCCGCCCGTGTCGGCGGTGGCTGCCATGGCATACCGCACCGGCTCGACGATGGTGCGGCTGGTGGCCCAGTCGTCGAGCCACTCCCAGGACCTGGCATCGACCGGGAGGGCGAGGACGAGATCAAAGGCGTGCTCGGAGCTGTCGGTGGCTGTGGCCGTCACCACCGCTTCCACCGCACCAGCTCGGCGCCGCCAGTTGACGTCGAGGGCGAAGGAGCCCACCGTTCCCGTGACGTTGACTCCCTCGGAAGTCTCCGTCAGTTGACCCTCCAGACGTCGGAGGTTCGCGGCAAGGGGAAAGAGCTCGACGTCGTCCACCAGTATTCCCTCGTCCCCGTACGCGGGGTCCAGTACGGCGGAAACGGCGACCCGGACCCACTCCACCCCGGGCGGCACGGTCCACTCGGCACCGGCAGCCTTCCATTCCGGAGCCTGGCCCGTGAACGTCACCAGGTGCGTTCTTCCCTCGGTCAGGATCGTGCCGCTTGCATCGCTGGGAATCAGCTCCAAGCCGGAGAGAACCTGCGGCGGCGGGGTCCGGAAGGCGTGCCACTGGAGAGCCAGGGAACCAGGGTCGGTTCCAAGGTAACCCCGGGTCGCCTTCCAGTGACACTGGAGCCGGAGAGTGGTTCCCGGCACGACGGCCACCGGGGGCGAGAGAAAGAACCCGGCCTGCCTCGAGTTTCCGCCCTCCAGATGGGCCAGGACACTCCAGCTGCCGCTGTACGAGTCCTCTTCGCTCCTGGAAAAGGCGATCTGGCCGTTGGCCGCGTACTCCTCCCAACCTCCGCCGGCGTCTTCCCACCCCTCTTCCAGCAGCACAGTGCCGGCCTCGGCGGCTCCGGTGACGTCCCGGACGAACAGGCCGCCGACGGTCTCGCCTTCCGGCAGCCCGCGTCCCTCGACCGAGACCCCGGTGACGGCACCGGTGGAACCGATCGCCACCGTGACGCCTCCTCCCTCGATCACCGTGGTGTCCGATGCCTCGAGAGGCGGGGCGGGCAGGGCCAAGGCGCCCGTCACGAATGCCAACACAAACAGCTTCAAGTGTCGCATTGTATCCTCCTTTCTTATGACGTTCCTTCCGTTTTCCTGGTTGACTACGAGAATGATATACCTCCGTCACGGGATGGAAGACCGTCAGAATGGAGTGTAAGGACTCGTCGTGGGAGCGTCGTGGGGGGATGGTGCAGCGGGATGCTACAAGAGGAGTTGGTAGAAACCCAGTTCCCCCGCACTGTCCGAAAGGGCGTTTCCCGAGTTGCCGGTGCCGACGGAGATGACGGAGGACTGGGAGGTAAGCTTGTGTGATCACGAGTTGTGTACGTCAAGTTCTGCAAAATACCCTGGGGTTCGTTTCTTGGGCTTACCGTTTGTGCGGGGGTGGATTGACCAGGGTCGGTACAAGGCTTTTTCACGCATC
>CAZXNA010000223.1:0-2245 GCA_964641295.1 uncultured Thermoanaerobaculia bacterium
CCTGCCGCCAGGCATGCCGCCGGCGGCACGCCCAGACGGCGCGGCGCTGCCTTCAGGGGGGCGCCCTATGGCTTGTAAAACCCGGAGTCCCGGGTCACCACGACGTCGAGTTTGAAACCGAAGCGTTCAATGAGCCGGCGGGTGTTGGACTCGTTGTTGTTGGTGACCAGAGCTGTGGCGAAGCCGGACTTCCGGAAGGTCTCCAGCAGCTCCCGTGCACCCTCGTGGAGGGTCGCTCGCCCGGTCGCCTCGCGCTCGATGGCCTCCAGCTCCCGCCAACGGGCCTGCCGAGCGGCCGGGGGCAGGGCGTTGAGGGCATCGATGATGGAGGGCCCACCGACGCCTAGCCGGCGGCGGATCTCCTGCCAGTCGTAGGGGGAGTCCACCAGGGTGCCGTCCATGTCGAAGAGAACGGCCCGAAGACCGTCGAGAACCGCGGGATTTGGTTGTTCGTGCAGAGACCGGTTCCGGCCTGTCCCCCTTCCAGCTCCTCCCTCCCTGAGGGGGCGTTCGGGAGAAGGGGGCCTGGAGCGGCTCATGCCCCGGCGATCCGCACGACGGCGTTGGGTTGGCTCAGACGGCCGTGCCGGACACGGAGCATGGCCTGGGGCAGCTCTTCGAACGGGACGGTCTCGACGCCGAGGGCCAGGTCGATCTCCTTGGCGAGCTCGAGGAACTCGGCGTTGTCCCGGCGGTTGACGTTGTAGAGGGTTCGGATATCGCGTCCCCACAGGTGGGTGGAGTAGTCAAGGATCTCGATGGGAGACATGGCGACGGGTGCCAGAACGAGGGTGCCACCCACCACGAGATCGGCCAGAGCCCGCTCCACCAGGGGGCCGGCCGGCGGGAAGACGATGGCGGCGTCCAGAGGTTCGGGCATCCCGGTCCGTGAGGCGTCTCCGGCCCAGACCGCGCCACGCTCCCTCGCCCGTTCGAGATTCTGGGGGGAGCGGCTGGAGACGAAGACGTCGATGCCCAGGAAACGTGCGACCCTGAGGCTGTAGTCCGCGGTCGGCCCGAAACCGTAGAGCCCCAGCCGTTGACCGGCCCCGGCGCCCGTCAACCGGAAGGCGCAGTGGCTGGCCACACCGGGACACATCAGCGGCGCCAGCTCCTCCTGGGAGAGGGGGATCCCGGTCAGCGGAAAGGTCGAGCTGGCCTCGGCGAGGGTGAACTCGGCGAAACCTCCGTCGAGATCCCAACCGGTGGCCCGGAAGTCGGGACAGTAGTTCTCCCGGCCCGAACGGCAGAAACGGCAGGTGCCGCAACTGCCCCCGAGCCAGGTGACGCCGACGAGCTCGCCCACCGCCGGTTCGGTCACGCCTTCGCCGTGCGCCTCGACGACGCCGATGATCTCGTGCCCGAGGATCAGATCGGGACGCCGCATGGGCAGGTCTCCTTCGGCGATGTGAAGATCCGTCCGGCAAATGCCGCAGACGAGAACCTTGAGACGCACCTGTCCGGGCCCTGGCTCCGGTACTGGGAGCTCGGTGAGCTCCAGGGGGTTTTCTTCGATTGGGGCTTGCCGGCGGAGAACCCAGGCTTTCATGTCGGCCTCCTTCGTGTAACGCGTCCGGTCCGGTGGCTCAGACCAGGTGGATCATGCCGCAGCAGTCGGCCGTGATCTCCTCGAAACGCTCCCGGTAGTCGGCCACGGCGGCCGGGAGCGCGCCGGCGATGGAGCGGGCCGTGATCCCGTCCTCGCCGCCCTCGGCGGCGGCGAGATCGCCGGCGTGGCCGTGGAGGAAGACGCCCGTCCGGACGGCGGCCTCCAGCTCGAGGCCCAGGCCCGAGAGGGCGGAGATGGTGCCGGCCAGGACGTCCCCGGAACCTGCCGTCGCCATGCCCGAGTTGCCCGAGCCGTTGATGAAGACACGGCCGTCGGGCATTCCGATCAGCGAATGGGCGCCCTTGAGGACGATGATGGCTCCGAGGTCCCCGGCCGTCCGCTGGAGGACGGGGATGGGGTCGGCCGTGATCTCGGAGATGGAGAGCCCGGTCAGGCGGGCCATCTCGCCCGGGTGGGGCGTCAGCACCGTCGTCCCTGCGGGGCGGTTCCGGAGGAGATCCAGATCGGCGGCCACGGCGCTCAGGCCGTCGCCGTCCACCAGCACCGGACCGGGGATGGCGGCCACGAGACGCCTGGCCAACTCCTGGGCCTCGGCGTGGAGGGAGAGCCCGGGGCCGACGACGGCGAAGTCCAGCCCGGACGCCAGCTCCAGGAGCCCGTCGAGGGCCTCCGGGG
>CAZXNA010000224.1:0-2147 GCA_964641295.1 uncultured Thermoanaerobaculia bacterium
TTCGCGGCGCCGCCCCGGCTCGTCGGTGCCTGGGGCGTCCGCTGGCTGGTGACGCCGGAGGAGATCGTCCCGCGCGGCTGGGAGCCGGCGGATCGGGGTGACGGTGTGCGGATCTGGTCCAACCCCGACTGGCAGGAGGAGATCCGGGTCGTCGGGAGGACCGTCGAGATCGGTGAGGAGGCGGGCTGGAAGCTCCTGGCCGGAGATCCCGCGTGGTTGGGGGAAGCTGCCGTGGTGCCGTTGGGTCAGGGGAGCGCCTCGGCGGGGGAGATGTCCCTCGAGATCGAGGACCGCAGTCCGGTGCGGATCGCGGCGACGCTCCGGTGTGATGGCCCCTGCCTGCTTGTCGCCGCCCGGGCCTGGGCACCTGGCTGGGAAGCGACGGTCGATGGCCGTCCCGTCCCCCTGGTCCGTGCCAACCTTGCCGGTCTCGGCGCGGTCGCCCCTCAGGGAACCCACAAGGTCGAGCTTCGTTACCACGCCTGGTGAGAGCCGGCCTCACGAGAGGACGTCCCCGCGCGATCCCCCCGGGTGCTCCGGGAGTGCGCCGGTGACATCCCATGGCGTTCGCTGGGGGCTGCCCCAACGGCAGGTGCCGTTCATGCGGTCGTGCTGAAGCGCTTTCGACGTGGCCGTCGTTCTTTAAGTACAACCTTGGGAGGGGCAATGGGCGGGAGCACCGTCAGCTGCCATGGCGCTGCCCGCTCCGTGGGCGCGCAGGAGGACGCCGGGGTGGCAGGACAATCACCGGGACGTCGGCTCACACCGATCCGCTCTCCCTGGGACCGGGGTGGCGGTAGATCAGCCAGAGGTTGCGGCTGTAGATGAACCAGCCGGTGCTCTGGCCCAGCACGCCGACGATGTCCTTGCGCCAGAGGAAGTAGATCAACAGCATGGTGGCGCCGCCGAGGCTCATCCACCAGAAGGCCACTGGGACGACCGAACGCTTTTTCTTCTCGCTGACGAGCCACTGGACGACCATCCGTCCCGTGAAGAGAACCTGGCCGAGAAGCCCCAGTCCCACCCACAGGACGCCGCCCAACGAGGTGATGTTGAGAAGGGCGAACAGGGTGTTGCGGCCCGAGTACTCCTCGTAGAGCAGGTCGGCGAACTGATCCGGCGTCAGGGTCTTCTCCCGGCCATCCCTCCACCGAACACGGTACACGTGGGAGCCGTTGGGTGCCTCGACCAGATCGACCGACGCGACGTCGGCGGGCTTGATCTTGAGATGCAGGGGGCGGCCCGTGTCCGGAGCGGTGGCGGCCTGTGGCGGGCTCCCCATGGACGGGAGCGCCAGGAGCAGCACGAGGCCGAGGAGGGCGAGGAGAACGGGGGTACGGCGCTGCCCTCGCAACGGTGACACCCGGCCGCAGCCGTTGCATTCCACGAGGCGGCGGCCTGTCAGCGGAGCCTCCAGTCCAGGTGCCGGTCCTGGAGCCAGCGGACCCCCAGGGCATCCCGGAGACCCCGGAAGGCGCGGTCCCAGGTTCCGTACTTGCTCTTCCCGGCCGTACGGGCCGTGTGGCGGACGGGGACCTGGAGCACGGAAAAACCCTCCATCTTGAGAAGGGTCGGAAGGAAACGGTGGTACCCGTTGAACGCGCAGATCGAGCGGATGGCCTCACCGCGAAAGACCTTGAGGGGGCAGCCCGTGTCGACGATGTCTTCGCGGGTCAACCAGTTGCGGACCCCGTTGGCGAATGAGGAAGAGAACTTTCGCCACCAGCTGTCCCGACGCTGCTCCCGGATCCCCACCACGGCGTCCACCTCCTCGGTCAGGAGAGTCTCCAGGAGCTTCGGGATGTCTTCGGGATAGGTCTGGAGATCGGCGTCGAGGAAGGCGACCCAGCGCCCGCGGCTGTGCTGGAAGCCAGCGTCCATGGCGGCGGACTGGCCGCTGTTGGCGACGAAGTGGAGGGGCCTGAGGTTGGGGTGTGTTTCGGCCAGCTCGTCCAGGCGATCACCGGATCCGTCGGTGGAGCCGTCGTCGACGACGATCAGCTCCCAGGGCTGGGGAAAGCCGCCGGAAGCAGCCTCGATCCGCTCCACCAGGGGGTCGACGTTGCCCACCTCGTTGTAGAGGGGCACGACGATGGAAAGCTCCACGGGCCGGTCCGTTGCCATGGCGCCAAGGGTACCACGAGCTC
>CAZXNA010000225.1:0-2142 GCA_964641295.1 uncultured Thermoanaerobaculia bacterium
AGATAGCTGATCTGCACCTCGGCCGTCTGCGTCCCGGGGTTGTGGATCCACACCGCGGCGTACCAGTGCGATCCGTGCGCCCCCTGCACCCGCGCCAGCGAGGGCACGTAGAGGTCGGTCCCCGGAATCCCGGCCGCCGCCCCCACCGCAACACCCAGCACGATCAGGAATAGAAACGAACGCCAATCATGAACCTTCACGATGTCCTCCTTCCGGCGAATCCCATTTCGCCAATTTCGTTTTGTTCCACCCCAGCAGCCTGAACCCGGAGCAGGCGGCCGGTTCCGGCTGCGTGCTCTCTCACCGCAACATGACCAGCATCCGGATGGTGCCCTCACCCTGTTTCAGGCCCTCCATGGCCTTGCCGATGACCGTTCCGGCCCTCGGGTGATCCGCCCGCATGGCCCTCCCCGGCACGTCCGACGGGGTCAGCATGTCTCCGGGACGGATCGGCCCGTTGGCCGCCGTGGCCTTGACCGGCACGATCCCGATCACCGCCAGGGGCACCTTCTCCCCGGAAGCCACGTCGGTATACAGGTCGCTCTGATAGCCGGGTTTCGTCGAGACAACGCCCACCACCGAGCCCTGGAAGGCCTCGTGGGTCTTGACAAGCCTGCCGTCGATGGCAAGCGCCACCACATCCCCCGGCTCCAGCCCATCCTCCCGCACCGGCACCATCTCGGCGAAATCGGCGCCGCCCGAGTGGAACGAGCCTTGGGCGTAAACTTCACCTATGCTGCTGACCCGAAACAGCTTGACCGAGGTGTCGATCCGTTGCGCCTTGATGAGATCCCCGCCCTGGGCGCCTCCCAGGATCACGAGCGCCGAATGGTTGGACGGTGTCGCGATCCGTGCCGCAACCCAGTTGTCCGACACCACATCGAGACCGTATCCATCGGTGCTCGTCGCCTTCACGCCGACCCCCGGCGCGCTGCCCAGGACTCCGATTCCATCGGGAGACGAGGATTGTCCCTGGACGCCGGCCGCCGACCCGCTGGTGGCGTCGACAAAGCCAAAAACAGCGGCGCTATTGCTACTGGTCGATCGAATCTCGCCCACGACACCCGAAAGCTCTCCTTCGCCCAAGACCCCCATTGCGCCACCAACGCCCTCAATCCCCACCCTTCCGGCGCTTACACCGTAGAGGGCCGGCACGCTGCTCGTCGGGTCCGATAGACCGAAGTACCCGGCCATGGCATCGTGAACACTGGTTTCCACCGAAAGTGCATCCAGCCCGTTGGACGGTCTGTTCGCCCCTTCCGGCGCCTGCGTGGAGCCCGCCTCGATCGCCAGCACGTTGGCGCCGCTCGACGACAGATAGATCGCCCGGCCCGGGCCGGTAACGCTGAGTCGTATTGCCGACTGGGCGTTCGAAGACGTGGCGAATGAGCCCGTGTACGGCAGCTGCAGGTCTCCATGCTGGTCGTTCGCCCACCTCACCGAGGACCCGTCGAACTTGAGCACCTGTCCGTTCGAGGCACCGGAGCCGCTGATCTTGGCCGGTATCACCGCACCGTCGGCCAGATCCGCCGTACTGACCTGGCCGTCCTGGATCCGTGACGAATCCACGGCGCTGTTGGCGATCTTCAATGAGGTCACGCCACCGTCCGCAATGGACAGGGTCACGTCGCCCGACTCACCTCCGCCCGAAAGCCCCTCGCCCGCGTGCACCGCGGTGATGTCGCCGCCACCGCTCGAAGACCCCTGCTCGAGCTCGTACTCCATCTCCAGCGTCGAAGGATCCTGGCTAACCGTGCCGTTGCCCACCATGGACGCAAAGGTCAGCACCTTGCCCGATCCGGAGCTCACCTCCACGTCCAGCCGTCCGCCGTCCACCGTCAGCCCGGAGCCCAGGTCACTCAGGTTGAACTGCAGCGGCTCGTACGGCGCCAGGGTGTACCTCTTGGACGCCTGCTTGACCCCGTCCCGGTCGTACAGCGTCACGAGCACGTTCGCCGTGTAGCCCGAGGTTTCCACCAGAGCGTAGTTGCACCGGAAGCTCCCGTCCGCCGGCTGCGTGATCCCGGGGATCGATGTCTTCTCCCCCGCCCCGATGGCCAGCTCCGACGGCATACCCGCCAGGAACTGCCCCTGGGAGTCCGCGATGCCTGCCGCGGTCAGGTTGTACGACCTCGCCGACAC
>CAZXNA010000226.1:0-2104 GCA_964641295.1 uncultured Thermoanaerobaculia bacterium
TCCGGGCGGAGAGAATGAAAAACAGCGTCCCCTTTTCGCTTCTTTTTCTCTTTCTGCCTGGAATCTTTGAGACAAGTCACGAGTAATTCACGAATTGGTGTTGCCTCCCGGGGGCTTTTCCCGCACAATCCCGCGCATGCGCCGAGGTGTGTAGCGAAAGGGGAGGTGTTCGTATGCGACCGATGACCGAGGAGTTCCTCAGGGCGGCCTTCGCCGGGGAGAGTCAGGCCCACGTGAAGTACATGGCCTTCGCCGCCAGGGCGGAGAAGGAGGGCAAGCCCAACATCGCCAACCTGTTCCGCGCCATCGCCTACGCCGAGCTGGTCCACGCCCACAACCACCTGGAGGTGCTCGGCGGCGTCGGTTCCACCGCCGAAAACCTGGAGGCGGCCAAGGATGGTGAGGACTTCGAGATCGACGAGATGTACCCGGCCTATCTGGCCAACGCCCGGCTCCAGGACGAGAAGAAGGCCGAGCGCAGCTTCAACTTCGCCGTGGAGGCGGAGAAGATCCACTCGAAGCTCTACACCGCCGCCAAGAAGGCCGTGGACGCCGGCGAGGACATCTCCGAGGCCAGGGTGTGGGTCTGCCCGGTCTGTGGCTGGACCTACACCGGCGACGAGCCCCCCGAGCGCTGCCCCATCTGCCAGGCGCTCGCCAGGGTGTTCAAGTCGTTCAGCTGATCCGTTCGCCGAGGATCGCCCCAGGAAGGATCTCGCGCAACCGGACGGCGGTGACGCGGTTGGCGAGATCGGTGCCCTCCGGGGTGTCGGTGACGACGCGCAGGTAGTTGCCCGTCAGGCCGCTCCAGCGGAGGGCGGCGCCGTGGGGTTCGGACTCCTCCCAGAGCACCTCCATGGTCCGGCCCAGGTGCCGGGATCGAAAGGCTCGCTCCAACCGCGCTCCGAGCTCGTGGAAACGCCGACTCCGTTCGGCGGCCACCGGTCCGGGGATCCGGCCGGGCAACGAGGCGGCCGGTGTGCCGGGGCGGACGGAGTAGCGGAAGACGTGGAGGCGCGCGAAGGCCACGGTCTCGACGAAGGCCAGGGACTCCTCGAACTCGGCCTCGCTCTCCCCGGGAAACCCCGCCATGACGTCCGTGGTGACGGCCATGTCCGGGTGGGCTTTCCGCGCCAGCTCCACCAGTTTCCCAAAGGCCGCCGTGTCCGTCCGGCGGGCCATCCGTTTGAGGGTGGCGTCGCAGCCGCTCTGGAGCGGCAGGTGGAGGTGGGGCAGGAGGCGGGGGTTCTCCCAGAGCTCGATGAAGCCCTCGTCCAGATCCCACGGCTCGACCGAGGAAAGACGGAGCCGTTCGATCTCCGTCTCGGCGAGGATGCGCCGCACCAGCTCCTCGAGGCCGCGGGGCTTGCCCATGTCGTGACCCCAGGAGCCCAGGTGGACCCCGGAGAGCACGGCCTCCTGGTACCCGGCGACCGTCAGCCGGCGGACCTCGGCGAGGACGTCCTCCACCGGCCGGCTGCGCCCGGCACCCCGGGCGACGGTGACGATACAGAATGCGCACCGGTTGTCGCAGCCGTCCTGGACCTTGACGAAGGCCCGGGTGTGGCCGCCGAGTCCGGGGAATGGGGTGCCGTCGGCCGCCGGCACGGGATCGCCGTCGTCCAAGAGGTCCCGTTGGGCCAGGATCTCGGCCAACCGGTCCTTGTCCTCGTTGGGGACGACCAGATGGGCGCCGGTCGCGCGGGCCGCTCCGGGGTCCAGCTGGGACCAGCACCCCGTGACCACGAGAACGGCCGAGGGGTTGTCGCGGCGCAGCCGGCGCAGCAGGTGCCGGGATTTCTTCGCGGCTGCGGCCGTCACCGTGCAGGTGTTGAGGACGCAGAGATCGGCCGGGTCGCCGGGGCCTACGATCCGGTGCCCGGCGGCGACGAGCTGCCCCGCCAGGGATTCCATCTCCCCGATGTTGAGTCGGCAGCCAAGTGTTTCCAGTCGAACGCGCATCCGCCCTCCGGGGCTCACGGTACGGGTGGGGGAATGGGGTGTCAATGGCGGAGCACGAGGAGCCGGGGAGGAGGATGGGGAAGACGGAGGGAGATGAGAAGGTGAGTCACGGATTCCCAGAGAACGGAAAACGGTGATGGAT
>CAZXNA010000227.1:0-2074 GCA_964641295.1 uncultured Thermoanaerobaculia bacterium
GTACCGCGCCCTCCCCGGGGAGGACTTCAAGAACATCTCGCCGGCCTTCGGCAACGACGAGAACCCGCCCTTCATCACGCCCCTGACCCTCAACCCCTCGCAACCGGGAGAGGTCCTGACGGGGACCTCCCGCGTCTGGCGTTCTCCGGACGGGGGCGACACCTGGTTCCCCGTGGCGACCGAGGTCGAGGGCGGTGAGACGTGGAACGGGGACTCCATCTGGAGCATCGCCATGACCGCGGCCGATCCCGAGGTTCTCATGGTCGCCAAGAAGTGGGACGTCTACCGCTCCGATGACGGCGGCGCCACCTGGAAGGTCACCCACTTCGGCCAGGACGGGCTCCCGAGAAAACGGGTCGTCAATCTGGAGATCTCGCCCTTCGATGGCGACCTCGCCCTGGCCTGCCTGGCCAGCCTCGACGGCGACAGCCTCTGGAGGACGACCGACGGGGGCGCCACCTGGCAACAGGCGACGGACGGCCTCCGGCCCTTCACGGCCCAGGTCGCCCGCTGGGACCCCACAGATCCCTCGGTGCTCTACCTGGGCACCGACGTGGGCCTCTACCGTTCGACGGACGGCGGCCTCAGCTGGTCACGCTTCGGCGAGGGCCTGCCCGCGGTCTCCGTCCACGACATCCGGATCCTGCCGGACGGTTCCATGCTGCGGATCGCCACCCACGGACGGGGGGTGTGGGGCTTGCAGATCCCCAACGAACCCAACACGGCGCCGGCCATCACCATCACCTCTCCCACCGACACCCTGCAGCTTGAGGCCGGCCAGTCGGCCACCTTCACCGCGACGGCCACCGACGCCGACGGCGATCTCCTCTCCCTCACGTGGATGGTCACCGACCTCTGGCAGACGGAGGATGGCGGCTCGGGGACCGGCGCGGTCGACACCTCCTTGACCCACGCCTTCCCCATGGGCGGCCGTTTCTACGCCGCGGCCAGCGTTCGGGATAGCAAGGGCGCCATGGCCCTGGCCACCGTCAAGGTCGAGGTCACCGAGCCCGCCGACTTCTGCGCCTCACCCCGGATCGTCCCTCCGGCTGGGCCATTCCCCCTCCAGTACGCCCTCAACAACTCCACGGGCACCATTGAGGACAGCGACCCCGCCCCAACCTGCGTCAGCGAGCCGCGGGACGCCAACGTCGGCCGCTGGGGCTCCACCTGGTTCGAGCTGACCCCTGCCGAGGGTGGCCGCTACGTCATCTCCACATGCGGCTCCGGCGCTGACACGGTTCTCTCCGTCTGGACGGGTCCCGCCTGCGGCCCCTACACGGCGCTGGCGGGCGGCTGCAACGACGACGACAACATGGTCCACTGTTCCGCTTCCCAAAGAAACTCCTACCTGGAGCTCGACCTGGAGGCCGGAACCACCTACCACATCATGGCCGGCTCCTACAATAAGGATTCGCAGGGCCGTTTCAACCTCCAGGTGGACTGTCTGACCTGCCAGTCCGGAGGTTACAAGACCCATACGGTGACCGCCGCGGCCCACACCGACGGCAAGAACGGCACCCATTGGGTTTCCGATGTGGACCTTTTCAACCCCTCCGATTCCACAGTCACGGTTCGGGCGGCCTGGCTCCCCGCGGGCAACGACAACTCCCAGGTCGGGTCCACGTACCTGACCGTGCCCGCCGGCACCTCCCTGACCCTCGCCGACGTGGTCATGAGCACCTTCGGCGCTTTCGGCTCCGGGGCCATCCGCCTCGAGGCCAGCGGTCCGATCCTGATCGCTTCCCGGACGTACAACGACGCGGCCAGCGGCACCTTCGGCCAGTTCATCGCCGGGCGACCGGCGAGCGACGCCATCGGGGCCGGGGACCAGGCCGTTCTGGCGGGCCTGATCCGCAGCAACGACTACCGGACCAACATCGGCGTCTCCAACGTCTCGGATGAGAGCGCCACCGTCGTTATCGACCTGCACGGGTCCGACGGCGCCCTCCTGGCCAGCCGGCCCGTCTCCCTGCCACCGTGGGGGTGGACCCAGGTCACGGACATCTTCGAGAAAGAGGGCATCGCCGACATCGACGCCGCCTTCGCCGTCGTCCGGAACGGCTCGGAACGG
>CAZXNA010000228.1:0-1978 GCA_964641295.1 uncultured Thermoanaerobaculia bacterium
CTCCTGGAGAGGCTGGCCCGGCTCTTTCCGGAGCGGCTCCACGTGGAGATCCAGCGCCACCACCTGCGCGACGAGGAGCACCGCAACCGCGCCCTCCTGGAGCTCGCCCGCCGCCTGCGCCTACCCCTGGTGGCCACCAACGGGGTGCGCTACGCCCGACGGGAGGACCGGGAGCTGGCCGACATCTTCGCCTGTATCCGGGAGGGGCGGACCGTCGACACGGCGGGGAGGATTCTGCCCGCCCAGCGGGAACGGTGCTTCAAGTCCCCCGCGGAGATGGCGGCGCTCTTCCCCGACCTGCCGGGAGCCGTGGCGGCCGCCGGCGAGCTGGCGGCGTCCTTCCGCTTCACCCTGGACGACCTGGGCTACCGCTTCCCCGACTACCCCTTGCCCCCGGGTGAGACGCCATCCTCCTTCCTGCGGCGGATCACCTGGCGCGGGGCCCGGACCCGCTTCCGGCCGCTCACCGCCCGCGCCCAGTCCCAGCTCGAGCGGGAGCTCGACCTGATCGAAAAGCTCGATCTGGCCGGCTACTTCCTGATCGTCTGGGACATCGTCCAGTTCTGCCGCCGCGAGGGAATCCTGGCCCAGGGCCGCGGCTCCGCCGCCAACTCGGCCGTCTGCTACGCCCTCTCCATCACCGCCGTCGACCCCGTCAAGATGGATCTGCTCTTCGAGCGCTTCCTCTCCGAGGAGCGGGGCGAGTGGCCCGACATCGACCTGGACCTCCCCTCGGGCCCCCAGCGGGAGAAGGTCATCCAGTACGTCTACCGGCGCTACGGCCCCGCCGGGGCGGCCATGACGGCCAACGTCATCACCTACCGCGACCGTTCGGCAACCCGTGAGGTGGGCAAGGCCCTGGGCTTCTCGCCCGAGCAGGTGGACCGCCTGGCCCGACGCCTCGGGGGCCACGCCGCCGCCGAGTTCCGGGAGGGGGAGCGCTCCATGGAGGCCGAGCTGCGCGCCGCCGGCCTCGATCCTCAATCGCCGCGGGCCCGGTGTTTCGAACGTCTGTGGTGGAAGATCCACACCATGCCGCGTCACCTGGGCCAGCACTCGGGGGGGATGATCCTGGCGGCGGGCCGCCTGGACGAGATCGTGCCCCTGGAGCCGGCGTCCATGGAGGGACGCACGGTCATCCAGTGGGACAAGGACGACATCGCCGACCTTGGCCTCATCAAGGTCGACCTGCTGGGCCTGGGAATGCTGGCGGCCCTGGAGGAGGCCATCCCCTTGATCCGCACCCACGAGGGAGTGGAGATCGACCTGGCCCACCTGCCGCCCGACGACCCCGAGACCTACGAAATGATCCGCGCCGCCGACACCGTGGGCGTCTTCCAGATCGAGAGCCGCGCCCAGATGGCCTCCCTCCCCCGCAACGCCCCCCGGTGTTTCTACGACCTGGTGGTCCAGGTGGCCATCATCCGGCCCGGCCCCATCTCCGGCAACATGACCAACCCCTACCTGGAGCGGCGCCAGGGTCGTCAGGCCGTGAGCTACCCCCATCCCAGTCTGGAGCCCGTCCTCCGGCGGACCCTGGGCGTACCGCTCTTCCAGGAGCAGCTGCTGCGGATCGCCATGGTGGCCGCGGGGTTTTCCGGGGGAGAGGCCGAGGAGCTGCGCCGTGCCATGGGCTTCAAGCGCTCCCACGAGCGCATGAAGCACATCGAGGAGCGGCTCCGCCGTGGCATGGGCGAGCGGGGCATCACGGGGAAGGCGCAGGAGGAGATCGTCCGGGCCATCACCTCTTTCGCCCTCTACGGCTTCCCGGAGTCCCACGCGGCCAGCTTCGCCCTGATCGTCTACGCCTCGGCCTACCTCAAGCGCCACCACCCGGTGGCCTTCTACACGGCCCTGCTCAACGCCTGGCCCATGGGCTTCTACCACCCGGCCACCGTCGTCAAGGACGCCCAGCGCCACGGCGTCGAGGTGCGCCCCGTGGACGTGCAGCGCTCCCGCGTTCGCTGCACCTGGGAGG
>CAZXNA010000229.1:0-1883 GCA_964641295.1 uncultured Thermoanaerobaculia bacterium
CCGCATAGTACCCCTTTGGACACGGGGAACCGCAAGGGCGAAACCCGGGGGAGGGGAGAGAAGCGAAGAAGGCCGCGGATCGACGCCGATTCCCACGGATTGGAAGAAGGTGAAGACGTGAAAGGGTTGGGGAATCGAAGACGATGCGACGCCGGGAAACTACCGGTCCTTGACGACGAAGTAGCGGTAGCTGGTCCAGCCCTCGCCGGCCGAGCGGTTCTCCTCGGCGTCGACCAGGCGGCAGCCGGCCTCGCGAATCAGTGCTTCGACGCGGCTGCGGGGAACGCCGTGCATCTCGAAGGTCGCGGTCGGCCGGAACGTCAACTTGAGTTGCGGAGGGCGTCAAGGACCGGCCGGGGCAGGAGGCGTTTGATGGCCCTCTTGAGGCGGTCAGCGGGGGAGGCCGGCGTGCCTGGCTCCACGGGATCGGCGGCCTCCTGGAAGACCAGGGTGCCCCCGGGGGCCAGGACGCGAAGGAGCTCCCGGATGTAGCGTCGTGCCGGCCGCGGGGGGATGTGCTGCAGCGTCAACTCGGAGTACACGAGATCGAAGCTGCCGTCGGGAAAGGGGAGTGGAGGCCGCTCAACCCGGTGGTAGACGCAGCGGGCGCCGTGGGCGTTGTACCGCCTGGCCAGCTGGATCATGGTTTCCGAAACGTCCACGCCGTGGACCTCGTCGAACTGTTCCGCGAGGGCTTGGCTCAGGCGTCCGGCGCCGCAGCCGAAGTCGAGAACCTTGCCGGTCCCCGGCCGGCAGTGAAGCTCCTGGAGGCGGTCGAGAATCCTGGCGACCTGCTCCTTCCCCGTGCGGAAGAACTCCTCGACCTCCCACCGGTTCCCGCGCTTCGCCGGATCGCTGACAATGGCCCAGAAAGGGTCGTTTCTTGCCAGCTCCTCCCATCGGCGATTGACTCTTCCGAGCCCCACGAGAACCTCCAACCGTAGCGGTGCCGTCAGCTTAGCACGGGCGTTCTGGCGGATGTGGAACGTGGTCGGCGGACGCCGCGGCCCTTCATGGCGCCGGGGACCCGGATCAGTGGAAGTCGTGGCTGGCGACGGCGGCGGGGGCGTCGAGGGGGAGAAAACGGTTGGCGCGGATGGAGAGGGCGCCATCCCGGCGCTGGAGGCGGCCCTCGACCATGAGGACGGGGGTGGAGGTGATCAGGGGCCGCTGCCGTTTGAAGAGCTCGGGCTGGATGATGGCCTGGACCATGCCGGTCTCGTCCTCCACCGTGATGAAGACGGTCCCCCCGGCTGTGCCGGGCCGCTGGCGGGTGATGACGGCGCCGGCGGTGCGGACCCGGGCGCCGTCGGGAAGATGCTCCAGACCGGCGATGCTGGTGACGCCGGCCGCGTCCAGCGACTCCCTGAGGTGGGCCATCAGGTGGAGGCCGGTTGTCAGGTGCAGGCCGGCGTAGTCGGCGACGGTCTCCTCCACGGGGGACATCTCGGGCAGGGGCGAGCCCGCCTCGGCCGGCAGCGACTCCAGCAGGGGTCCGCGGCGGCCTCCCACCTCGGCCGCCTGCCAGAGGGCCTGACGGCGGGAGAGCCCGAAGGAGGCCAGGGCCCCGACCCAGGCCAGACGCTCCAGGTCCTCGGTTCCGAGCCCGCACCTGCGTTCGAGGTCGGCCAGGTCGGCGAAGGGACCGCTGGCCTCGCGCTCGGCCTCCATGCGGGCGGCGCCGGCCCGTGAGAGCCCCCGGACGTAGCGCAGGCCGAGCCGCACGGCACCGTCCTCCCAGGCGCAGCGACCGCGGGGCCGCTGCCCGTCCACGGGGCCCACCCCGACGCCGCAGCGCTGGGCGGCCTCGACCGCGGTGCCCGGGGGCGCGAGACCCACGGGCGCGCGGTGAGGCGACGGCACGGAGCACATCGAGCGGGGCG
>CAZXNA010000230.1:0-1765 GCA_964641295.1 uncultured Thermoanaerobaculia bacterium
CGCGGGCTGCTGCTCTGGAGGATCGCGTGCTGGCACTGTGGCGAGCGGCGGGTTGCGCCTCCGCGGGGGCGGGAGCGGCGGCCGGAGCCGGCGGGGGCGGAACGACGGCCGGTGCCGGCGGCGGGCTCACCGTTGCCCTGCTGGCTGGCGCCTGACCTTCGGACGGGGGGGGCGTCACGGGCTCCACCGGCGGCGGCGTTTCTCGTCCGGACTCGGGCGGGACGGCCTCCGGTTCCTCCGCGGGTGCCGCGGGGGCCTCTTCCGCACCCTCGGGAGCCGCCCAACCCCCTTCGCGTTCGACCTGCACCGTCGTCGCGGGTTCCTCTCCGGCCTCGACCTCCGTCCCGGCTGCGGGCTCCTCGCCCCATCGAGAGGCGGGCTCCTCGGCCCCGGGCTCTCCCGCCGGCTCGATCACTTCCGCCCCGGGCTGTTCCCCCGCAGGCTCCTGGACCGCTGGAGCCTCTACGGCCTCCGGTGTCTCCCGCCGGAACTCCGCGCTTTCCGGGACACGAGGGTATCCGGAATCCGGCGTCACTTCTTCCTCGGGCGAAACCGCTTTTGCCGTCGTCTCCACGCCCTCGGCTGCCGGCTCCTTCACCCCCAGGTCCACGGGCTGTTGGAGGGTGGGCGAGGGAACGATGGTGCGGAAGGAAAGGGTGTCGATCAGCCAGCAGGCCATGGCCACCATGACCTGGGCGGAATCCACGTCCCACGGGGCGCCTTCCACGCGGTCGGCGTAGACGCCGCCCACGGTCCGTCCCCGGAGGACCACCGGGATGATGACCGCCTCTGAAGGGGCGGCTTCCCCCTCCAGCCAGGATTGGAACAACTCATCGGTCGAAGGGGAGAATCGAACGACGCTGTTCTCGTGAATGAACTTCTCGAGGACCGGCGATTCCACGACCTTGGCGCTCCAGGCACGGAGACGCTCCCCGTTCTCAAAGCCGATACCACTCCACGCGCTGACCGTTCCCTCGCGGATTACCAGCACCACGGCCCGCCCCACGTGGTTGAGCAAGGACGGAAGAAGCTCCTTGAGGAGCTCCGACTGCGTCCTTGCCGCGTCCAGCCGACGAAGGACCTCGACGTTCAGGGCGCCGCCGCGCTGGGATTCGGCCTCGGCCACCTGGGCCTCGAGCGCATGGACCTTGGCCTCCAGGTCTTCCACGCGAGCCTCACTGGCCTCCAGGCTCTTGCGAGCCTCCTCGACTGCCCGCGAACACTCGGCAACGGGAAACAGCTCGTCGGGCTCGTCTGGAATGGCCTCCTTGACCGCTTCCTTGGCCTCGTTGATGATCGCCTCCAGGCTTTCCAGCACGAAGTCGAGACGGTTGCTCACAGTCTCTACACCGCGCCGCTGGGCCTTGCGAAGCTGCTCCAGAATGGCGTCGTACGGGTTCATGGTGCCTCCCGGTGTCCGTTCACCCCATTATCCCCATCGTCATGCGCCCCCGTCAAGGAAAACAGATCCAAACGAAAAACTGCGCGGATGCACGACATATCACCGTGGGTTCGCTCTCTCTTCTCCCATTCCACCTCCCCCGCCGGCGCCGCACCCCCGGAATCCATTGGCCCTACGCCGCCCCGGCTCCCTCGCCGCCTCGCTCCTCGGGAGGCCGCTCGCCCCGCGCCGGCCAGACCGGCCGGTCCCACGGCGCCTCTCCGGCCGGGTTTCGCCCTCCCTCCGAACCCCTCGGCCAGGGCCATAGATCGATTCTGGGGGCACGAAGGTCCCAACCAAACGAAAAAACCGCGCGGATGCGCG
>CAZXNA010000231.1:0-1730 GCA_964641295.1 uncultured Thermoanaerobaculia bacterium
CTCGGCGGACCTCGGGCCAGGCTCCCTGCGCTCGGCCTCTCCGCGGCCCGGAACGAGATTGCCCCGGCCCGCCTTCCGCCCCCGCCCCCACCTGCCGCAGGACCGTCCGTGGTGAGTAGCCTTCTCCGTGGCGGTGTCCGATCGTGAGGGGATTGCTTCGTCGCTTCGCTCCTCGCAATGACACCGTGGGGGGTGCGAGGCGTTCCGCGAAGCTTCGCCTGCGCGCACGCCACCCCGAGGAGCGAAGCGACGAAGGGCGTGCCTGCTGTGTTGCATTCCCCCTTGTTGTCATCGCGAGGAGCGTGCCGAAGGCGCGCGACGTGGCGATCCCTAACAGCTCCGGAGCGCGCTCCGGGGTGTTCCGGCGTGCTCCCGGCGTGAGGTGGCCCCGTCGTCCGGCCCCTTGACGGCATGCGAAAACGGCCCGCGTTCGCGGGCCGTTGGCGTCGGACAGCGTCCCTCCCGCGGGTCCGGCGGTCAGGGTTTCCCGATCCCGAAGCCGAAGCCGATGATGCCCTGCAGGGCCTGGAAGTTGGGCTTGCCGATGCTGTGCCAGCGCAGCTCCCCGAGGAGGAATGAGTGGCTCGCGAGCCCGTAACGGAAGCCGGTGCCCAGGTTCAGCCCCCAGCCGACACCGTCCTTGCCCGGGAAGAGCTCGGGGTTGTTGTAGTTGATGTCGACCCACGTCACGCCGGCGGTGACGAAGGGCAGGAAGCGGCTGGCCTTGGACGGGAAGAAGTGGACGACGTTACCGGCGACCATCACCATGTCGGTGGTCTCCACGGCACCGCGGACGGGGGGCAGGGTGACGCCGAGGGGCCGGTTGATCTCAGGGTTCGAGAACGTCGTCTCCAGTTGAAGGGCCCAGTTCGCATCCAGGTTGACGCCCAGCTGGAAGCCAATGATCGAGGTGTCCGGCTCCAGCTTGTACCCGGAGTTGTTCTGAGCTCCGGCGATGACGGCGGCCGAGAACCGGCTCTCCTGGGCCGTGGCCGGCACGGCGCCGGCGACGACCACGAGGGCCAACGCGAGAAACGCTGCACGTCGCATCTTTCCTCCTCCTTTCATGCTTTTCAAACTCTAGTGGTCTCTCCTGCCGCTGTCAATTCCCGCCTCTTCGCAACTCGGCCCGGCGGCGCCGTTCCGGCCCGCCGTGGGCGAAGACCCGGAGAGGACGCATCGCCGGTGCTTCCGGGCACAGGAATGACCACAGCTTTCGCGAATTCTTCGCAATTGTCGCTCCTGAATCGGGGAGCGCCGGGTGGAGGACTTCCACGAGCGTTGCGACGGAGATCTCTTATCTATTTTGATCCTCTTGCAGTTGGCTCTTGACACGGGCTGGTCCAGGGTCCATTGTTGTTGGCAACGATACCTGGGGCCGGCGCGGTCCTGTTCGAAAACACGCTGGGAGGGGAAACACGTGCCGGCCCGCATGGAGGGCGGATGCAAGACCGCGAGGCCGCGACGGTTCGCTGGACTGGCCCGCCCGGAGTCTCGAATCTTTCCGCGGGCTTTCCCGCTGAGCACGCCCAACTTCCCGCCCCCGCCGGACCACGGCCGGGGCGGTTTTTTCGTATGTCTTTCGAGGAAGGAGGTTCGTATGCGTGGTGTCGGGAGGTTGAAGATGGTTGCGGCCGTTGCGGCCGCCGTGCTCCTCGCGGGATCGGTCCCGTTGTTCGCCCAGCAGGGGAGCGCGGCGGATCTTAAGGCGAAGATCCAGCAGTTGCAGC
>CAZXNA010000232.1:0-1698 GCA_964641295.1 uncultured Thermoanaerobaculia bacterium
GCCTTGAGCACCTTCATGGCCGAGGCCAGGTTCTTGATCTGGGAGCGCTCGTTCTGGCAGGTGACGATGATGCCCGACGGCAGGTGGACCACGCGCACGGCCGAGTAGGTCGTGTTGACGCCCTGGCCTCCGGGCCCCGAGGAGCAGTACCGGTCGATGCGGAGGTCCTTTTCCGGGATCTCGAGGTCCACGTCCTCGTCGATCTCCGGGTAGACGTGGGCGCTGGCGAAGGAGGTGTGGCGCCTGGCCTGGGCGTCGAAGGGCGAAATGCGAACGAGCCGGTGGACGCCGTTTTCCGACTTGAGGTAGCCATAGGCGTAGGGGCCCTTGACCAGGAGGGTGGCGTTCTTGATGCCCGCCTCGTCGCCGGGCTGCTCGTCGAGAATCTCGACGTCGAAGCCCCGGCGCTCGCACCAGCGGAGGTAGAGACGTTCGAGCATCTGGGCCCAGTCCTGGGACTCGGTACCGCCGGCGCCCGGATGGATCTCCAGAAAGGCGTTGGCGGCATCGTGGTCGCCGGTCATCTTGGTGGTCAGCTCGATGCGGTCCAGTTGAGGTCCGATGCGTTCGAGGGCTTCCTGGAGCTCCTGCTGGACCCCGGCCTCACCTTCGCGGACCATCTCCACGAGTATTTCCAGCTCCTCGCCGGCCTCACGGAGGGAGTTGGCCGTCTCCAGCCGGGACTGGAGGTGGCTCCGGGCCCTCATGACCTCCCGGGCACGCTCCTGGTCGGACCAGATGTCGGGATCCTGCGCCTTGGCGTCGACCTCCTCGAGCTCCTTGTGGAGGCCTTCCTCGTCAAAGGTACCCCCGCAGGCGCTCGATGCGTTCGATGGCTGCTTCACTGCGTTGGATGAGATCGTCCAGCATGTATTCTCCTCAGGTCTTTGCGCCCACCAGGCGGCTCTGACCATCGTACCAGATGGCCCCGAGGTGGTGAAGCCCCGGAGCCGGTGCAGGGATCAGCATGTTACCCTTTGGCCATGCGCCGGTCCCTGCAACTGCTCGGCCTCCTGGCTCTTCTCGTGCTGCTCCAGCTCATTCTTCCAGGGACCGAGGGGGCGTCGGGAGCCTGGTGGAGTCTGGTCCCGCCGGCCCTGGCCATCACACTGGCCCTGGTCTTCAAGGACGTCATCGTCTCCCTCTTCCTCGGGGTTTGGCTCGGCGCCTCCATGCTGGCCGGTGGCAACGTTGCTGCCGGTTTCCTGAGGACCCTCGATACACACATGCGGGGCGCCCTGGTGGACTCGGACCACATCAGCATCATCCTCTTCTCCCTGATCCTCGGCGGTATGGTGGCCGTCATGAGCCGGGCCGGGGGCACCTACGGCGTCGTGCGGCTCCTGGAGCCGCTGGCGACCACACCCCGACGGGCCCAGCTGGTCACCTGGTTGATGGGCGTGGTCATCTTCTTCGACGACTACTCCAACACGCTGATCGTCGGCAACTCCATGCGCCCTGTCACCGACAGCCACCGGGTCAGCCGGGAGAAGCTCGCCTACCTGGTCGACTCGACGGCGGCGCCCGTGGCCTGCATCGCCCTGGTGTCCACCTGGATCGGCTACGAGGTCTCCCTGCTGGGAGACGCCATCTCGGCCGGCGGATCCTCCCTCAACCCCTTCTCCGTCTTCCTGTCCTCCGTCCCCTACGCCTTCTACCCGGCCCTGGCCCTGGCCGTCGGTCTCGTGGCGGCCGGGG
>CAZXNA010000233.1:0-1690 GCA_964641295.1 uncultured Thermoanaerobaculia bacterium
GTCGGGGGACCAGGGAGACCATATCGCCGAGCTCCCGTCACGCCGGGGATGAGCTCCTTCCATCTCCCCCTCAACCCTTCACCACCTCTCTCTCGCTCCCCCTCATTCCTCTCCCGTGCTACGCTCTGCCCATGAAGATCGTCCTGGCCGGTGCCAGCGGATTCGTCGGACGATGGCTGCGGCCCGAACTGGAGTCGCGGGGCCATGCGCTGGTGCAGCTCGTCCGGGACCCGGCCGAAAATCCGGCGTCCGGACGGGTCTTTTGGGACCCCGCCACCGGCCGCCTGGACCCGGAAACCCTCGAGGGGGCGGATGCCGTCATCGACCTGGCCGGCCGGAACATCGCCGGCGCCCGTTGGACGGCCCGGGAACGGAGCCTGCTGACAGCGAGCCGCCTCGATGCCACCCGGACCATCGTGCGGGCCATCAAAGACTGCTCCGATCCGCCTCGCATACTCCTCAACGCCTCCGCCGTTGGCTTCTACGGCTCCCGGGGCGAGGAGGAGCTCGACGAGAATTCCCTGCCAGGAGAGGGTTTTCTGGCGGAGCTCGTCAGATCGTGGGAGGTTGCCGCCCTCGAGGCGGTTTCCGCCGGTGTCCGGGTGGTCCTCCTCCGCCTGGGCATGGTGATCGGACGGGGCGGCGCCCTCGCGCGCATGCTTCCGGCCTTCCGGCTGGGGCTGGGCGGCCCGGTGGGCTCGGGACGCCAGTGGTGGTCATGGATCGCCATGGAGGACGTTCTGGGAGCCATCGTTCACCTCCTCGAGAACGTGGAGACCTCCGGCCCCGTCAACCTGGTTTCTCCCTGCGCCGTACGGTGCCGGGAGTTCGCCCGGACCCTGGGCACCGTGTTGGGCCGGCCCGCCTTCCTGCCGCTGCCCGCCCCCATGGCCCGCCTCCTCCTGGGACGGATGGCCGACGAGCTGCTCCTCGCCAGTCAACGGGCCGTCCCGGGCGTCCTCACGTCTTCCGGCTACAACTTCCGTCTCCCCGAGCTGCCGGCGGCCCTCCGCGCCGCCATGGATTGAGCCATGGCCTTCCCTCCCCCACCCTGGGATCTGACCGCAACCTGCAGCCTGGGTTTCGAGGAGACCGTGGCCGCCGAGCTGCGGGATCTGGGGATCGAGAATCCCATCCCACGGCGCGGCTCCGTGACCTTTCTTGGGGGCCTGCCCGAGATCTGCCTGGCAAACCTCTTTCTTCGGACCGCCATCCGAATCTTTCTTCCCCTGGGAAAGGGCCGGGCCGCCGGGCGCCGGGAGCTCTACGAGCTGAGCTCGCGAATCTCCTGGGAGAACCTGATCGCTCCGGGCTCGACCTTTGCCGTCACGGTCGTCGGACGGGCCCCGGGGCTCGAGCACAGCGGTTTTTCCGCCCTGGTGGTCAAGGATGCCATCGTCGACAGGATCCGCGGGCGCCGTGGCAGCCGGCCCGACGTGGATCGCCGGAAGCCCGACGTGGGCGTCCATGTCCACCTGGTCAACGGCCAGGCCACCGTGTCCCTGGACGCAACCGGTGAGCCCCTCTCCCATCGCGGATACCGGCGCAGCGGCGGCGACGCCCCCCTTTCCGAGACCCTGGCAGCCGGTCTTCTTCTCCTGGCAGGCTACGACGGCTCGCAACCCCTCCTCGACCCCATGTGCGGCAGCGGTACCATCGCCGCCGAGGCCGCCCTGATCGCCTCCCGGAC
>CAZXNA010000234.1:0-1603 GCA_964641295.1 uncultured Thermoanaerobaculia bacterium
CGAGAGGGGTGCAGGCCTCGCGGGGTCCGGGGGCGCGGGCGGACGCGCCAAAGGGCGGCTCGACGGCGGGGCGCAGCCCCTGGGCCGCGGCGGTGGGGAAGCGCTCCACGGCCGGGCCGAAGTGCTCCAGGTGCACGGGGATGTCCGAGGCCACCACGACAGCCCCGCAGGCCAGGGCCTCCAGGAGCGGCAAGTCGAAGCCCTCGCCGCGGGAGGGGGAGAGGACGGCCTCGGCGCCCGCGTAGAGGGGCGGGAGCTCCTCGTCCGGGATGTGCCCCGCACGGACCACCCAGTCCGGCGCGGTCTCCAGCTCGCGCACGGGAGCCCGTCCCCCGCCCACCAGGAGCAGCACGAGCTCCGGCCACCGCCGCCGCAAGGCCGCAGCGGCCTCCAGTGCCAGGTCGATGCCCCGCCTGGGCTCCAGTGCCCCCACTTGGAGCAGGTAGGGTCGCCCTCCGGTCCAACGACTCCGAGCAAGCGCCACGCTTTCCGCATCCTGAGGGCAGAAACGTTCGTGGTCCACACCGTGGGGGATGACACGAATCCGCTCGCCAGGGATTCCGAAGATCCCGCCGATGGCCGCCGCCGTCGTCTTGGAAAAGGTGACGATCCCGGCAGCCTTCCTGGCACTTCGAGGCATCAACCAGCGGATCGGGCTGAGCAGCGGGCGGGGGAACCACTCGGGGTGGGTCAGAGGGAGCACGTCGTGGATCGCCACCGTCACCGCGCACCGTGGCCACAGCGGCGTGTAGTAGAAGGGACAGTGCAACAGGTCGAGTCCCTGGCCTGACGCCATCTGAAGGTCCCAGAGAGTCCAGAGAAGCGTGCTTCGTGACCGCCACGGTTGCAAGGTTTCGATAGTGAGGTTCTTCACACGGGCTGACTCGATGCCTACGAGCAGTCCAGCCGTGTACCTGGCGACGCCAGCGTGGGATGCCGTGAGTGCTTTGCCATCAATAGAGATCCTCACGACTCAGAGCTTAGCAGGCCAAGGTCGCACAGAGATGGGAGAAGCCGTTTCCCAGGATGAACACCCTGACTTCACGGATTTTCCAGGGGGAAAGGATTCCCATCTCCTGACCAACCTCGACCAATGAACCTCAGCCGGTTAATCGGAAAGATGGCTACGATTGCCAATCCGATGGGGTTAGACTTCGGGTAGTGGAAGGAGAAGAAACCTTCGAGTCCTGGTGGTCGTCGCTGGAGCGGAACATCGTTGGCGCGGTGGAGAGCATTGTTGTTTCTCGTGGTCTGGGATGGCCCTTGCTGGCGGCGATCTCCCTCTTGACAATGATGGAGCGCCCTTTCTCGTCGCCATGGCTTCCATCAGAGAATGTGGGTTTTCCCTCCCAGCCGGTCTGCCGTATGACGGCGCTGCAGTTCCGTTTGCCTACCCACCTCTGGCGCTTTACCTTGGAGCCTTGGCTCAATCCTGGACTCCGTTGACAGGACTGGAGGTCCTGCGCTGGCTTCCACTTTTATTCAGTGTACTGACGGTTCCTGCGGTTGTCTTGGTTGCCCGGAGGTTGACCGGGGATGCGAAGGTGGGCTTTCTCGCGGGGGTTCTTTATGCGTTGATTCCGAGCTCGTACGAGTGGCTCAT
>CAZXNA010000235.1:0-1603 GCA_964641295.1 uncultured Thermoanaerobaculia bacterium
CCTGAAGGCCTTCCGTCGCGAGCCGGCAGCCCGCCTGGGCGAGTCAGAGAGGGTTAGGGTGGCCGGCGTTCGTCAGGGCGGCAGGCCTGGTGCGGACCTTACCGCGCCAGGACCCGCTGGAAGGCCTCCTCGGCACGGTACGAGGAGCGGACGAAGGGTCCCGAGATGACCTCGAGGCCCATGGCCCTTCCGAACTCCTCGAGCTCGGCCATCTCGTCCGGGTGCCAGTAACGGCGAACCTCCACCTGGCGGGGTGTCGGCCTCAGGTACTGGCCGATGGTGACCACCTGGCATCCCGCTGCGGCCAGGTCTTCGAGGACGGCGACGGCCTCGTCCCGGGTCTCGCCCAGCCCCACCATCAGGCCCGACTTGCGGACGATGCCCGGGTCGCGCACCGCCACCCGCTTGAGCACGTCCAGGGCCCAGCCGTAGCGGCCGGAGCGGCGGACCTCCCGGTACAGCCTGGGGACGGTCTCCACGTTGTGGTTGTACACCTCGGGCCGGGCGTCGATGATCCGGTCCACCTGGGCCAGGTCCCCTCGAAAGTCCGGGGTCAACACCTCGACGGTGGGTGGGCTCTCAAGACGCCGCAGTTCCTCGATGCAGGCGACGAAGGCGCCGGCGCCCCCGTCGGGAAGGTCGTCCCGGTCCACGGCCGTGATGACCACGTGGACCAGGCCAAGCCGGCGCGCAGTGGCCGCCAGCTGCCGTGGCTCTTCGGGGTCGGGCGGATCGGGCCGTCCACTGGCGATGGAGCAGTAGGCGCAGCTCCGGGTGCAGATCCGGCCGTTGATCAGGAAGGTGGCCGTGCCCCGTCCGAAACACTCGGAGCGATTGGGGCAGCGGGCCTCCTCGCAGACCGTGGCCAGACCGGCCTCCCGGAGGCTCCGCTTCATCTCGTGGAGATCGGCGAGGCGCAGCTTGCGCTCCCGGATCCACTGCGGCAGCACCGGCGCCGGGGCCCGCCCGCCGAAACTCACTTGACCACCACCCAGGCGTCGGGGAAGCCCGAGGCCTGCATGCGCTGGGCCACCCGGCCGGCCGAGGCCCGGTCCGGGAAGGGGCCGATCCGGAGCTTGTAGAGGGTCCCGCCGCCCACCGTCGGCTCGGTCAGCAGGCGCTGGTGATCCCTGGGGAAACCCAGTTTCTCCAGCTTCTTCCGGGCCGGGTCGATGGCGCTCCGGTGGCTGACTGCAAGCACCTGGACCCACAGTCCGGCCTTCCGGACGGCGGGCGGTGCAGGCTTCGGTTTCGCGCGTGTCGGTGTGGGCCGCACTCGGGTCGGGGTCGGACGGACCTTCGTGGCTGTCGCCTTCCTCCGTGGAGACGCCTCCGCCGCCGCTGCCGGTTCGAGGGTGGGCGAGGGCCGCCTTTTCCCGGACCGGCCCACCACGACGCTCTCGGCTGGCGGCACCGGCGTGACGACGGTCTCCTCGACCGGGGTCGGCGTCGCCACGGCTGTCAGACCCGGCCGTTCCTCCGCCTGGCCCCGGCCGGCGACGGCCGCCCCGTACCCCCGAACGACCGCCTCCCCCACCGCCACGCCCGCCAGCACGACACGCACAGCCGTACGCACGCCCACCAGGCTGCCCGAGCAACGAGA